>PKXQ01000142.1 GCA_003132405.1 Acidobacteriaceae bacterium | reverse complement strand
TGGAGAGTACGATGCGGTACTTGAAACCATCACGAAGTCAGCAGACACGGGATAAGGTGAACGAGATTTTCGCCTAGGGGGGCGCAACTCTAGAGCACCCCGTCGAATCCGCAGATAACCTTGCCTTAATCCCTTAAAGCAATAATAGAGACAGAGAAAGGTATCAGATGGACTATGGCATCTCCAACCTTCTGCGTGACTGTCTCCGGTGACACTCCTCCGATGGCCTGGATTGTAGCCCCGAGACCTTCTTTGGGAAGTTTTACAGCGACCTCGCGATTTCGCTCATTAATCAGCATCAACTTTCGATGGCCGTCCCGGATAAAGGCCTGCGCTTCAATGGCGTCGGACTCCGCAAAAGAGCCGTTGCTTTGCACATAGGTGGCCGGTAGTTCGTCTCCTGGCCCGAAATTGTTCTTGATCAGCTCCAGAACCGCATAGCGGGCATTCGGTTTGCCGTTCGTCCAGTCGAGCATCGCGACACTCGGAAACTGCGAAGGATAGCCGACCAGTTGTGACTCGCCAACCGTGTCGACCCCGAGTTTTGCCAACTCAATATAGAGGTAGCCATAGAGGGCTCCACTTAGATTCCAGTAGGCAGGCGGAATGGGTTTCTCGATGTGACCCGATACGCCCTGACTCATGTCGCCGGAGAGGATCGAGCCCGCTTCATTGACCATCACTTTTGTCGATGGCGACAACATATCTCGAAGCTGAAGGATGTAACGGGTTACAGAAACAAATTCGCTTGCCTGGTTAAAAAATGTGTATTGCCAGTCCTCCAGCGTTTGATCGCCCGATGACGTGGCGTAGACGTGGAAGGAAATGTAATCCAACGGAACGCCGGCTTTGTGGTTCTTCGCGTCCACGAAATATGCGAACGTCTTCGCAGCATCGGAGGGCCCAGACAGGGCGAGCGCCACAAACTTCATCGAAGGGGCGACCTTCAACACTGCCTGAGTCACCGCATCATAACGTTCGACGTATTGCTGGGGCGTGGTGTCGTGCTCGCCATCGACTTCGTTGAAGACCTCCCAGTAGCGGATATCGTAATGGTGCCCGGAAGAATGGACTTTCCCTAATTCGTCGGTGAATCCGCCCTGAGTGTACCAGCTCGCTAATCGCGCATAGTAATCTCCGAGCGCTTTGACATCGGGAAGCTGCGTGCCTTGCGAATAATTCCAGATGACTTGATTAGGATCGTCCGGAAACGTGATTGGCTGAGGCGTAACGAACATCCATTGCGGGATGGTGCTGAAGCTCATGACGCTGCTGTGGCCCTCCGAAGCTTGCAGAAAATCCTCAACCAGCGGATCCATGTATTGAAAGTCCCAATAGGTTTGCGTGGCATCAGGAGGGCGCAACTCGGCCACAGACAGCTTCGGATAGGGTAGCCAAAATGCATAGCGAACATAATCAGCGCCCAGCCGTCGCAGAGCTTCGAACGAGGCATCGTGAAGAGGCGATCCACGACGCAACATCGGATTGACAACCGCTTGCAGAGTGGGAACGGTTCGGTTTGTTGTTGTTTTCTGCCAGTTCACAATAATCGAAGGTTCGTTCTGTGCGAGGAGGGTAGGGCTCGCGATCACCCCGAACCACGCCAGGCTCAGGAAAAGGATAAAGACAAAGCTAATTCTGCGGTCTTCTGTTTGGTACAGTTTGATCATGCCCGCCATCCTAAGTTTGGGTAGTTGTGCAGTTTCACCCATCACCGAAAAAACCTTTCACCACCAAGGGCACGAGGTGCCACGAGGGATTCGGTTTCCAGGCCTTTCTTCGTGTACCCTCGTGACCTAAGCGGTTGACGACGGATGCTGACGACGGCCCACGCCAGCAACACAATAATTCTCGCGATCCCGCTCGTTACCGTCTTCGAAGCTCCATTCTGCATGCTTATCGGCCGCTTGCATCCGCCCCGGTCAATTGGCGGATCAATTCAACTTCCTTTGCATCGTACGGCGTGCCGTCCTGGCGAAAAATGTCGTGGAACCACACCGTGGGCTCTGCCTCGTACGACTTCTCCCATGAATCCCACGGATAAATAGTTTGAGACTTTCCGTTCACGAAGCCCCAGTTATAGGCGCCGACGTGTTCTTTCTTCAGCAGCGGCAAAATGGAAGCGAAGGTGCTCCCGAGCGGCCGCGCCATATATTCCGTGCACACGATCGGACGATTGTAACGGCGCAAAGAGTCGATCCGGCGCTTCGTCTCCTCCGGCGGATCGTAACTGTGAAACGTGATGACATCTGAGTTCCGCAGCTGGAAGCGTTCCATCTTGCTCAGCGAAGAATCGCTCGACCACTCCCCTCCCCCCACCCCGCTGGTGAGCGGCTGCGACGGATTTACTTGGCGCGCCCATTTCCATTCCTTGCGCAAGAGTTTCAGCGCCCGGGCGCTTTTATCCGGCAGCTCTTCAGCCTTATAAACAGAATTATCATTGTCCGGCTCATTCATCAGGTCCCACATCAGCACCCGTTTGTCCTGGCCGAAACGGCGAAGCACTCCTACGATGTAAGGCTTCAATTCTTTATTCCAGCGAGACTTGTCTTTCAAAAGTCCGGCCCCGGGCGCCTGCACCCAGCCGGAGTTATGCACGTGAGGTTTCGGCGCCCGCTGTTCCCCGAGGTGCGGATTTGGATCCCATACGGAATCCAACAGCACGAACAGAATTCGTATGTGGTGCTTGTCGGCGACTTCCAGAAATTCGTCCATTCGGTGCAGAAAACCTTCAGGATCTTGCGTCCACAACAAATTATGCAGAAATACCCGCATCGTATTCATACCCAACGACTGGGCCCAGCCCAGTTCGCGGTCAATCGCAGGCAGATCAAAAGTGTCGGGCTGCCACATTTCCAGTTCGTTAATGGCTGTACTCGTAATAAAATCACTGCCCACGAGCCACGGTTGTTGTGAACACCACTCATTTGCTTGGGCAGGCGGCCACGGTTTCGACGCAGCCGCGGCGGAGAAGCACAAATACAGCGCACAAGAAAACATTGCGGCACACCGCATGGCGCGCCTTCGATAATCTTTTCCCATATCTCCGCTCGGATAATTTCGACTTCCGATCTTAAGAGGTGATCAGCTTCGAATTCCTCAGTCAAGGCTCGATCTGCGGCCAGTTCTCAGGACAGAGTCAAAGTCAGCTTACTCACCGATGCGCGGGCTTACCCGACTGCATTACGCGAGATTACTTCGCGGTACCATTCCGCACTCAGCTTCGGTGTGCGCGCCTGCGTCTTGAAGTCGACGTAGTGAATACCGAATCGCCTGCTATAACCGTCGGTCCACTCGTAATTATCGAGGAGACTCCAGAGGAAATAACCCTTGACTGGGTAGCCCTCCGATGCGGCGCGATGCAGGTGGGTCAGGTAATTGCGCAGGTACATCACGCGATCGGTGTCTTCGACGCGTCCGTCAGCGGTTATCATATCGTCTGCCGAGCAGCCGTTTTCCGTGATCAAAAGAGCCCGTGGTTCCCAAATTTCGCTGGCGTTGCGAACCGCCCAATAGATCACCTCGGGCCCGATGGTCAGCCACGGCGACGCCATGTGCGGATAAGAAGACTGCTGTGGTTCGACTTTGTAGCCAGCCGGAGCCGCGTCCGCCCGAACATACAACGGCGAGTACACATTAAGACCTACAAAATCAATTGGACTGCCAACGATCTTCATGTCGCCGGCCTCCACTTTGGGAGCATTTGCGCCCTCGTGCTGGAGATAGCTGTCGGTATACTTGCTCTCCATGATCGCCGTAAGAAAGGAAGCATTTTCCTCGCGCGTCGCGCGCCGCGCCGCCTCGATGTGCTCGCGACTCTCGATCACCGGCACATAGGCCGCGGCATTTTCCGCAAGACCGATCTGTGTTCCGGTCCTGGCGTTGGCCCGAATCGCTTGTACCGCCATGCCATGCGCCAATACGGCATGGTGGCGCACCTGATTTACCTGCGCATCGGGTAGCTTCAGGCCCGGCGCGAACTCTCCCGTCTGGTAGCCGGCATCGGTGAAACTCCCGAACTCATTGATCGTGAAAAAGTGGCCGACGCGATCCGAAAGCTTGCCGGAAACATAGGCGGCATAATCGGCGAACGCTTTTGCGGTATCGCGTGACTGCCAGCCGCCGGGCAACGCCTGAGGCAAATCCCAATGAAAGAGTGTGATGTAGGGCGCTATATTGTTCTTGAGGAGTTCATCAACCACGCGCTCGTAATACGCGAGTCCCTTCTCGTTCGGCTGCCCCGTCCCGTCAGGGAAGATTCGCGACCACGAAATCGAGAAGCGGTAAGCGCCCGCTCCCAGGTTCTTCAGCAATTTCACATCTTCTTTGTAGAGATGATAGGAATCATCGGCGATGTCGCCTGTTTGCCCCTGAAAACTTTTGCCCGGAGTATGCGAAAAAGTATCCCAAATGGAGGGCTTCCGTCCGTCCTCGTTCACCGCTCCCTCAATCTGATAAGCAGCGGACGCGCAGCCCCAGACAAAGTTCGGCGGGAATCGCAGCAACTCGGGCTCGGCTGATTTTGCGAATGCCATTGGCGGGAAGGAAACGCTGACCACAGCACCCGCGACGGTTCCCGCCAAACTCTTGCCGAAATGGCGACGTGTGAGCTTCTTCATGCACACAAGACTGTATCAGCGTTTAACAATGTTTCCCCGAATCACAACTACCGACGCTGCCGGCAGTTCATAAGACGTGTTTGCATCCGCGGTCTGCTGGATATGCAGAATCGGCCCGTCAGGATCTGCCGTACCCGCCGTCTCCATCACCACCGTCGGCTCCATCGGATGTTCGGCATGTCCGGCAGGACGCGTGTGCCCCGGATGCCACTGGTACTGATCCCTTCCGAAAGTGGAGAGCTCGATCGGTCCGTCGAACGATGAACTATGTTCGCCGGCGCCTGCGTCGAACGCGATCTTTACGCGATAAGCATTCTTCTGGTCGCGATTCACCAGAAGCACAGACCATTGGCCCTCAGGACGTTTCACCGCATAAGCCGTAACCAGCGCATGCCCGGCATCGTCGTAGATGTCGCTTTTGGCGGGGAATACGTCGTGCGTTTGCCCACCGGGAGCTACCCATTCGAGATTAATCAGCTGCGCCACAAAGAACTGCGCAAGCGGCTGCTGAATGTTGTACTGGCGGTCGACCGTGAGCGTGCCGAATGTTCCCGGAGAGTCGTTGCATCCATGCTCCATCGGTAGAGGCAGATAGTGGAAGAAGTAGATGCCGTTCCCCCCGGCGGTGAGAAATGATCCGATGTAATCGGCGAGCCAGAGACCAGAGAAGATATCCATGTACGTTTCGCTGGCGCTCGACGAAAGATTCCCCTCGGTTATGAAGAGCGGTGTCTCTTTTGGCACTCCATCGTCACGCCAGACCTGCATGATGCGAGTCACGAGCTGAGGCTCATCGTAAAGGCTACCCCACGGAATTCTGCAAGGATCGTAGGGATAGTGCTCAAAAGAGAAAAATGCCAGATCCTTCAAGTGGTCGTGCCGTTTCAGGTACTCGATGAAACGATTGGTCCATGACGCGTTCCCCTGCGCATCGGGCCAGGTCAGGATATCTTGATTGACTCCCTGAAATGATGGCCCACCAAGCTTAAGAGTGGGATCGAGTCGGTGAAGCGCGGTGGCCCATTGAACATAGAGCGCGCCGTAATCCTCGGGACCGAAATATTGCCCGTCTGCTTCTTCTCCCATTTCCACGTAGGAGACTGGATAATTACGATTCTTCAGATAGGCAATTTCAGCAACGGCGTTGTCAGGTGTGTCGTAGAGCAAAGCAACCGGGATCATCGCCGGAAGACCCCGCGTGACGCCGCTTGTGAAAAAGACGTCAAACCCTACCTGTGCTTGCTTGGTTGTGCCGATGTCGGAAGCCCCATGCCAGGGATCGACGGAAGAGCAATAGGTCGTAGTTTGTTCCTGGTCGGGCACATGCCTGATGAGGTCGTGGAAAAGGCCATCCCCGGTCGCTGTTCCAAGATAGATCTCGCGAATCCCATAACCGACGCACGCACGCGGATCGGACGATGCCTGCGCGCCACAGCTATTGGAAGATGCCGTCATCAGAATGCGTACGAACCGCACTGGCATGGGGCTGGCACTCAGGCGCAGCACGCCGGCCCCGCCCGACCCGTGATCAACCGTGCCCAGCGGAAACGATTGCCACACGCCATGAACGGGATCGTGCATCGGATCTTCGACTCCGACCCAGTGTTGCACCACAAATTGCGTGGCGTAGGGTTCGGCCCATGCAATGCGGATGCTGTCGACAGGCTGGGTTTGCGCCAGGTCAAGGATCACCCATTGCGGATGCAGCGCATCGCTTTCCCCGGTGAAACGCTGCGTTAGATAAGGATTACTTTTCCAGTAGCTGCTCTCATCTCCATCCGTCATACGCGAGTAGCCCGCGTCGGGAGTGCCGTCATTTCGCGTAAATCCCCGATGCGGCAAGGAATATCCATAGGAATAACGGATGGGATCGCCCGGTGTAGTCGATCCCGTGAAGTATCCGTTTTCGCCAGCTTCACTCCATTTTCCCTGAGAATTCCAGTGCCAGGCCTCGATGGTGAGTTCCGTATTGTTACGGTAGGTAACGGTTTGCCAGCCCGCAGCTTGAGCCCGCGCCAGATTCGGCTGCACTAGATCGTGATCAATCGCTTCAGCGGGAATGCGATCGACTCCGGCGCCAAGAGTTTCATTGGGGCGAAAGTGATTGGTGGAGTTCTCGGGCGCGATATCGACGTGGATGGTTTGCGCCTCGCAGAGAATGCCAAGAAATAATAACGGTGACAACAATAATGAGGGCAATAATAAAAACCGTTCGAGGATCGCGATGATTTTGTTCAATGTTACCTCCAGTCAATGTTTCGACTTTTTTCTTTGCGTTGGCACGAATCGTTCTTGCATTTTGCCGCACACCTTCTCATAATCAATCGTTTTAATGTGCGGGAAGATGCTATCACGGGAAGAGTCCGGCGAAAGTGTCGGAACCGCAAAATGTTGTTGAGGATCACCAGAAGTTGGGCTCACGGAGGCCAGTATGGGTTCGTCCGTTTTGATACCGCAGCAAATCTATCAACGTATATTTCGGAATGTAATCATCGCTCTGGTCATCCTTTTGCCCGCCGCAATTTTCGGCCAATCCTACTACGGTACCGTCAGCGGCATTCTCACCGACAGCAGCGGAGCGATGGTGCAGAACGCCTCCGTGGTTCTGACCGACGAGCAAAAGGGCTACAAGTTCACGACCAAGTCGGACAAGGAAGGGCGCTATCTTTTTGTTGCCATTCCGCCCGGGCTGTATTCCGTGACAGTCGAGGTGAAGGGTTTTGAGAAAAGTGTCCGCACTCACATCCGGCTGAACGTTACTGAAAACGCCACTGCCGACATGATGTTGAAGATTGCCGGCGGCTCGCAAAGCGTCGACGTCAAAGCCCAGACTGAAACCATTCACACTGAAGATGCTGTGACTGGCGAGGTCATTGACCGCAGGGCCATTAATGATTTGCCCTTGCTCAACCGCTGGGTGCAGGATTTGATCTATCTGACGCCCGGCGTTACCGACATGAGCGACGCCAATAGCGTCATGGACACGAATGGGACGAATTTTGTTTCCAACGGCAGTCGCGGCGCCAGCGCCGACATTCTGACGGATGGCTCCTCGGTCACCAACTTTGAACCCAATGGCGGAATTACCTACGCAACCTACGTCGAGTCGCCGGAAGCCATCGAAGAGTTCAAAGTACAGCAGTCGAACTTCAGCGCGGAATACGGCTTCTCGGGCGCGACGATCGTCAACATGATCACGCGTTCCGGAACCAACCGCTTTCATGGCGAGGTTTACGACTTCCTCCGCAACAACATCACCGACGCCAACAACTGGTTCAACAACGAACTGGGCTTCCCCCTTCCGCCCATCCACCGGAACGATTTTGGCGGCACGATTGGCGGCCCCATCATCAAGAACAAGACCTTTTTCTTTTTCGACTGGGACGGCACGCTCGCCAGCACCCTGGGCACGAACTTCGCGGGTGTACCGAGCGCGGCCGAACGAACCGGTGATTTTGGCGAAGTGTGCGCGGCGAACGGCGGAACGTTTGACGGCAACGGAAACTGCAGCGTAACTGCGGGGCAGATCTGGGACCCTTATTCCGGCACCTACAACGCCGGCGACGGCGGGCCGGTGCGTGCCACTGCCATCCCGTACAACAACATTGCAAACTACACCAGCCCCGGAAATCCGACGTTGAATGGCACCCCCTACCAACTGCCCCAGGCGCCGGGAAATCTTATCGATCCGGTTGCACAGAAGATGATGAACTTGTTTCCTACGGCGAACCTGCCGAACGGATCGATCTATCAAAATTGGTTCACCACGGGAGCAATTCCCAGCAGTAACGAGCAGTTCGATGTAAAAATTGATCATCGCTTCAGCCAGAGGAATCTGCTGAGCGCGAAGTATTCACAAGACTGGAATCACCAAACTCCCTACAGATGCTTCAGTTCCTTCATCGATCCCTGTGGCAGCGGAATTAACAAAGGCAACGCGCACCTGTTTTCGCTCAACGATACCCACACCTTCACTCCGGCTTTGCTGCTCACCACGACCCTGGGTTTTACCCGCGGAACAACGACAATTGACGCCTACAACTCGAGCCAGAACTCGAATCCTCTTAGTACGCTGGGCTTTCCATCGTACCTGGAGTCGAACGGATTCAACGGCGTTCCCGCCATGTTCATCGGTGGTGGCTATTATTCGGCCGGCTATACCAGCGCAGGAAACGACCCCTACGGCAATTACCGGCAGGGCCAGGCTACCGGGCAACTTTCCGTGCTGTTAAGCAAAGTCCACGGTCAGCATGAATGGAAGTTCGGATTCGAGGGCCGTGTGCACCAGCAGAATTACATCCAGACGAACGCCCCTTTGGGTGTTTTTAGTTTTGACAATACTGGCAGTTCTCTATGTCCGTTCTCCGGCGACCTGACCGATTGTGGCGGCGATGGAATGGCCAGTTTCATGATGGGGCAGATGGAGGGAGGCGGAAATAGCGCCTACGAAATTCAGTTTCGTCCTGCAACCGAGAATCACCAGTACGCTGGGTTTGTTCAGGACAATTGGAAAACAACCAGCAGGCTTACGCTCAATCTGGGACTGCGTTACGACGTGTCGCTTCCCAGGACCGAGCGCCACAACCGCATGAATTGGTTCGATCCGACGGTGGTAAATCCGATCAACGGCGGAACCATTTCGTACCCCGATCCGATCACCGGAAATCCCGTCACCCGCCCGCTGCTCGGCGGCGAGGAGTTTAACAGTTCGAGCGTACGCAACAACTGGCTCACCGACTGGAAAGACATCCAGCCGCGGATCGGCTTCGCCTACCAGTTCGCTGACAAAATGGTGCTACGCGGGGGTTACGGTATCTTCTTCGGCCAAACACGCTCCGGCGCCAATGGTCTGTTGAGCTACGGTTCCCAGGGTTTCAACCAGAGCACGGTCCTGATTAACACTTATCTAAATCAGGGAAACACTCCCTGGGTGCATCTGAGCAATCCCTATCCCAATGGCCTGATCCAGCCGGCCGGAAGTTCGCTTGGTCTTCTGAACGATGTCGGCTTCGGTGCAATTGGTCCGCTCCGCACCGGCGCGGCGGCGCAAACACCATACGAGGAGACCTGGACGCTCGGCATCGAGCGCCAGCTACCCTGGAGCGTGCTGATCGCTGCTCACTATATTGGCAAGAAGGGAACCCACCTTTATTTCAGCGGTGATAATAACTACGATGTTCTCGGAAAACAGGCTGACAGTTACAGCCCAAGCCAGATCGCGTCGCTGGAAACCTACGTCAACAATCCCTTCTCCTCTCTCAACGGGGGACCAATCAGCGACCCGAACAGCCCACTGTCCAGCGCACAGGTTCAAGGCTTTCAACTGGAACTTCCGTTTCCTCAATACACTGGCGTGACGACGGATGTCCCGCCCACTGCCAGCTCCATCTATCACGCTCTGCAGCTCACCGCGGAAAAGCACTACAGCAACGGCTTTGAGCTTTTGGTGAGTTATACCTGGTCGAAATCGATCGACGATTCCTCTATGTATGACACCAACGTGGCTTGGCTGGGCAATTATGGTCCTAATTCTGGCTATGCTCTGCAGGATCCGAACCAGCCGTGGCTGGAACGGGGCCTCTCCACCTTTGACGTGCCTCACATGCTGAAATTTTCGTATAGTTACGATCTGCCGATCGGGCGCGGCAAGTCGCTGCTGGGCAATATGCCGACTGTGCTCGACGCCATAATCGGCGGATGGAAGACGAACGGCATTTGGGAATTCCACTCCGGACGCCCGCTAAGCTTCTTCACTTTCAACGGCGGCACGCCAATCCCCACTTACGGCCCGCAGACGGCCGACCTCGTGAGCAAGCCCGAACGGGAACATGGGAGCGACAGGAACTGGGTGAACAACTATTTCGCCAATCCTCAAGTGATCCAGGTTCCGGCGCCGTTTACTCTGGGCTCGGCCGGGCGAACCACTTCATCCATCCGCACGCCAAGCTCGTTCACCAGCGACTTATCGATCAGCAAGCAGTTCCTGTTGTCGAACGTGTATGAGGGAGTGCATTTGGAGCTGCGCCTCGAGGCCCAAAATGCTTTCAACCATCCGGTTTTCGGTACGCCTGACACTTACGCTGGCGATCCTGACTTGGGGCAGATCACTTATTTGGCGGTCCAACCGCGAGCATGCCAGTATGTGGTTAAGGTCGTCTTCTAGTGCGCCGAATGACGACGCGACTGCGGGTGGAAGAATTCGTGCAGCAGGAAATTTGCCAACAGGATTATCGTTGGCCTTCTTTGCATCAACGGGGCTCAACGTGCAATGAATTGCACTCATGCAGCAGAATGCGTACTTGTAGAACGGGCAGCATAATTTCAGATCACGCCGTAACCGCGTAACGTAACCGCGTAATGAAAGGTCCAGTATGAGCATTCGATTCGATCACGCCCAGACTTGCATCCGGCGGGTAACCGTCTTGTTAGCTAGCCTCGTCCTCATATGCGCAAGCGTCCAGAGCCAGAACTCGCCAAGCCGTCCGGCATCCCAACTGACGAAGCGCGTGGTAGGCGATTACGGATATTGGAGTAAGTATCAGACTCCGCCCTACGCGGCCGCGCAGATTCCCATTGCAAAATTGACGCATATCAATCATTTTGGTGTGAGTTTCGGTTCCGACGGCTCGCTTTCCGTCCCGGATGGATTTATCGAACCGACTCTGCTTCGAAAAGCGCACAAAGCGGGGGTCAAAGTACTCCTCGGATTGAATGGCGATTACCCCGCGCTGGACGGAAATCCGGGTCTGACGGCGACTCTCGTCGGCAACTTATGGACCTTCATCCAGGAAAAGGGATACGATGGCCTCGACCTCGACTGGGAATATCCTTCAACGGAAGAATCCACCACCTTCTACAACCTGCTGTTTGCCTTGCGCATGGCGTTCCCATCCCCGAACTACGTGCTTTCTGCTGACGTTCCCCCCTGGGGAGGCCAGGGCGGATACGATGTTCCCCAAGTGAACCCACTGCTCGATTACTTCAACATTATGATGTACGACTGCGCTGGTCCGTGGACCGCGGATGGACAGCTGAATTCAGAGATTTTCTGGGACTCGAACGATCCCGACCCGTGGGAGTGCCAGCCCGGCGGCGCGGCCAACGAGGCGATTGCAATCTTTCTCCAAGAGGGAGTACCGCCCCTCCAGCTCAACCTCGGCACACCTTTTTATGGATATTTTTACAGCCAGGTCAGCGAATTATTTGGAGTGTGCGCCAACGCCAGCCACGAACATAATGGCGACTGCAATGGCAGCGTCCTTTCGGTGAACTATGGAACTTGGATTAAGCAGCGGATCAACAAGAAAGGGTGGCAAACTTTCTACGATCCGATTGCGCTTGTGCCCTACATGTTGAGAACTGATGGCAAGGAGGGTTTCATTACGTACGACGACGAGTTCTCGACGTACTATCGCGTCGCGTACGCGGATTGGCAGCACGGCCTGGGTGGTACGTTCATGTGGTCTCTTGACGCAGATTATGATGGCCACTCGCAGGATCTGCTCGATGAGATGTATGCGGCCAGTCTGAATCCGGATAACTAATGCGCGGTCGTACAGTTGCGGAACCGCGTGCCCGGCAGCAAGTGCAGAAGACGACAGGACGATCGCGCGGCGTAGGGGCAATCATTCTGGCATGCTTCACACTTCTGATGTGCTCCCAGTCCTTTGCCGTTCCGCCGGGACAATCGCTCGAACTTTCGCGCCCCGTACGTCCTTGGGAGTTTGTTTCAGCCACAGGCACTCGCGCCGCCCTCTTGGGAAATGAGCAAGGGATCCTCGAGGCGTGGGTCTATCCGCTCAAAATCCTCAGCAATTTTCATTTGCGGTTTCATGTGGATGGCGTCGCTCAGCCTGCGGAAACGCTCGCGCGAACGTTGATTGTCCGGCCCGAGTCCGCCACAATTGTTTACATCGGCGACAGCTTTTCGGTTCGTGAAACGCTATTTGTCCCGGTTCATGAACCCGGCGCAATCATCGCTTTCGAAGTCGATACCACTAGACGTCTGGAAATCGAGGCTGTCTTTGTCCGCGATTTTCAACTGGAATGGCCCGGGAATATGGGCGACACGAACGAGGATTGGGACACTGCCCTGCACGCCTTCCATTTCGCGGATGAAGCTGGAAAGTTTGAGGCGTTGGTGGGCTCACCATCCGCCAGGATGACCTCCGAAGAATATGCCAGCAATTATTTTTACTCCCGTGAGAACTCCTTTCTTCTAGGCCCAACCGAGAAGGGCGCGGACACGAAGATCATTGCAATTGCGGCATCCTTTACTGGACATGCGGCCCTGGCACCTCTTTACGAACGCCTGTCGAAAGATTACCTCGCGCTGCGGAGCGACTCCGCCGCTTATTATCGGGAGTATCTAAGCAACACCGTGAATGTTCACCTCCCCGATGCTCAAATCGAAAGCGCATACGATTGGGCGAGAGTAAGCATGTTGCAAGGCATGGTCGAGAATCCATTCCTCGGTAAGGGACTGGTCGCAGGATTCGACACGTCGCAGGGCGATTACCGTCCTGGTTTCGACTGGTTTTTTGGCCGGGACGCCGAGTGGACATCTTTAGCGCTCGACGCGGCGGGCGATTTCTCAAATGCGCGCAGTGCGCTGGAATTTCTCAGTAAGTATCAGCGCAGCGACGGGAAGATCACGCACGAGATTTCCCAAAGTGCCAATTTTCTGGCATGGTTCAAAACACAGTTCGCATATGCGTCCGCGGATGCCACACCGTTGTTCATTATTACCGTCAACGATTATGTGCAACGCAGTGGAGACATCGAGTTCGCACGCGAGCACTGGGATAATCTCTGGAGAGCGTATAGCTTTCTTCAGTCGACTTACGATGCCCAGGGATTCGCGAAAAATATCGGAGTCGGCCACGGTTGGATTGAAGGAGGCCCGCTGTATCCGGTGCAGACCGAAATCTACCAGGCGTCCTTAGGAGTCGAGGCGCTCCGCGCGCTTTCGCATCTGGCTGGTCTTCTGGGAAAGGAAGACATCGCTCACCAGTTAGCGGAGGCTCACGATCGGCAGGTTCCGATCCTCGACAAAACATTCTGGTCTCCCGACAAGAACATGTACGCCTACGCCCGCGATTTGCAGGGCAACCGCGTGGATGTCGCCAGCGTTCTCACCGCTGTCCCGATGTGGTTTCGGCAACTCGATTCCGATCACGCCGACAAAATGATTCAGACACTCGCCGAGCCCGATCATCAGACCGATTGGGGTATGCGCATTGTTTCCTCCCACGACTCCTCATATGATCCGGGCGGATATCACTTCGGAACGGTGTGGCCGCTGTTCACCGGCTGGGCGTCGGTTGCTGAGTACCGCTATCATCGCCCATTTCCCGCTTACACCAACCTGCGGGCGAACGCATTGTTAACGTTAGACGGGTCGCTCGGCCATGTTGCCGAAGTTCTTTCCGGCAAGTACTATCAGACGCTCGCCACCGGCTCGCCGCATCAGATCTGGTCCGCGGCTATGGTCGTCAGTCCTTTATTGGGCGGTTTGCTGGGAATTGAAACCGACACCGCTACCTGTCATTTAGTTTTTGCGCCTCATGTTCCAGCGGATTGGAGTTCGTTTTCCGTCGATCACGTGCGCGCAGGCGTCGAGAGAGTGGGTTTCGATTATCAGCGGACGCCTGACAACATTCGGCTCGAAGTGCAATCTACCGGCACAAGACAATGTTCTCTGGAATTTTCGCCAGCGGTAAGCCTGCGTGCCAGGATCAAGCAAGTACGATTCAATGGGCGCGCGCAGCAGTTTCATCTCGAAACACATTCATCCGATCAGCACGTATCCATGGAACTCCCAATCGGTGGAACTAAGAATATTGTCGAAATCAATATGGAGAGAGATTTCGAGCTGAGTTGGTCGTCCACTCTTCCGCCGCTAGGAGACACTAGCCATGGCCTGCGAGTGCTTTCCGAATCGTGGACGCCGGCGAAGGACACATTGACTTTGCTGCTTTCGGGCGCGCCCGGGCAGAGCTATGAATTCTTGGCCTGGAATGCAAGCCAGGTCTCTTCGATCGAAGGCGCTCAAATAGACAGGACAACAGAACCGGCCGCAGAACGAGCCACAGGTCGGCCCGTAAAAGTGCACGTGCAACTTCCGGCGGCTATGCCGGACGCAGATCCGAAAGCCACCGTCATCTTTCACTTTACGGGCGCTGCGTCAAAATAAGACCGCGCCGAAGAACGAGAGGTTCCAGATCCTGAATGTTAGGGAGAATTTTACAAATGCCTCGGAATCTTAAAGCAATTGTGTTCCTGGCCGAAGTCATCGTCCTCTTTCTTTGTGTTGCTCAGGCGCAGAAGCCAGCAGCGGATGCCGCGGATCATGACTGGTGGAAGCATGCAGTCTTCTATGAGATTTATCCGCGCAGCTTTGCCGATAGTAACAATGACGGAATTGGTGATCTCAAGGGCATCGATTCACATCTCAATTACCTGAAAGATCTTGGAGTGGATGCGATTTGGATAACACCGTGCTATCCCTCGCCTCAAGTCGATTTCGGCTATGACGTCTCCGATTACGAAGACATCGATCCGATGTACGGCACGCTCAAGGACTTCGAGCATCTGGCGCATGATGCTGGGAAAGATGACATCCGCATCATCATGGATTTCGTGCTTAACCACACTTCTCCCCAAAACAAATGGTTTATCGATTCGGCGTCATCACGCACTTCGGCGCAACGCGATTGGTACATTTGGCGCGACGGCAAGGGGTCCGGCCTTCCGCCCAACAATTGGACCTCTGGATTTGGCGGCTCAGCGTGGCAGTTCGATCCTAAGACCGGCCAGTACTACTACCATTTTTTTGCCGTCGGGCAGCCCGACCTCAATTGGCGCAATCCAGCAGTTGAACAAGCTATGTTCGATGTCACGCGCTTTTGGTACCAACGCGGCGTTTCCGGCTTTCGGCTCGATGCGGTCGACCTTCTGTTTGAGGATCCGGACCTTCACGACAATCCAGTGTTACCGGGCAAGAATGAGTTTGGCGACCCTAATATGGAGAACAAGTACAACGACAAACTGCCCGAGGTTCACACCGAGCTGAAAAAGTTGCGCAAGGTGGCCGACGAAAATAATGCAGTTCTGATAGGGGAGACCTACACCTCGAATCGGGATGAACTCAAGGAATATTACGGCGACCACAACGATGAAATCCAGATGCCGATGGACTTCATGTTCTGCCAGGTCGACAAACTTTCCCCCGCCGACTTTCGCACCCAGATCGCCAATGCGGAGTCGACCGGCGGATGGCCGGTTTACGTGATCGGCAATCACGACATGACACGTTCTTATAATCGCTACGGTGACGGCCAGCATAATGACCAAATCGCCAAACTCATGGCCGGCATGTATCTGACTCTTCGCGGCACACCGGTGATGTACTACGGAGAAGAATTGGGGATGGAGAATAACGATCCTGTGCGCAAAGAGGACGTGAAGGACCCAATCGGCATCGCTGGATGGCCCGCCGAAAAAGGCCGCGACGGCGAACGCACTCCGATGCAGTGGAACGATTCACCGAATGCCGGATTCAGCCGGGCGACTCCATGGCTACCCGTTCCCGCGAGCTACAAAACGCACAATGTCGCCAGTGAACTCAATAATCCTGATTCTGTTTTGCAGTTCTATAGGCGCCTTCTCGCATTACGTCATCATGAGCCTGCATTGCTGGACGGAGACTACGTCGCGCTCAATGAAGACAACGCTAACGTCCTCTCGTATCTTCGCCGCTACAAGAATGAAACGGTGTTGGTTGTCCTGAACATGTCAAACAACAAACAGCAGATCGGTTTCGATCTCTCGGTCCAAGGCTTCCCTTCCGCTAAGGCCACGCCTCTGCTGACAACTTTAGCCGCTCCGCCAACGGGTCAGTTGAACCAGACCGCTCTCGACCCCTTCGCGGTTTACATCGCGCGAATTTCCCAGTGAGTTAAGATTCGCATGAATGGTCTTCACAAAATGCAGCTTTCGTCTCCACAGAGTCGCTCGCGGATCTTTCAACAGTTGGTGCGCCTGTGCTGTCTGCGAAGGTCGCTGATGATTTGCATCGTCGTCGCCTTAATGGGCGGCGAAGTTTGGGCCCAATCTGAAATTGACCACAGCGCGCAGCTCTCCGCTCTTGTCTTACCTCATACTTACGTGCAGAAGCGAGCTTCAAGTTATGACCGCACTGGCGGCAATGACGATTTCGTCAAGATTGCACCCGGAGAAACCATTACTCTCCTCGATGACTCTGGACCGGCCATCATTACCCATATCTGGATTACGATTGCCTCGCCCGAAACATATCACTTGAAGAAACTTGTGCTCCGCATGTTCTGGGATGACGAAGTTTCACCGAGTGTCGAGACGCCGATCGGAGATTTTTTCGGACTTGGCGTTGGAGACTATTTCCAATTTGAGTCTGTTCCGCTGTCCGTCGCTCCCGATAAGGCCCTGAATTGTTTCTTTCCCATGCCCTTCCGCAAGCACGCGCGAATCACAGCAACTAATCAGGGAAGCGAAAAGGTCGACGCATTTTATTTCAACATCGACTACCAGGCTTTGCGGAAAGACCTGGACGCCGGCACTATGTATTTCCACGCCCAGTATCGTCAAGCGACGCCGGCCAGAGGCTGGACCAGCCACTGGGAATCCAACGACACGCCCGCTGTGATCGCAAAGAAGAATCTCGATGGAGAAGACAACTACGTCTGGCTCGATGCCGCCGGGCAAGGCCATTTCGTGGGCGTAACCATGTCCATTCTTCAGAACCAGGATGGATGGTGGGGCGAAGGCGACGACATGTTTTTTATCGACGGAGAAAAGCGCCCCTCAATTAATGGCACCGGTTCCGAGGATTACTTTCTCGGCGCGTGGGATTTTGGCGATCATCCCTTTTCGTACGCCCTATTTGGAGCCCCGGTCAAAGGTCCGGAACTTGCCGGCAGCCGCTCCTCCGTATACCGATTTCATCTCGATTCGCCCATCCCTTTTACTAAGAGTTTGAAGGCAACTATCGAACATGGCCACGCCAATCACCGCTCCGATAACTTCTTCTCTGTCGCTTATTGGTATCAGACGGAACCCCATGCGGCGTTCCCCACCCTGCCTTCCGTCGAGCAACGCATTCCTCGAATTTACCCCGTCGGAGGTCCTGGGAATGCCGGCAAGTAAGCGTCCGCGCCTGATTCGAAAACTTTTGCTTCTGTTGACCGTCAGTTTCTGCCTCATCACCATGGCGGCCTCTGCCCAACCGAATGTCGCTAAGTCTCGCCCGCTCGTAGTCGGATACTTTCGCGGAGATAGCATGCTCCGGCAATTCTATGTCAAGGATCTGATCTCACGCGGTTCGGCCCCAATTCTTGATCAGATCAATTATTCGCAGGCGCACATTGTCGATAATCGATGTGCCGTCGCGGACCCGGTTGCGGATCTGACTTACTCCTTTGCCGCCGACGACAGCGTGGACGGCACTGCCGATACGCCAGAGATACCGCTCCGGGGAAATTTTCATCAACTTCAGGAACTAAAACGCCTCTATCCGCGCCTTAAGATACTGATTTCTCTCGAAGGCAACCCAGACGTGTTTGTTAAGGCGGCGCAGCCGGAGAATCGCATTGCGTTCGTCAACTCCTGCGTTCAGCAATTCATTCAAGGCAAAATACCGGGCGGAATCAATGCAGCAGGTCTCTTCGACGGCGTCGATATCGATTGGGAATATCCTGAAGAAGCCGACAAGCTCGATTTTGTCGCGCTACTAGCCGAGTTTCGACGCCAGCTCAACGCCATCGGGCCAAATTTTCTATTGAGCGTCGCCATGGGCACGGCGCGCACGAATTATCAGCATCTCGATATGGCGGCTGTTGCTCTTTATGCCGACCAGATCGCGATCATGAACTACGATTACGCTGGACCTTGGAGCAAGCGAACCGGCCTGGTGGCTCCTCTTTATCATTCGCCTGGAGATCCGGAAATCGAGGGCGACGTGGACTCGACGATCTCGAGATACAAGGAAGCTGGAGTTCCCGTCTCACGAATGTTGATGGGTTTGCCTTTCTACGCTTACTCCTGGAGTCGGGTTGCGCTGGACAATCATGGACTGTTTCAACTGGGCGAACCGGAGCGCAACGATGTTCTCTACAACTACGTTGTCTCCATTCAAAACAAGTTCACGGTATATCGCGATCCGAAATCGATGGCGCCGTGGCTGTTCGACGGCACTACCTTCTGGACTTATGACGATGATTTATCGATCGGCGCCAAAGTTAAGTACGCGAAGGAACACGGATTGATGGGAGTCATGATATGGGAGCTAAGCGGTGACACCGCCGACGGGAAATTGATCAAGACTATCTCTAACGGACTCGATCGTCATGATGAAGCCGGCACAACCGCACGCACGTCACGGTAGATTCTTCGAAGCTCAATCATTGGAGTTGCCGGCGTCTCCGAAAATGATAAAGAAGTGCCTATGACTGCGCACAGAACCAGATTATGAAAGACAATCAACTAATTCTTCTTGCGCTGTTCCTCTCATTCGCTCTGCTCAACATAAGTACTAGTTCTGCTCAAGACACCCCAAATCCGCCTCATTCGGAACAGATTTCTGCGCCAGCGTGCCAATCGCCTCCTGATTGGGACACGGCGCGCGCCACCACCTGCACGCAGGCCGAGATTGCTGCCTGGCTTGATGACATCAAGCACTGGCGCGCAGAGCACCTGCTTCGCATCGGTTATGACGGATCGGAGTATGCGCGGCCTGAACTCTTGTGGACGCAATCAAGCTTTATTCAAGCGCAAATGATGACCCACGACCGCTATTTCTACGATTCGGCCGCGCAGAAATACACCGTCGACCGTTATCTCGCAGATTTAGATCAACGCTACGGCGGCATCGATAGCGTTTTGCCGTGGCCCACTTATCCGAACCTCGGCATCGATAGCCGGAACCAATACGATCTTTTCCGCGATCTGCCGGGCGGCATTGCGGAAATGAAGAGGGTGGTCGAACAATTTCACCGTCATGGTGTGCGAGTGCTGTTCCCGGTGATGATGTGGGATCAGGGAACCCATGACGAAGGCACTCCGAATTGGGTTGCAACATCGCGCTACCTGGCTGAGATCGGCGCGGACGGAATCAATGGCGACACCCTGGAAGGAATGGCTCGCGTTTTCCGCACGGCGTCCGACGGCATCGGCCATCCGCTCGCTCTCGAACCAGAACTCGGTTTCGGCTCTAACGAAATGCTCGCCTACAACAATATGTCGTGGGGCTACTGGAAATATGATTTTGCACCTTCGATAAGCACCTACAAATGGCTGGAGTCGCGCCATATGGTGCACATTTGCGATCGCTGGGCGCACGATCACATCGATGATCTTCAATCCGCATTTTTCAATGGCACAGGCTTCGAAAGCTGGGAAAACATCTGGGGCATCTGGAACCAGATGACACCGCGCGACGCGGAGGCTCTGCGCCGCATCGCAACCATCGAGCGCGCTTATCATTCGCTCCTTCTCAGTCCCGCTTGGGAACCGAATGTTCTCACGCAGCAGTTCGGGGTCTTCGCCAGTCGGTGGCTTGGTGCGCAATCGACGCTCTGGACCGTAGTGAATCGCAACCACTACCCCATCTCAGGGCGCCAACTGTCGCTGCCTTATAAAGCGGGAGCGCGCTATTTCGACCTGTGGCATGGTATCGAGATCACTCCCACTCAAGAGGATGGAACTTCTATTCTGAATTTTGATTTGGAGCCAGACGGGTACGGAGCCATTCTTGAAACAACCCTTGAGGCAACCGCACCTGACCCCACTCTGCACGACCTGCTGCAGAAGATGCACGCGCTCGGCCAAAAGCCGCTCGCCTCTTTTTCCAAGGAATGGGTCGCGTTGCCACAGCGCATCGTCGAAATTCCCGAAACCGCAGCCCTCGCGTCGGCTCTTCCATCGGTACCCCAATCGCCACTACAGAAAATGATTCGAGTGCCAGAGGGCGATTTCGTGTTCCGCGTGAACGGCATTGAAATCGAAGGCATGAATGATGAAGGTGTCGACTTCCAGTATCCATGGGAGCCGTCGGCCCGGCGATTTCATCAGACGAAGTTGCACATTAAATCTTTCTGGATCGATACCTATCCGGTCACGAATGCCGAATTCAAAAAGTTCGTCCACACGACTCACTATCATCCCGCCAACGACCACAATTTTCTGAAAGATTGGATGAGTCAAACCTACCCCATGGGATGGGCGAACAAGCCTGTGACGTGGGTTTCGCTCGAAGACGCGCGTGCCTACGCCCGGTGGGCTGGCAAGCGATTGCCGCACGAATGGGAGTGGCAATATGCAGCACAAGGCACCGACGGGCGTGTCTATCCCTGGGGCAATGACTGGAACCCCGAGGCTGTGCCGAAGCCCGATCAGGGCCGTGAAGTGCAACCCGCCAGCGACGTTGACGCGCATCCTCGCGGCGGCAGCTGGTTTGGCGTGATGGATATGGTCGGCAACGTATGGCAGTGGACCGATGAGTACACGGACGATCACACGAGTGCAGCCGTCGTACGCGGAGGGAGCCATTATCAGCCCCGGGGCTCGCGCTGGTATTTCCCACAGGCTTATAAATTGTCGGAGCATGGAAAGTATCTCTTGATAGCTCCGAGCATCGACCGGTCAGCGACCATCGGATTCCGATGCGTCGCCGACGCGGAACGGCACTAACCGATACAATTCCGGCGGCCCTCCACTACGAAGCTGGAGAGCGTACTCCATCCTGGTGCACATAGCGAATCTTTGGCTTTCCCCTGCATTGTTACGGTGACATCGCCCCCGGTCGACGCAATCGCGGTGCCGTCAGGGGATAAGGCAATTCTTTCAACTTCGTTCGGGTATGCCTCACATCACTGGAAAATAAGGTCATTAATCTCTCCTGTCTCGTCAGAATGCATGAGTTGCCGACCAGAGGTTACCTCCATCACCGAAAGGATCGGCGCGTTTGCTTGGGGGAACGTGCCCCGTACTGCCAAGAGCTAACAGCTTTCCGTCTTACATAGTGGTATACATCGAATCCAGGGCTTCACTCGACGGCTGTACCAGGTTAGCCGGGGCAGCAGCTCTCGATGTGCTGAGCGCTGTCCAGGCCGACCTGATCAAAAATCCGGCTCGTGGAGACTTAGTACCAGGACTCGGCGGAATTCGCAAGGCACGCTGCTCGAATCCTGCCCGACGTAAGGGCAAGCGAGGCGGGTACCGGTATCTGTTCCTGTATTTGGAGAATCGGAGCCATATTCACCTGTTGTATTTGTTGGACAAGGACGAACAGGAAGACTTGTCGAATGATGAACGCAAAGAGTTGCGCGCCCTGGTGGCCGAAATCAAAGCAACAAGATAGGGTTACTCCCATGGAACAAACAAAAAGGAAGAGGAAGGCAGTGAAAGTGTTCAGTGATTTGAGACAATCTTTGCATGAAGCTCTGGCTTACGAGCAGGGTAAAAAGGGAGCATTGCGGGTTACCGACGTACCGCCCCCGCCAAAGCCGCTCACAGCCACCCAGATCCGAGCCATCAGGCAGTCCTTCAAGGCGAGCCAAGCAGTTTTCGCTCGGATCATCAATGTGAGCCCCAATGCCGTGGAAAGCTGGGAACAGGGAGTACGCCACCCGCGGGAAGCAACCTTGAAGCTTCTGACGATCGCACATAAGCATCCGGAGATTCTCTTGTCAGGCAAGTAGGAGAAAGAGAATTGTTTGGCTACTGCTCCGTTTCTGGCTTCTGTTTGGACTACTTGTGTTTGCTTCGCAATTCACCTGAAGGATAAACCGGTCAGCAAAGGTTGATAAGCTGGCGTCGGCCGGTGGCGCGTGTGCAGATAGCAATCCGTGAACTTCACGGAGCACTGAATTCCTATGACGTCACTTCTCTGTCTTGCCGGTCAGGAGCCAATCCACTGAATTCCCGAACTCCTTGCTGATGGCCAGCAGCACAGTAGCACCTGGCTCCTTTTCCCCATGTTCCAGCGCTGACAGGTAACTTTGCGTGACGCCGATACGGCGTGCGAACTGGGCCTGCGTCATATCGAAACCCCTGAGTTCCCGGATCCTTCTACCGATGGCACGGAGGTCGATTTGTGCTCTACCCTTCGAGGTTGTAGAGGGTCGGTGCTGTCCGTAGGTCAAGTGTAAGGCCAGCCTGTCTAAACCAAACAACAGACTCCTATTTCCCGAGTGCGGGGTGACTCCTTGTGATCCAGTCTTCGACCTGGCTGTAAAACTCGCTGGCTTCGACAAGGATCTCCTTCGCTTCGGTTTCGGTCGCTACGTTTGAGAAGGTATAGTCGATAGTATTTCGCTTTCGCCGACAGGTCTCAAAGTAGTCGGCATACTTGTGAGCGGCTTTTCCCAACACAAGTTTCGTGCTCTCTAACGAGACGCGGTGATGTCCAACCTTGCTCAGGATCCGATACCCCGCACAGGCAATCGCCATATTTGCCGCCTGGAGTGCAGCGTTGTAGGCAGTCGCGAACCTCCGGTCCGCCGAAAGGCCGGCAATGGCCGCGTCCGCCAGGTCGCGGGCGATCAGAGCCCGCATGTTATCCAATTCCTTCTTGGAGGTCTTGTGTCTCTGGGCTTCTTTACTTGCCAACAATTTCGTCCAACTCACGCTGACCTCCTTTTACAAACTGTTTCCGTTCTCGTAAAACGGCGGTGAGAAAATGGTCGTGTGATTTGATTCTTCCCCGAAACTCCCCCGCGGAATAGGCTGTGACGTTGACGTCTCTTCCCAGCTGCGCCTCCGCCTTGCGGAGCGCTGGCGATAGGTCAGCGAGGCCTGCTTTGCCAATGACCATCAAATCCACATCACTGGTTGCATGTTCTCGACTCCGCGCCACGGAACCGTAGACAAACGCACACTGGATCTTGCCCCCGAACGGCTCGAGCATTCGCTCTATGGCCGGCGCCAGCCCTGCAGTTTTTTCGAAAAGCTGCTGCAGATCTCGGAACACCGGGGACTTGGTTTCAGCTTTAAAATAGGCCCTCGTGCCTTCACGACGATGCACTAGGATTCCGCTTACGACCAAGGATGCTAGCTCCCGCTGAAGGCTCGATGGGCTTGTCTCCAACCGCTCGGCGAGCTCCGACAGGTACCACCACTTCTCTGGCTGCGTGAGCGTGGCCGCGAGCACACCTTGCCGGACATGTGGGAACAACGCAGTCAGCACGGATGAGTTACGCATATTGCGTACATTCTTACGCATATTGCGTAGGTTTGTCAAATGACAAATCCATCGTTCCTGGAAACGGCAAATCGTAATTCGCCGACTGAAAGCAAAATAGATGTTCTTGAACTTGAGCGATATTCTCGGCGCAATCGTGTGCAAGGGGAGCAGTTCGGAGATACGACCGGAGGCTCACAGTAGGCCATCTCTGTGCACCCGGGGTGCACAGACTTGGGCCTCGGTACCCTGCTCGCCTCACCAAACAATGCCGACGATGAAAGTCGCAGTGGCTGCGGTTAGGTTCGGGCAAAGACCGAAGACAAATGGAGGATGAGGAGCGTTGCACACGCGCTGATATAAGGCGAATATCAATAGCAGTGGACACACGGAGCGCAAGCGTGCAACTTCTAAATGGTCTCTATGGTCAAGGTTGGGAACGCTGCCTTGTACAAGCGTTCATCCAGAGTCAACAGCCGGTAGCCCCGAGTTTGGGCGTGCGCCCCAATCAGAAAGTCTGCGAGAATTCGTCGACTTCCTGGATTACGATGTTTACGCCGGCGTTCCGCGTAATCCTGGAACGCCCGCCCGGCAGAACGCCACACTCCTTCGCCCAAATCCCAGTCAACGGCGATTCCAGTCTCTTCGAGAAATGAACTGACGAAGTTCTCGGTTCGGCACGGGGCAGCCATCAACTCCGCAAAAACCGGCGCCGACACCACCAGGCCTCCCCGATGGAATGCCGCCTCCAGAGCCGTCTGTGCGGCCAAGCTGAGGGTGGGATCCTTGTCCCACAATGCGACCACAACATTGGTATCAACAGCGGTTGTCATTGTCCGCGCAGCCCGCGCAGCCATCGACCAATGCTTCTTCTGCCAGACCCAATCTCCGGATTGCCAATACCGCGGTACTTCGAGAACATGCTCTGGTTGCGGACCGGCCGGACGCGGATACCCCTTCCATCGCTCTCAAACAATAGGCGGTCCCCCGCACGCACGCCCAGGATACGCCGTACCTCACGGGGAACAGTGATTTGCCCTTTGCTTGTGATCCTCGCTTGCTTCTGCATTGCGATCTCCTGTTTCCTTACTTTAGCACAGTTTCCTTACTTCAGCAGCTAGACCTAGCTCAACTCGATCTCACGCTACTACAAATTCCTACCCGGTGAGCAGCGGCAGGCCTTCCTCGAAAACCTGCGTGAGAAGGCATCCTGAGAATGATTTGCCCCAAAGCCACTAACTCGCGGTTGGACCCCTTCTCGTATGAAAGTCTGCGCCAGCAGATCCTGCGTCGCGACGGCTGGAAGTGTCAATCCTGCGGCACCATGTCGAACCTTGAAGTCCATCACAAACAGTTTCGGAGTCACTCCGGCCGCGACTCCGAAGAGAACCTGATCACGCTTTGCTCCACATGCCATGCATCCGTTCACCAGTCTTCGAACGCATGGGAATATTGAGCGCGTTGAAAAACCACCCGCCTCTTCCCTGCTTGCTCCGCTGCGCTAATCGCTAGAGGCGCGCCTGAATAGGCGACGCGCCTCGAAAATGATGATTAGAGCAATCACGGCTCCGGCAATGTCAATTCCGCAATCAACCAGGGAAGCATTTCGGCCGGGCACGAACCTCTGATGGAACTCGTCAGTAAGGGAATAGAGGCCAACAATGCCGATGCACCATATCGCTTGACGCAACCTCCACCGAAACGGTTGATGCTCCGCAAAACTACCATAGACGAAAAAGGCCAGGATCCCATACTCCGTCAGGTGGGCGATCTTCCGCAGGAGAGTATCCAACACATGGAACGTTCTGGGTGAAACGCTGATGTGGAGCAACGTGAGCGCCTGGGCTAACAGCCCTTGAGAGAAATCGGAACCGAATCGTTCTGTGGAGAGGTAGAAAACCAGTACAGCCCAGGCCAAAGTTGTGAGGCGCAAGCTCACCCGACGCTTCGAGAGATTCAGGTCAGCTACCGCCACGGAATTGTTCATCTCGCTCGATTCACCCTTTTTTATGAGATCGTGCTGCGGGCGCGTTCGGATCGGGCCCTTTGCATTTCCAATTGGCGCCGAACCCAGCATTGCCAAACGCTTCCGGACGGTGCTCTTCTCTAGTCTACTTGCTTAGAGCCGGGGTCACGTGCCTAGGCGGAATGCTCGTCCGGTTCCGCATCGCTAAGCCTAAAGAATCATAATTCCGGCGACCTAAAAAATCGGCCCACGCCAGCGAGTGCGTAATCTCGCAACGTGGGCCTTTTCTATTGGATCCGATGCTGGCGGTTGTGTAGGATGCGCTACAGGCGCGAGAGGCCCGGGGGCCAAGCTGGTCTCACAGCTTCTGACGACGAACAGTGCGAGTAATGTTCGATCTGACGGATGGGACTGGTGCACCTTCTCACCGCCATCTCAAATCTCGCTTCAGCCCCGCCCGGCTCAACTCGCACCACGTCTCCCTCGCCGGAAAGTTCGATGGGTTGAACAAACTGGCTACCTCGCAGAATTATGACGAAGCTCACGGAGCTGCCTTGAGGGATCAGCAAGGGAGCCCCTTAAGAGCAAACCTCCGACACTCACATTTCCGCTGACCGTGTCGAGCTCGGAGGCCAGTTCGCCGGAACGGAACTTTACGTGGACTGGATATCGGAGCTTGAAACGACGAAACTTGCGTTTCTGCCGAGCAGTAGACCGGGTTGTGTTGTCTTGTCGGTCCGTACCAAGCCCCCTCGCTTCGATTAGAAACATGACTGTCAACTCCAATCCCAGGAAAGCTACAAAATGACACCGTGCAGCTGCGCAAGAATGCGCCGGCGCCCCACCCCAATCCTCGAGAACTTCATGGAGAAGGGATCACGACGGGGACAATGTTGGAAGGAACGCTCTCTGGCCGACTCGCGGCAGCGACCGCAGTGACGAAGTAGCAATAGGCCTGTGACGGTTGGACTTGATTGTCGCTGTAGCTGGTGCCTGTAACCGACGCGATCACCGACGTGATCGCCGAGCACGGGCCGCCCGGAGTGCAACGATGCACGTTGTACTTCACCACACCGGGAGAACTGCTAGCCTTCCAGTGCAAATCGACATGATGTGGTTTCACCGGCGTGGCAGGCGTCGTTTGTGACTTCACCGGGGCAGAATTGGGGGCAGTCGCGACGCACGGTATGTCACTACCCGTCTCCGGTGTCTTGTTTCCTGGCTTGCTCGCTGAAGACTGGGTTTGGATGGCGGAGGAGTGCGGAACCTGCCCATTTTGGCCGCGCAGTTGAAGTGGGATGAAGAGAATCGCCAAGACGATCCCCGCTGCAGTCGAGACCACCTTGATTGATTTCAGATAACGGTGCATTTGGGACTCCTTCCTCCTCGGCTGCACGTCAGCAATGGGCAACGTCGTACGTCGCTGCTAGCGTCGATGCGCCAGTTGTTTTCGGATCGGCAAGTAGCTATCTTCAACCGGGCTGGTAATCAATCTCCTCTCGTCGTGACTTTCACCGGGTTCAAGGCCGATGTCGGCGACACATCCTCTCCTCTGCGAAGGATCCAGAGCAAAACAAAAACGCCGATCAGGGCGATCGTGAAAAAAACTATCCCACCCTCGTGATGAAATCTTCCGGTCAGGTATCCTGGATCAACCCGAGTTCCAAGCATCGCAATCGTAAAAATACGCAGTCCATTCTTGGCAACCGACAGAGGAACTGCGACACCAATCACCAACGCCTTTCGCCACGGGGAGCGCAGCAGAAGCTGAGCCAGTACCATGGTCGTGACCAGCAACATCGAGCTGGAACGAATACTGCTGCACTCTTGCGCGACTTCCACCGTCAAACCCGGAATCGTGAGCCTGACACCATCTTGTGCGACAGGAACACCGACTGCTGTGAAAAGCACATACGCGGACCAAGCAGACCCTTGCTGCAACAGATGCACGATCTCGTTGAGTACGAGTTGCGGAAGTGGCACCAATCCGAAAAGGAAACACAGTGGAAAGAGAACCGATCGCGACACTCGGGAGCCGAAGCAAAGAACAAACGCTCCTATCCATGCGAGCACCAGCGCAAACATGCTGATTGAGAGCTGCACATCGGAAGAGAGGGAAGGCCACCCTCTCCCAAAGCCGGCGACCAAAACGGCCATCGCCAGCAAGGCGGAGCCAGTGCGAACATTCGGGGCAACCATCAGCCGCAGAGACCGCCGCTCTTGAAAGATCAGAACTGCGCTGATCGGAAGAATCAGCAGTATGTGTGTGTATGCATCATCCCGCAGTGCCAGCGCGAAGGTGTCGACCAAGGGACGCCACCCGACCAGCAAGGAAACTGCCAATAGGACGGCCAAACTCAGAAGTGGCGGCAATTTGGTCATGGGCTCTTCCGGTCGGGTGTCAACGCCAGATGAATTCCAGTGAGCGGATGGGGAATCTGGCTTTCCCCGTCTCGACTCAGTCGAGGGTCACCTGATGTGTTGGCTCCCTCAAGCCACAGGCTCACGAACCATTCCAGGGGTCAACGATATCAAGACTACAGTCCTCGAAGTCTGCAACATTGCGCGTCGCGAGCTTGGCTCCTCGCACTTGGGTTATGGCCGCGATCTGCGCATCCGCGTGGCTGATAGGTCTGCCGAGCGCACGGCGGTGAGCGGCAATCTTAGAAAAAACTCGCGCTGCGTCGCTCTCGAATCCGAAGATGCGGGCCGCCAAATCCTCGGCAAACATAGCTTCTGCCGCTGCCAGCAGCCCCTCGCGACGCTTGCCCTTGGTGAGCAGCTCAATTCCATAAAAGATTTCTGCCTCGGTGATTGACGTCGTAAAGAGTTCTGTTGCAGGTTGTTTCGCAACCCATGTCACAACCCGAGGAGAAGGCTTGGGCCTCATCAACTCTGAGAGCACATTAGTGTCGAGGATGATCATTCGCCAAATCCTGGGGCTTCGCGCATAGCATCGCGTCGCGGCAACTCAAATTCGAGCCCGCCAAACGCTGCAAATCGTCGTCGAATGGCTTGCGCCAGGTTCCCCTTTACCGGTAAGGTAGCGGTTAGGGCTGAGCGCAAAATATCCCTGGCCTCCTCCTCCATCGAACGTCCGTGATGGGCAGCACGGACCCTCAACCGGGTCTTGGTTTTCTCGTCAAGTTGTCGAATCGTTATTGTGGCCATGCTGTCAATGCTATCACTGCTAGCTACGGATGCAAAGCGGCCTGGCTTAACGAGGACTGTCGTTTTCGCTCCCACCCTACAGGTGCGGCGGCGACTTGAAACCGATCGTTCCAATTCATTGCGTCAAACGCACACGCAAAGAGTTGCGCGCACTCGTGGCCGAAATCAAAGCAACAAGGTAAGGTTACTTCCATGAAACAAACAACCAGGAAGAAGAAGACAGTGAAAGCGTTCAGTGATTTGAGACAATCTTTGCATGAAGCTCTGGCTTATGAGCAGGGTAAAAAGGGAGCATAGCGGGTTACCGACGTACCGCCCCCGCCAAAGCCGCTCACAGCCACCCAGATCCGAGCCATCAGGCAGTCCTTCAAGGCGAGCCAAGCAGTTTTCGCTCGGATCATCAATGTGAGCCCCAATGCCGTGGAAAGCTGGGAACAGGGAGTACGCCACCCGCGGGAAGCAACCTTGAAGCTTCTGACGATCGCACATAAGCATCCGGAGATTCTCTTGTCAGGCAAGTAGGAGAAAGAGAATTGTTTGGCTACTGCTCCGTTTCCGGCTTCTGTTTGGACTACTTGTGTTTGCTTCGCAATTCGCCTGGGGATAAACCGGTCAGCGAAGGTTGATAAGCTGGCGCCGGCCGGTGACGCGGGTGCAGATAGCAATCCGTGAACTTCACGGGGCACTGAATTCCTATGATGTCATTTCTCTGTCTTGCCGGTCAGGAGCCAATCCACTGACTTCCCGAACTCCTTGCTGGCGACAAAATTCCACCCAAACCTTCCTCTTGCCAGCGGCCCGACCCGTAAGCAAAAGGATGTTTTTAGCCTGCTTCGGTCCAACTAATTGCCGTCGCCTCTAACAATCCAATCGACTTTTGCCGGATTTGGTCGCCACGTCTCGATGAGTCTTCTCAATGTGTCCGAGTTTTGCTGAATATCCGAAGGGCAGCCGTTCCCCACGGTTGCCCTTCTGTGATTTAGTTGTCAAAGAACTGCAGGGACAATGATTCACGGGAGCCGACCCCTGGTTGCGCCATAACACACATCAATGTCCAGCCCCTGAGGGCCTCGGTTTTTCTTTAGTACTCGTTAGGTTGTCCGTTCTGTGCCTCCTTTGTGCCGGATGGTAGAGGCAGACCCATAGGGCGGCTGTTGGCTTTGTTTCGTAGTTTTCGTCTTCCCGCCCAATGTCTGGGTCTCTGTGCGCGGGCAAAAGACCCGATCTGCTGAGCACTAGAACGCGGCGACCTCCGCCTGGGACGACGAGGTGGTCGTGTAGTGGAGCGTCCCACCGCTTTTGGGCGGGTGGCAGTAAAGGTTGAATACAAATCGAGCATGGCAGCCATTGCGCATAGATTTATTGTATGCGAACATAAGGCGAAAGTCGATAGTGCGCTCGGGGACTTCTTCGGTCGCGAGATCGGGTCGCCCGGAATCCCGCTGTCCACGAGCGACTGTCTGCTCCGGTTCGGAAACTGCTAATTCAAGATCGATGGGAGCATCTAGACTAGGAACTGTGGTGTGATGGACTCGTGCCTGCCGCCGCCTGTCTTGTTTTTCAGATGGCAATGATTCATGCCACGACCACTGGGCGGAGCAGGATAAGCGCTTAAACGAAAAGGACTGAGCTCGGATAAAGGACCTCGCGACCGGACATGCAGATCACGATGAGCGTCGAGCTTTCGTGCGCCGGTGTCCCGACAGTGAATCCATTCCAACATGCTGCGCTGCAGCTCTCGTCAGGGCTTGTCTCTTCCCGTCAACAACCACTCGATTGTTTTCCCCGATGTGCGCGCTAGGCGAAGTAGCACGGCCGCACCAATCTCGCTGTTGCCCTGCTCATATCTGGAGAGCTGTCCCTGGCTGACACCGAGTTCAAGCGCAAACTGCGCCTGGTTGGCCTCGAACCCACGAATTTCACGTAGGCGGCGTCCAACAGCCCTCCAGTCGATTTCGGGTTTTGTTGAAGCCGGCATAATTAGGCTTGACGAATTGCATGTATGCATATAACATGCATATGTACATTTACATGCAACCTGATTCCATTGATACTTTATACCCAATATGCGGCTCCGAAGTAATCGTCTAGTCAGGTACCCGGCGAAAGGATGGCAGAGATGGAAACGACTTCTACCCACAAGAAGATACCCAACTCGAGATCTAATAAACCCCTTGTTGACCCCGTCGGCTTGGCGAAGCGGTATCGGTTTTCTGTCGAAACCGGCGACCTCCTCTGGCTTGATGGCCACTGGTACGTGAGCCATTCCGGTCTCATTCGCCTAGCCCGGCGAAACCACTGCGCCGGCATTCACGTCGAACCAGTGTCAGAGTTCTCAGATCCATCAACTTCAAGATGGGCCTTCAAAGCCACAGTTTACAAGTCGCGAACATGCAGGGGTTTCGTTGGCTACGGCGATGCTGATCCGTCCAATGTTTCGTCGCTCGTGCGCGGCGCCGAAATGCGCGTAGCCGAGACACGAGCCGTTAACAGAGCCCTGCGCAAGGCATACGGAATTGGTCTCTGCTCGGTCGAGGAGATCGGAAGAATTCCGAGCACGGGCGAGAAGCTCCCTCCACAGAACACGAACGGCAACGGCGGTGGCCCGAAGGTCCGTGACCGTCTCTGCCAACTCATCCGCCAGCACAAGCTCGACGCCGAACTGGTAAAGGCCTATGCCGTCGACTTCTGTGGAACGAAAACTCTCCGAGAGGCCAGCCGCGAGCAGGTTGAGAACTTCGTCCAGCAACTGGCCGACCGGGCCGAGAAGGACCGCAATGCTCTGCTCTGCCAACTCAACGGCTACTCGCATCCGAAGCAGGAGGTGGTCGCGTGAGACGCCAAGTCCCAGGTCTCGCCGAAACTGCGCGCGATTCCCGTCCGGAAATCCCCGACGGCATCTTCCTCGTCCGTGTCGATAGCGCCCAGTTTCGCTGGCATGCCTCCAAACCCTTCTACGTCCTTCGGCTTTCCATTATCGAACCCAGTGCTTTGGCTGGGCAGCCCATCGTCGGTCGCCTCTACTGCACGCAGAAAGCGATGTGGAAACTGGGTTGGTTCCTGCGGGACTTTCTCTATGACCCGGAACTTCTGGCCCACGAACAGGTCGATGAGAAGGCTTTGCCCGGACTCCGCGGTGTCGTCAAGATCAGCCACACCGTAATCAACGGCATTTCACTCATCAACCTCGACGGCTTCGCCC
>PKXQ01000130.1 GCA_003132405.1 Acidobacteriaceae bacterium | reverse complement strand
ACGGTCATCTCTTGCCAGTCCGCCTCCGAAGCCGCCATTATGCCACCCGCACATGCTCGCCCAGCATTGTTGACCATAATATCGACGCTGCCGAAACGCTCCACGGCGGATGCAACCACGCGATCAGGCTCGCCCGAATCACCCACATCTGCCGCAACCCACAGCACTTCGACGCCGAACCGGTTGCCAATGTCCTTGGCTGTCTTGGAAAGGCGCTCGGCACCTCGGGCGACAAGAACAAGATTCACACCACTTTCTGCAAATTCCCTTGCGATTGCACGCCCGATCCCAGCACTTGCTCCAGTTACAATGGCGGTCTTCCCCGCGATGCCCAAGTTCATGAGTTGCTCACTCCATCAGGCTGCCTGTTTGCGCCAAGCTTGATTGCTCCGTTGGTGCGCGGCCAATCGATCCTCCATCGCCCGCCCGACGTTGGCAGCCAGAACAGTTTCTTTGGCGGCGTTCCTCGTGCACAGTGATACAGCGCAGCAGCTCGCTCGTAGAAACCGCGAGTATGCCACGAGTCTGAGAATCCGAACCGCTGAAAGTCCAGATGATGGCAGAACTCGTGGCAGAGGGTGCTTATGAATGTGCCGAACGATGTGACCTCCTTCCGCACCGCCGTCCGCATCCAGATGCGGATCAGCACGGTCTGGGGGGTGTAGTCGCCGAACAGTTCTGTTGACCAGTTCTCGCGGACTCGCAACGGTCGGGCTGCAAGCACGCGGACACCGCAAGTCTGAACCTTATAAAACTCCGATGCGGTTTCCAAAAACTCAGTACAGGCGCGACGGACATCCGCAGTAGTCCCGCTCTTCATAGCCGACTCGATGGACTTTGTGATTGCGAGCAATCGTCCGTCCGGTGGTGGTTTCGAGCGTTTGATCCGGTCGCTTTCGAGGAATCCCTCGCGGTTCGCCTTCTTGGGTGGAGCGTCCGTGATCATTATCCTGCTCGGGTTCCGTCAGGTACTTGAGATTCTGGCATCGCCAGCACCGGGGTGATCCCGTCCTCATAGCCGATGTCGAACAGCATCCCTTCAGAAACCACCCCCGCCATCTTACGCGGCGGAAGGTTGACAACGAATAACGCTTGCTTGCCTTCGATCTCCCTTGGATTTGCACGCTCCCGTTTCATCCCAGGCAAGACCGTGCGCTTGTGATCGCCGAAGTTGACCCTGAGGGCGACCAACTTTTCTGAATTGGTAACATCTCTGACGGATTCGATGGTGCCAACTCTTATGTCGATTTGGTTCAGGAGTTCGGGCGAGATCACGGGCTTCACTTGCGCGGGCGTCATGGTGCGATTCTACCCGCGAGTCCCCAATCACATTGCGGTGCTATCACACGCCATGCCAAAAGCCTCTCCGAACTAACTCACGGCAGGCGACCAAAGATCGAAGCTCGGGCAACGATCTGCTCCTCCAAAACTCCGTCTTGTACGAATGGTTCGAGCGCTTCGGCTATCTGTGTCTCAAATTTTCCCTGTCCTCCGGCGACGACCTCCGGCGACGTATTGGACCTAGAGAGCGCACGACCGATTAGGTCAGCGATGGTCACCTGACTACGTTCGGTAACCGATGTCTCGCCGACTGCACTGAAGCACGAGTCCCTAAACCATTCGCTCGGATCAACCCGATAGTGCTTCTCCGCTGGACCCGAAGCCCACGCACTGCGCACTTTTCGATAGGGTTTCACCCAAGGAGTTTCGGGTGTCTCAACACTGGAGGCTCGGCAAATCAGAATGTGACCGGAGTCGTGGGCGAGAATCCGCTCAAGCACCGCCAACGTCGGAGCGCGTTCCAGCCAATGATGGGCGCGGCCAATGGTGATGACATCGTAGGTTTGAGTCATCGGGAATTCCTCGATCCGACCGTCGATCAGGGAGAGTGCAACTCCCGCTTCCGCCGCCGCAGCCTTCGCCGCCGCGATCATTAGGGGTTCGGGGTCGAGACCTGTGCAGCTTCCGACAAAAGGCGCGAAACCAATAGCGAGCATACCGGGTCCGCAACCTACGTCGAGCAAGGTTTCGTCGCCACGCGGTCCGATCTGCTCCGCAACTTTCTGGAAAAACGTTGACGGATAGGGCTCCCGGTAGCGGGCATAGAATTCGACGGTTGATGCGAAGCGACCCATTCGTCCCAGTTTTGCAGGTGACGGTAGAAAACTTCAACTAATAGCATGCGGGCGACAGCAGGTGTGGAACTGGTTAGAACCGCGTTGCAAAGCTAAAGCGGTTTGTGCTGTGGCGATGTGGCTGGGTCAACGCGGACGGCGCTGAAGCCTCGCCTCTAGTTATGCTGCGTTGTACCATTTGTGCATGACCACAAAACATCCTGAATGTCCTGACTCATACCCTTCTGATCGGTTGCCTTCGCATCCCCTCTTTCGCCAAGAGCCTGACGAGGAAGAGGATGAGGAAAACGACGACAAAGATAAAGATGAGGACGATGAGAGCGAGGACGGCTATTCGGAGTGAGCGTGCTCTCATTTTTCTGACAAGGTATTATCGGGCACCAAGTTTGATTGAGCATGGCACAAAGAGAGTAAGCTCGAAGCAGGCTCGTTCAGCGGGCTTGGGGTGAAGTGAATGGCAGAAGTTCTGTTGCAACAAGGCGAATCATTGGAGAACGCACTCCGACGGTTCAAACGCAAGGTCATGACGGAAGACATTATTAAGGACGTGAAACGCCACTCCTTCTATCTGAAGCCCGGCGAGAGACGCCGGGTCAAGCAGGCATTGGCGCAAAAGCGTGCCCGAAAGAAGATTCGCAAAGACGGGGATCAGGCTGCGCCAAAGAGAATCGCTACTGGGAGGTAGCGGCCCAACCGGGCAAACTGCCGAATTCGACCTAACTTTACCCTCATCTGTAGTTCAGTCAGAGTCCCCGTATGATTTTCGGAGTGAGCCCAACCAAGGACGCAGTCGTCATCGCGCAAGCCACGGGCTCGGGCGAGACTTTCGTGATTAAGTCGATCAGGTCGATTCAATTTCAGGCGCGATCTGGAGACGGATTGAACGAACTCTTGCAACGTCTTGTCGTCATATTCGATCTCAGCGGTACGAGAAGAGGCTCAACAATCGCACTGCTCGGATCGTCGTCGGGTCGGTTCAAGTCTACCGTCGAAGCAATAATAAGGAGAAGCGATCACTGAACTCGCGGCAGCTAAGAGCGGCCTGCCTGTCGTCAGGGTAACAGCGGCGAGTCTCAAAAAGGTTCTTGGTTGTGCGCCGGGGCAGAGGTGGCAGGCCCGTGCCGAGGAACGGTTCAATCCGGGGAGCAATCGTAAGAACTGGTCGCACGGCGCAGTTGGCGCTGCGGCTGCCGCCTTCAAGATCGCTGAGGGGTTGGTCTCGACTGCGAACTGATGCAATGGTCCTACAAGGCACAACATTTGCTACGGCAGCAGAATGCTAATTAGCTTCCAAATCTGGTCGCTGGACAGCGTGCCTGTCGAGGAACTTCACTGTTGTTTGGATCAGTGCCGCCGTGTTTTTCTCGGTGTTGTACCATTGCCGCCTGTCTTTGCTTACTAGCGGAATGAGGCTGCTCATTTGGCTCGATCCGGGGATGAGGGATGTCGCTGCGGCGTCCGACCTGCTGAAGCCTTACGATGCCCGGCTGATGCGGTGCTATCCGGTGAGCACTCGGATCAATCACGTGGCGAACGACGAAGAAGAATGCTCGCGACCTGTGGAGCTTGCAGAAGTCCAAGGAGGGCTGTTCTTTTAGTGGGGCTGTGAGGCTACGTATTCCTCCCCCTTATTTAACGACCCTCATTTGCCGAACAACTGGGCACGGCGCTCTGCCGTGGTACGCCAAAAGCGAAAAACTCCAAAGCAGACTTTGCAAATGCCGAGGTAGCCTCGCTCGTATGACCATTTGCATCAGACAATGCCGCTTTCACGTCCACACTGAAAAAGCCTAGCAGGTACACGCGCTGACCAACGCTCAGTTTGTTGAAGATGTCCGTTCCCTCTACGGTAACCACGGTCAGATCAGGGAAGACCAGGCGATTTGTGGGTGGCCCGGAATAGACATCCACTAACGCTTCTTTGCCAGCCTGAACCAGTCGGATGTTTTTGACGAGCACTGGGAGTTGGTAGAAGTTGTCCGCCTTCTTAAGCTGGAGGTAGAGGAATTCATTGTCCTCGTACACGCGCAGCCATTGATCTTTCATTATCGAGGTCAGTAGTGGCCCGAACTTGCTCGCCCCATAGCCACGATACTGCTGCATCGGATAAATCACAGCGGGATTGGCAAATTTCGCGTTGCCTGACTCAAAGCCCCAAGCTGGGTGAAGCTCCAATACATGATGCGGGTTGCTGGGGAAGGTTGCTCCCCGGTCATGCCCTTCGTTCCACACTCGAAAATAACCAGTGAAGGTAATCGGCTGCCCTTTCAAAGCCTGCAAGTTCTTATTGGCCGCTGAGGTCACGTTTGGAGGTTCCGCAACGATCCCAAATACATCAGAGCCATCCGCCATTGCCGACACGGGCGCTTCCTCGCTCTGGTCAGTTATATCGGAAGCTGCAACCCCGATATGCAGTTCCCCGTCCTGACCGCCACAACTTACGGGGTGTGGCGCGGAGGCAGGGAAGGACTTGTTAGCCTGTAGGGTTCCAAATGCGCTGTCAGAAGCGAAATGTTGGCTAATGAAGGATTTGCTGAACTTGTACCAAGTTGTTTGTCCGGTTGTCGTTTGTCCGGTTGCTGTCGAGGCAAATACTGGTCCAAGAAGCAACAATGGAGCAATGAGTCGTTTGGACATGCAGCGCATCCCGATTCCTTTCTTCGGCGGCGGGTTATGAATGCAACTTGGCCTAACTCATAAGAACGAGAATTCCCTCTGATTCCCTTCACTCGGTAAAAAGGTATGCCTAGCCCAGCAGTGCAGACACATGCACGTCGGAGCCATTCCCCACGTATAGGATCAGAACATAGGCTGGTTGTGAGCAGACTTCGGGGGAGGGCTGTTCGACTGGCGTCCCATGACTCGATGAGTCTGGGGCGCTTTCGTTTCTCAGACGGCGGTGCCGAACTGCGCTGGCGACTTTAAACGCCATCTGGCGCTTAAACAAAGGAGAACGAGGATGACACTTGAAGTGCTCAACTTTCGGGAGTCAGGTACTTGTTTGCCTATCCGCCAGAAGCAGATTCCTCGATGCGGAAAGACCTGTGCGCGGAGAGTCCGTCGGTGAGCCATAATGACAGCGATTGGCTCGGCGTTTACAGAGCTGCGGCAATGGAATTCGACCGGGACAAGTTGCCAGCGAGCATCGAGGTGGCTGAGAAGGCTATCCACCAGCGCTTACGGGGATTGCCGATTGCACACTCTAAGGAGCATCGCAAACTGAAAGAAGCACTCAACAGTCTCGCGGTTCTCAAGAGAATGCTCTAGCAGATTTGGCGTGTTGAAGCATTTTCTGTTGGCCCGAAATCGCGCTACTGCGGGATCGATCCTGTATATCGTGCAACTCCCACTTCGCAATGCCACGCCCATAGCGGTCGTAAAATCCCTATTCACCACAGGCCGTGAAGATTACAGAATTCTTAACGCTGCAGCGACCGGGCAGGAGAAAAATCTCCGTCTGCCATTGTCCGATCTGCCATAATCTTCTTCTCGTGTGCGGTCGCTACAAACTGAGTCAGCGAAAGCAGATTGTTGAATAATCTTTCGACTGCCCCTCCGACGAACCAGACTGGAGCCCCCGCTTCAACATCGCCCCGACCCAGCCGATTCCAGTCATTCGCCAGAATCCCAAGGAACCCGTCCGGGAATTGTCGGTGATGTGCTGGGGGCTGATTCCGTCATGGGCGAAAGACGCCTCCGGCGCGACGAGGATGATCAACGCCAGATCGGAAACAGCAAACACGAAGCCTTCGTTCCGCGATGCGCTGAAATCTCGCAGGCAAACAGGCTGCTTGCGCCATCGTGGGCGTGCTGGGCTGAGACGCATTGCTATGTGCATCTGGCGGTGGTTGGGCCCGGCTGCTAAATTGATTGCAACGATTGGGCCCAGCCATGATCGGCACCTCCCAACCAAAAAGACTTCTCGTGTTGTGCACGACCACGGGATACCAGACGTGCGCCTTTATCGAGGCCGCACAGAAGTTGGGGCTGTCCATCACCTTCGGAACGGACCGCTGCCACGTGCTCGATGACCCATGGCAGGATGGCGCTCTCCCCCTGCGCTTTGAAGATCCCGAAGCCTCGGCGCAGAGGATCTGCAATTTCGCTGCGTCCCATCCTCTTCACGCGATCGTCTCCGTCGGCGATCGGCCCACGTCAACCGGCGCTCGCGCCTGCCATAAACTCGGATTGCGAGGGCATCCTCCAGAAGCGGCCGACATCTGCCGCGATAAGTACCGTTCGCGCGAGCGGTTGCGGGATGCCGGACTGGACGTCCCGCCCTTCAGGCGATTTCCCTTGCACTCGAACCCGCTCCAGCTCATTGCCTCTGGGGAAATCACCTTTCCCTGCGTGCTCAAACCACTCGCGCTCTCCGGCAGCCGTGGTGTGATTCGCGCCGACACCCACGAGGAATTTGTGCAGGCGTTCGAGCGTATTCGCAGGCTTTTGCAAAGACCGGAGGTCGGTGTTTTGCGTGAGGAGACGAGCAGGTTCATCCAGGTGGAGAACTATATCGACGGGCTGGAAATCGCGGTTGAAGGCCTGGCCGACCGAGGCAAGTTGAGAGTGCTGGCGATCTTCGATAAGCCGGACCCGCTGGTCGGGCCATTTTTCGAAGAGACAATCTACGTCACCCCGTCGCGACTGGAACCTTCCATACAGGCCGAAGTCGCTCGGACGCTGCAACGGGCGGTCGATGCACTCGGCCTGTTTCATGGCCCGCTCCACGCCGAGTTGCGGGTCAAAGACAATTGCAACTGGATCCTAGAGATCGCGGCGCGTCCGATAGGTGGGCTCTGTGCACGAAGTCTGAGCTTCGGGAACGGAATCTCGCTGGAGGAATTGATTATTCGGCACGCGCTCGATGAGCCGGTCACGCACTTAGAACGCGAGGAGGCTAGCTCCGGCGTAATGATGATTCCCATCCCGCAGGAAGGGATCTACAAGGGAGTTGAGCAGTTGGAGCAAGCCGCGCAGGTGCCGGGAATCGAAGCGATCGAGATCACCGCCAAGCTGCGGCAGAAACTGGTGCCACTGCCGGAAGGATCAAGTTATCTGGGGTTTATATTCGCGCGTGGCGACTTTCCACGATACGTCGAAGCTGCTCTACGGGAAGCTCACCGCAAGTTGCGCTTCGTAATCTCGTCCAGCCTTCCAGTGGTGTAGGTCGTAACGAAAACCTCATTTTTGTGGGCGGAACAGGGCTTTCAGCACTGCCTTGATTCTGAGGAACTAGGGACTTTAGCCGCTGATCATGTACCCGGCCGAGCTTAGGTTAACTCTTGCTCTTTCATTGGGCGGAAGCGCTGCGCCCTCACCAAAGAAGAACTGCTCTAGTTGCTGCACCATGATCTCCTGGTGCCATCCGGCGTGTTCTCCCGGGAACTAGAAGCAGGCCAACTGCCCGCTGGTGGGCTCGGATCAACAGTACCAGGGTTCGGTCAGGTAGGGGATGGTGGCCCGCGGCGATCCGGGTGGGACGAGCGGAAGGGGCGCCGGCGCTTCGTCCCCGTCTCCGTTCATGGCGCGCTGCAGCAGCTTCCAGGCTTCCCCAACGATCACGGTGCGCGACGCGCCAGCCTTGGCATCGCGCTGCACCATGGCTTCGAGGTCGCACTGGAGCCGGTCAACCTTGCGGTCCGGGTTTGCCCACGGATAGCTCAGCGCTTCCTGTTGGAAAGGAGCGATGGCCGCGGTGTGCAGTGGCAAAACTTCCAGCAGGCGCGACCCGGCGGGAATCAGCAGGCGGATGGTGAGTTGCACCGGCGGTACGTGTTCCACCAGCCCCAGCCGTATCAAGGTGGCCAGCAAGTCTTCGTAGCCCTCCAGCGTAGTCCAGGGCGTGAAAGGCACGAAGGTGGGCACGAGGAAAAGTCCGAGCCCGCGCATCAGCCCGGCGAGACGGATAAAGTCGGCGCGTGTGTGGCATTTGTCTAGGATGCGCAGCACGTGGTCATCCACCGACTCCACCGCCGTGGTCACGAACGCGCATCCCGTCTCACGCAGCGCTGGAAGGCGCCCGGCGTGCTTAAGCAGGTGCTCCACCTTAATGGTGACATCGTAAGAGATCCCGGGATGCTCGCGGTGGAGCGCTTCCACGATCTGCATCGAGTGCCCGACCCCGTTGAAGAAGTCGGGATCGCCGAAGGTGATGTGCCGCGCGCCGGCCGCGACCTGGCGGCGGATATCTTCCAGTACCACCTCGCGCTGGACAATGCGAAACATGCCGTTGTACACCGGCACGATGGGACAGTGACGGCACAGGTGCTTGCAGCCCCGGCTGGCCTCGGTGTAGCCCACGACGCGGGTGCTGTCGTTGGGCAGGGTGAGATGTGCGTACTTTTCCAGCGGAGGCAGGTCGCCGCGATAGGGCACCAGGAAATTCTGACGGGCGAGCGAGATCTCGGGCTCAACCTGCGGCAGTCCAGGGCCAGGCGCGCCGGCCTTCAGGCGGCGGACCAGGCTCAACAGCCCCTGCTCAAACTCTCCCCCCAGGATNNCCAGCGCGCTCACTGCGATCCGCGTGGCGGTGTGCATGGGCAGATAAAAGGCGATCAGGCTGGCGGTGCGTACCGCCTCTTCGTCCAGCGACTGTCGAGAGAGATCCAGCGAAGTGGTGTGGAAGCCGTCAGCGCGTAGCCACGCCGCGGGCGAGGCCAGCCCAAACGGTTGCCGGCCCATTTCGTAGGTCGAGATCAGCAGCACCTTCAGATCGGGCATAGAAACCTGAAATTAGGCCTTGCTGCGCGGGGGAACGTATCCCGGTGGAAGGGGGGCGCCCTCGCCAAAGAAGAAATCTTCAAGGTGCTTGACCAGGATCTCCTGGTCCTGCCGGCTGGCGGGATTCAGCCGGTACTCGTTCAAGATCATCTTGCAATGCTCGCCCCACATCTTCCAGGCTTCCTCAGAGACGTTTTTATAAATACGCCCGCCCAGTTCCGTGTCGAACGGCGGCTCGTCCAGTCCCGGCATTTCCCTCTGGAACTTCACGCAGAAGACCTTGCGCTGCCCTGGCCTCTCCGGTTCAGGCGGCATTGGAAGTGTATTGCAGCCCATGTGTTCTCCTTCCAGGTGGAAATTGTCCCCATAGTATCAGGATGCGGCCGGTCATGTATCCGGATTGAAATGCGGCCGTCAATGCCTATACTTGCCGCTCACCCTTCATGCCTTTGCCGTCCTGAAATCTTTTGCCCTTTCCGGACACAGACCTTTTTCCCGGAGCCATGCGCCATGTACGAGTGTGTTTATTCTCGGGTGAAAAGGAGGCCACTTCGGGCGGCCTGAGAACAATTTCATAATTGTGCTCGCATTTCGGATCGGTGCTATTTGACACAGGTCGTTCACGGCGGCTACGCAGATTTCTAAAGAATGCTTTATGCCGAGCAGATTGGGCTGCCACTAAAACGCGCGCAGAAGGGCTATGGTGGGCCCTTGCGCGCAGCAGGGTCGCGCCTAACCTCCCCGCGTGTGCATTTCCAAGTGGGGGTCCTTCCGGAGCTGTTGGATTCCGACCAACACCCCTCGCGACACCAGATCCTTGCGTTCTTCTGCGCCGCGATCGGTTCGCTTCGCCCACTGGCTCACGATGAGGGACTTGATCTCTTCTCGGGTGGCGCCGCTGCGGAGAGATTTCCTCAGATCCGTTCCGTTCTGAGCATAAAGACACAGGTACCAGATCCCGTCTGCGGTCAGGCGACTACGGTCGCAGCGTCGGCAGAACGGTGTGGTTGTAGAGGCGATGATGCCGAAGACGGTCCCGTCGGCCAAAAGGAACCGCTCCGCGGGTGCGGAACTATCCTCCACCACCGGCGCGATCCGGCCGTAGCGCCGGCTCAGCGCATCCAGGATCTCCGCCCGCGAAACCACCTTGCTCCTGGACCACTGCGTCGCCCCACCAACATCCATAGTATTCGATGAAGCGCACTTCAGCACCGGCCCGTTTCCCGAACTCGATCAGGTCAGCGAGTTCATCTTCGTTGGTGCCGCGCACCACGACGGCGTCTATCTTCAGCGCCCGAAAGCCTGCCTGACGGGCGGCCTCGATCCCGCGGAGCACCGGTGCGTGGGCGTTCCTTCGAGTTAACACAAGGAAACGGTCCGGGCGGAGCGTGTCCAGGCTGACCGCCAGGCGGTGCAAGCCGGCGTCCCAGAGCGCCTGCGCTTGCCCGGCCAGCAAAACGCCGTTGGTGGTCAAAGCCAGGTCCCTGATTCGCGGGTTCTGCGCCAGCATCCGAACCAGCACGGGAAGGTCTTTGCGCAGAAGCGGCTCACCGCCGGTCAAGCGCACCTTCTCGATGCCGACTTCGGTGAAGATTTCGGCCAGCTCGCTGATCTCTTCGAAGCTCAACAATTTTTCGCGCGGTAGCCAGCCATACTCTTCCTCGGGCATGCAATAGCGGCAGCGCAGGTTGCAACGGTCGGTAACCGAAATCCGCAGGTTGAGAAGAGGCCTGCCGAAGGCGTCAGCGGGGCCCTTTGATTTGACGGAAGGTTGCATAGCGAGGCCGCTTTCTTGCGGAGCATATGGTAGGCTGCTCCGGCGCCCAAATCAACTTAAGTGTAAAGTCCGCGATCCGGCTTCCAGCCAACGACTGTCTGGAGCGAGACATCGCGGAGTTGCAGTCCAAGACTTGGAAACTTGGGCGAAAGGGTGTCGCGGGGGCAAAAAGCGGCCGGAAGGCATACGAGGATAGTCGCCGTGCTCCATCCTATGGAGTCGGGCAGCACGGCCGGCGATCTAATCGTGCGGTATCTCGGCACACAAAGCGAGCTCCGGCAGAGAATCGGCGCACTGCAATGAAAAAAGGACAACCTAAGCGGGTCGCTGTCGGCCGCCGCTTCACAATGGGGCTTAGGGAGAAACGCCAATGAATGCAGAACGAAGGAGGGCGCTTGAAAAAGAGCTTCAGGACATATTGAAAATTACAAACCCGCTGGTTCCCGCCACTCTGGATCCGAATAGCCCGACCGCGATGAGCGTCCCCGAAGTCGAATCGGAGGAACTGGACCGGCTGCGGAAACGAAGAGATGAGATCCAGCAGATGCTTGACTATGACAGTTCCGAAGAGGACATGAGGGCGAGAGTCTTGTAACGCGAGAAAAGCCACTGCTCCCGTTACTATAGCGATAGCCACGCAGCAACAAACGCCATCGGGTGGCCGGTCGCGCGCGGCTCGGCAGGGTCGGTCTTGCAATCACCGTACCAGGGGAATCTAATTGAATGAGGGGGCGCTCCCCCAAAGCCGTCGAGCTTCCTCAGGTCCGGCGGATGCTCAACGATCTTCACAAGTTAGAACACGAGCTTCGGACGGCGCTTTGCAGTTGCAAGAAAGAACTGCACAAACGATCTGCTCGCTGCCCACTATTGCGCGACCCGACACCTTCCCGGTGAACTTGGCGGGGAGAGGGCTTATATGTTCGAACGCTACACGGAGAAAGCACGGCGCGTCATCTCCTTTGCGCGCTACGCGGCCAGTCAGTCCGGTTCTCCTAACATAGAGACGGAGCACCTGCTGTTGGGACTTCTGCGTGAAGACAAAGCTCTTCTCACCAACCGGTTCCTGCGTTCTGATGTCTCGGTCGAGTTCATCCGCAAGCAGATTGAGGGGCACACCGCGATCCGGGAGAAGGTCTCGACCTCGGTCGACCTCCCGTTGAGCATCGAGTGCAAGCGGGTTCTGGCATACGCTGCCGAGGAGGCTGAGCGCCTTTCGCACAAGCACATTGGAACCGAGCACCTTTTGTTGGGACTGCTGCGTGAAGAGAAGTGTTTCGCCGCCGAGATCCTGCACGAACGCGGCTTACGCCTTTCGACCATCCGCGAGGAACTGGCCCGTACCAGCCAGGAAAAAGCTCAGCCGCAGCGTCAGCGCGAATCTTCCTTGCTGAGTGAGTTTTCCCGCGACCTGACCCAGGCCGCGATGGATACCCAGCTCGATCCGCTGGTGGGACGTGAAAGCGAGCTGGAGCGCGTGATTCATATTCTCTGCCGCCGCACCAAGAANNATCGGCGAGGCGGGCGTAGGTAAGACTGCCATCGTCGAAGGACTGGCGCAGCGCATCGCCGATGGCGAAGTTCCGTCGTTCCTGGCAGATAAGCGCATCCTGGCCCTTGACCTGTCATTAATCGTGGCGGGCACCAAATATCGTGGCCAGTTTGAAGAGCGCCTGAAGACCATCATGAAGGAGCTGATGGAGTCGCAGAACGCCATCATCTTCATCGATGAGCTGCACACGCTGGTAGGCGCGGGTTCTGCCGAAGGTTCGTTAGACGCGGCCAACATCCTGAAACCGGCTTTGTCGCGCGGTGACATTCAGTGTATCGGGGCGACTACGCCGGGCGAGTATCGCAAGTCGATCGAAAAAGATCGGTCGCTGGAGCGCCGTTTCCAGGCCGTCAAGGTTCCGCCGCCGGATGAAGGCGACGCCACCAAGATTCTGTTCGGCATTAAGGACCGCTACGAGAAGTTCCACGCGGTCACTTACACCGACGACGCCATCAACCTCGCTGTAGCGCATTCCACTCGCTATATTCCGGACCGCTTCCTGCCCGATAAGGCAATCGACCTCATCGATGAGGCGGGAGCGCGCGTGAAGCTGCGCCAGACCTCATTGCCTGAGGAGATCACGGAGGTCCAGAAGCGGATCAAGTTCATCGTACACCGCATGGAATACGCCATCGCGAACCACGAGTTTGAGAAGGCGCGCTTCTACTCGGACGAGGAACGCAAAGAGCGCGAGAACATGCGCGCCCTTCGCGAAAAATACCACCTCGATGAATCCTCCACCGGCGTTGTCGGTCGGGGGGACATCGAGGATGTGGTATCGCGCTGGACTGGCATCCCCATCACCTCGATTAAAGAAGAAGAATCGCTGAAGCTGCTGCGCATCGAAGAAGATTTGCACAAGCGCGTGATCTCGC
>PKXQ01000145.1 GCA_003132405.1 Acidobacteriaceae bacterium | reverse complement strand
CATCTACTGGACGAGTACACCCGCTTGACAGACCGCTCGGTCGGTAATAGTATTTGTATCCAAGTTCGCTCTTTATTGAGCGAATCGGAATTTCATGCAGAGTGGCTGAGGGACGAGCCCTAGGACGCCACGGCAACCGGATAGAGATCATCTATCTCCATCGCAGGTGCCAACTCTCGCCCGGTAACGGGGACCATGAGATTCGGGGTAGCGCGACGTTTTGATCGCACCCGAGCCTCTTTTCCCATTCGGAAAAGGGGTTTTGTCGTAACTGGGGTATTTTTTACCCGGCTCGTCCCGCAGTCACAGAAAGACAGAGCACCATGGAGACGAGCACGTACCACCTCCGCTGCCGCGAATGCGGCAAGACCTTCGACAACCAGCCGCGCAGTTATTGCGAAGATTGTTTCTCGCCGCTTGAAGTCACCTACGATTACGATTCGCTCCGCTCGCGTGTTTCGCGCGATGTGATCGCCTCGCGTGCGCCCAACATGTGGCGCTATCGCGAGTTGCTGCCGCTGCCGGCGGAGTATCAGCCCTCCCTGCCTGTTGGTTTTACTCCGCTGGTAAGCGCACCGCGCCTTGGGGACAAGATCGGATCGCGGCGCCTTCTGATTAAGAATGATGCGGTGTGCCTGCCTACCTTGAGTTTCAAAGACCGCGTCGTCGCCGTCGCCTTGGCCAACGCGCGCAGCTTTGGATTCGATACGGTGGCTTGCTCATCGACCGGCAACCTGGCGAATTCGGTGGCGGCGCAAGCGGCTCGCGAAGGTTTGAAGGCGTGGATTTTTATTCCTTCGGATCTCGAGCCTGCGAAAATTCTGGGCACGCAGGTTTATGGCGCCGAGGTCGTGCGCATCAACGGCAACTACGATCACGTGAATCGACTGTGCTCGCAGATCGCCGACGGGCATCTCTCCGGCGAACGTCCTTGGGGATTCGTCAACGTGAATCTTCGTCCCTATTACGCCGAGGGCTCGAAGACGGTGGGCTATGAAATTGCCGAGCAACTTGGCTGGCAATTGCCCGACAACGTCGTGGTGCCGATGGCGGGCGGCTCTTTGATTACTAAGATCAAAAAGGCATTTGACGAATTGATTCTGCTGAAGCTGGTGGATCCGAAGCCGGTGAAATTTTTTGGCGCGCAGGCGACTGGATGCTCGCCGATTTCGACGGCGATCAAGCAATATAGCAACGAGATCGAACCGCAGCGTCCGAAGACGATTGCGCGCTCGCTGGCGATTGGCAATCCGGCAGACGGGCCGTATGCGCTAAAGGCGATCACCAAGAGCGGCGGATGGGCGGAAGATATTTCCGATCCGGAAGTGGTCGAGTCGATTCAACTGCTGGCCGAGAGTGAAGGCATCTTCACCGAGACTGCGGGCGGCGTGACGGTAGGAGCGGCGCGCAAGCTGATTCATCAGGATCGCATTCTGCCGGATGAGACGACGGTGCTCTGCATCACCGGCAACGGACTCAAGACTACCGACGTGCTGGCGAATGCTTATGAAGCCGAGCCAGCGATTGCTACGAAGCTCAGCGAATTTGAATCGTATATCGCGACGCGGGTGGCTGCGTTGCCCGCGGTGGCGGAGACGCAGTCGCTGGCAGTTTAGGGCCGTCGTTCGCGGTTCGTCGTTCGNNCGAACGACGAACCGCGAACGACCATCGACCGGACATTTTCATTCGGGCATTTTTGCCCCGAGGTTATTTTTCTATGAGTATTACTGTTGAAATTCCTACTCCTTTGCGGCGGCTGGCGGCTGGGACGCCGCGGGTGGTTTGCTCTCCGACGAATCTTGGTGAGCTGTTCTCTGAGCTTGACAGGCAGTTTCCCAACCTGACTCCGCATCTGCGCGATGAAGCGGGAGAGACGCGTCGCTTCCTGAACATTTATGTGAATGAGGAAGATATTCGCTTCCTCGGCGGCGCTTCTTATTCGTTCCAGGACGGGGATGAGGTGCTGCTGGTGCCATCGATCGCTGGCGGGGCGCGGTAGGCATAGTTGCCCGACCACTTGCAGACCGAAATTCTCAGTTGGTGCTATCGCCTGGTTTCGCCAACTGAGGGCTACAATGTCCACAATCATGAACCCTCATGAGCTTCGATTTCGACGTACGGGACGTACACTCTACATACTGATTGGCCTCTGGGTCGGAGCGATGGCCGTTGTGTGGGCTCTCGCAGAATTGGCTCCGCACTCAAAATCTGACGCTGCATACATGATATTTGCATTGTTGTTTTCGACGTTGTTTGTGGCCATCTTCATCGTCAGTGTGCTGAGGATGATCGCGTACATCCGTTGGACCGGCAAATACCCGTATTACTTCCTCTTCAAGAGGCCTAGCACAAGCACTGACAGAGGCGGAAAATCGTCAAGAGGCCATTGATTGGTGAAAAAACGCCATTCCACTGACCGATCCGGCTCGTACTGTGGCCCCAACGTCTTCTGCCCGATAGTGTTATCCCTTCCCGTATCTTCTGTTTAACTCCATACAATATTTCGCGCCCTCAATCGTCTTCATAGGTAGATGGATGCGGCGCTGAAACGACAGTGGGGGATGGTGGATCAGGACCAGCGGATCTCTGAGGCGATCGAGCGGGATGAATCCCGGCTGCGCAACTTTATACGGAGACGTGTGCCTGACCGCGAGGACGCGGAAGACGTTTTGCAGGATGTCTTCTACGAACTGGTGGAGGCTTATCGCCTGATGAAGCCGGTTGAGCAGGTGACCGCGTGGTTGTTTGGCGTGGCGCGCAATCGGATCACGGACCTCTTTCGTAATAACCAGCGCAAGAAAAAGCGGGAGGCTTTGAGGAGCGAGCCGGCTGCGATGGCGGAGGATCAGGAGGCGCTCCAGTTGGAAGAGTTGCTGCCCTCGCCCGATGCCGGGCCGGAGGCGCTTTATGCGCGGGGCGTGTTGCTGGAGGAAATGGATGCTGCGCTTGATGAGTTGCCGGAGGAGCAGCGCGAGGTGTTCATTGCCCACGAACTGTTGGGGCATAGCTTCAAAGAGATTGCGGCGCAAACTGGGGTGAGCGTGAACACGCTGCTCTCGCGCAAGCATTATGCGGTTCTCTATTTGCGCGAGCGCTTGCAGGCGATTCACGATGAATTTTTGAAATGAGGTGAAGGATATGAGCGGAAATTGGGCTGGTCGGGTAGTGAGTAGGATAGTGAAGATAATGATGTTTGGCCTAGTGTTTTTCTTCGTCTTTGTCCCGCTGTTTGGCTATGTGGTGATGCGCCTGTGGAACTGGCTGATGCCGGGTTTGTTTGGCTGGCACATGATCGGCTTCTGGCAGGCGCTCGGGCTGTTGATTCTCTGCAAGATTCTTTTTGGCGGATTCCGCGGTGGGCCGGGCCGGCGCATGCACTGGCGCGGCCGCATGAGGGAACGGTGGGAGCGAATGACTCCCGAGGAGCGGGAGAAGTTCCGCGAATCGATGCGTGGGCGGCACTGCGGGCCGTTTGGATCACCCACGGCGGAGCCGAAAGCGTGAGCGCATGCCAATCCTGATGGCATTGGGCTTATCGGGGTTCACATTCGCGTCATCTGGTTGATCATGCCGTGATACAATCTTAACTAACTGGTTAATTACATGAAAACGTCTTCTCCTGCCCGAGGTGGAAGTCGGTCACGTCGTCGCGCAGGACGCGTTATCGGGCGCCGCATTCCTCGACTAGGGACTCGGGGGCAGCCCGAGGAGAGCCGGGCCTCGATCTTGCGGGCGGCGGTCGCAGAATTTGCCGAGCATGGGATCGCCGGGGCGCGAACGGATGCGATTGCGCGTGCGGCACACGTCAACAAGGCGCTCCTTTATTACTACTTCAAAGACAAGGATGCGTTGTATGAAGCAGTGCTCGATCACGTGTTCGGAGGACTGCGGGCGCGGGTGATGCCGGTGTTCGAGAGCAACATGGCTCCGCGACAGAAGATGCTGGAATATGTGGGGGCTTATTTCGATTACATTGCGGCGAATCCGCGGTTTCCCCGAGTTGTGCAGGCGGAGTGGATGCGGGCGGGAGAGGGAAGCGCGCGGATGCAACGCGTGGCCAAAGAATATTTCCGTCCGATTTTTGGGAAACTTAGCGAAGTATTGCGCGAGGGGATAGATGCACGGGAATTTCGCGCGGTGAACCCCATGGATTTCGCGCCCTCGCTGGTGGGAATAATTATCTTGTATTTCAGCGCGGCTCCCTTAATGAAAACACTCATGAAGGTCGATCCATTATCGGAGGAGCGGATTCGGGAGCGACGGGCGTTTGTGCTGGAGTTTGTTTCGGCGGCGCTGTTTCGGTGATCACTGCTAAAAAAGCTGTCAGCTATCAGTTGTCAGTTATCAGTAAAAGCTAAGATTCACAAATTGACTACTGATGACTGACGACTGCGAGCTCGGCTTGGAGAAGGCATGAGTCCTAGAAATAAATTTCTAATTATTTTGGCGGTCATTCTTGCGATTGCTTCGGCGTATTACTTTTTTTCCACGCCTCGCGGCAATGATCTGGTTCTGGTGGGGACGGTAGATGCCAATCAGATCGTGGTGAGTCCGCAGATCCAAGGGCGGATTCTGAAGCTGTTCGTCGAGGAAGGATCGCAGGTAAAGCAGGGCGATTTGATTGCGCTGCTGGATCCGTCGGAATTGGAGGCGGAGGAGCGCGCGGCGGCGGCCATGATTTCGAGTATGCGGTCGCAGGTGAGCGCGAACGAGTATACGCGGCAATCGACGAAGGGGTCGACCTCGAGCGATGTCGAGAATTCCCAGGCGAAACTGGCGGCGGCGCGAGCGCAACTGGCGCAGGCGGAAGCCACGCTGACGCGCGTCGAGAGCGACAGCCGGCGGACGATCGGATTAGCGCAGGCGGGCGTGGCATCGGATCAGGACCGGGTGCAGGCGGAGATGAATCTGAAGGCGCAGCAAGCGACAGTGCAGTCGCTGAAAGAGGAGGTCAGCGCGTCGCAGGCGGATCTGAATTCGGCAATCGCGCGCACCAATCAGGCGGCAGCGGCACAGAGTACGGTGGCGTCGACGCGGGCTCAGGTGGAGAACGCTACGGCCCAGATGAAAGAGGCCGAGGTCCGGCTCGGCTACACGAAAATTTATGCGCCGGTTACGGGGACGGTGCTGGTTCGGGCGGCGCGCGAAGGCGAAGTGGTGAACGCGGGGCAGGCGATTGTGACGGTGGTGGATTTCAGCGACACCTGGGTGTTCGCGGCGATTCCGGAGACGGATGCCGATCATATTGGGATTAACGACACGCTGCGGGTGCGGTTGCCGGGCGGGACGGTGATTCCGGGCAAAGTTTTTTATAAAGCCGCGGAGGCAGATTTTGCCACGCAGCGCGATGTGGGACGGCGGAAGCGGGATATACGAACGATTGCGTTGAAGGTGCGGCTCGACAATCCGAAGGGCGCGTATGTGCCGGGGATGACGGCCGAGGTGTTGGTCTCTCCGCAGCAGTTGAAGGGGAGCTAGGGACAAGGTTTCAAAGTTTCAGGGTTTCAAGTTTTCAGAGACGCAAGCTATGGCTGAAGGCGTGGACAAAGCGATTGGAAACACTACGAATGGTTTGAGTGTGGCGGCTTCGGAGCTTAACCTGCGCGGTGACGTGGCGGCGAATGCTCCTAATGCTATTGAGGTGGAACATATCGTGAAGCGATATGGCGAGTTTACGGCGGTGGATGATATTTCGTTCACGGTTAAAGAAGGGGAGATTTTTGGGTTGCTGGGGCCGAATGGGGCGGGGAAATCGACGTTGATTCGGATGATGACTACGCTCATTCCGATTTCCAGCGGCACGGCTCGGGTAGCGGGGCATGATGTGGCGCGCGATCCGGATGCGGTGCGGCGGACGATTGGAGTGATTCCGCAGGCACTGACTAGCGATCTCGATTTGACGGTGGAGGAGAATCTGAATATTTACGCCAAGTTATACGACGTCCCTAGCAAGCGGCGTAAAGAGGCGATTGCCGAGTTACTCGAGACCGTGGATCTTACCAAGTGGCGAGGAGCGCAGACTAAGACGTTATCGGGCGGGATGCGGCGGCGGCTAGAGATTGCGCGCGGGCTGGTGCATAGCCCGAGGATTTTTTTTCTGGACGAACCTACTACGGGGCTCGATCCGGTGTCGCGCGTGGCGGTGTGGGAGATGCTGACGAACATCAAGACGAAGCGCAAGCTGACGATTCTGATCACGACGCATTACATGGACGAAGCGGACCGGCTGTGCAATCGGATCGCGATTGTCGATCACGGGAAGTTGGTGGCGCTCGATACTCCCGAGGCGCTGAAGGCGAGCGTGCCTGGATCGACCGTGATTGAGGCACACTTCGAGCATCCGCCCGACGATTGGGAAGAGCGGCTCCGCAGTTTGCCGGGAGTAACAAGCGTGCAGAACGAGAGCGCGGGAATGTTCAGGGTGTTGACGTCAAACGGGTCGGGCACGACGACCGATCTGGTGGAAATGACGGTAGTGGCAAAGGTTGGGTTGAAAACTTTGACCGTGCAGAACACGACCTTGGACGATGTGTTTGTTCACTATACGGGGCGACAGTTGCGCGATGAATTGGTGAAGGCTTATGGGTACACCATGCCGCAAAGACCGGGGTTGCAGCCATGAACCGGATGATGGCGATTATCGAGCGCGAGATGCGCAAGTTTTTCCGGTCGCCGACGCTGATGATGGTGTCGATGGTGATGCCGCTGGTGCAGTTGATCGTGCTGGGCAATGCTTTTGGCGGAAAGATCCGCGACGCGAAGATGGGAATCGTCGATGAGGATCATGGGACGCAGGCGATCCGGATCAAGGAAGCGTTTGACGCGGTGCGCTCGAATATGCGGACGTTTGTTCCAATCCCGTATAACAACGAACTGGAGGCGCGGGAGGCCGTGCGCGACGGCAAGATTCAAGGAGCGGTGATTATTCCGGCACAGTATTCGAAGATGGTGTACGAGAAAAATCATCCGCGGATTGCGCTGATTGTCGACAATAGCGACAACTTCATGAGTTCAACGCTCGAAGACGAGATGACGAGTTTGACGGATGCGCTGAATCAGCCGGATGTTTCGCCGCGGTTGTTGCAGCAGACGGCGCTGGAAGTGGTAGAGCTATATCCGTATATCGAGTACATGAAATTTCTATTGCCGGGCTCGATTTCGCTGGCGATGTTCGTGTCGGTCATGATCGGCGGTGGCATGCTTTATATCGACGATAAGGCACGCGGCGTGCATGAGGGATACCTGGTGACTCCGATTACCAAGGCCGAACTGGTGTTTGGATTGAACGGAGCGGGAGCGATCAAGGCAGTCATGACAGGCGTAGTGATTACGGTGGTCGGATCGCTGATCGCGGGCGTGGGAACAATCTTCAATCCGGCAACGATGTTGGGACTCTTAGTGATGATCGTGCTGACCTCGCTGGCGTTTAATTCGATGATGTTTCTGCTGATGGCGCGAGTGGAGGATCCGCTGGTGCCGCGGGCGATGTTTGGAATTTTGAACACACTTCTGTTTTTCCCCAGCGGATCGATTTATCCGGTCGAGGCGTTTCCGGCGTGGCTCAGGGCGATTGCGAAGGTCGATCCGTTTACGTATGCAGTGCACGGATTCAAATCGCTGCTACTGAAGGAAACGGGGTTGGGCGCGATTGTGCCGGACATGATTTACCTGACAATTTTTGCGACGGTGACGCTGGCGGCGGCCGTGCCATTGTTTAAAAGAACGCTGTAGAGAGCAGTACAGAGCAGGTGAAATGTCTTAGGTCTTAGTTGTTAGGAAATCTCTCTCCTCCGTCAAGACCAATGTCTTCAAAATTATGGGCTATCCGATTTGCGAAGCGCCTGGAATTCGCTTGAGCGAAGGAAGGAGTTTGGAGTAGGGGTGACAGTGGCCAAGCGGAAAATGAGGTTCGTCGCAAGGTTGCGTGTTTTGGAACGCAGATAGCGATTGACATCGAGGCGGAGCCAAATGAAGCGCCCGATGCGGCTGAGGCGGACTTGTTCGGGGGTCAGGCGAAAGGTGTAGCTGGAGGCAATGCTAGCCATTTCGGCAAGATCTTTCATGGGCCCGAATTCGACATCGTGAAGACGAGGCATTTGGCGCATGGCATCGAGCTGGCGGGCGATGCTTTGCCGTCCAGCTACGCAGGGCTGGGTGCGGCAATCGAGAATTTTTTCGACGGCATGTAGAGCGGCGTGGTCGACGCGTTCCCCGAAAGCGAGATAGAGCGTGTTGGTGGAAGCGACATAGTTGAAGGGCAGCATCTGAAAGGTCTCGAGGATCGGAAGCGGGATGTTACCGAACGGTTGGAGGGCAGACAGATCGAGGGAAGAGGCGACCGGGCATCCCCATTGCAAAGCTAGAGCGGTCGTGACTTCCTGTTCGGTGGCGAAGCCGAGTTTCTCGATCCACTCGCCGATCTTTCCATAATGAAGCAAAGGCGCGGGCCAGCGGATGCTCGGGATCTCCTGCGGGCATGGGCGCCGGGTCCCTTGGCATTGGAAAAGATGAGGACATGAAGATTCCATTGCAACGGCGATGCCAACCCGGCATAAATTGCCTTAGATCGGTCTCATTCGGAGTTCGGATGAAGGTGACCCATCGCTGCTCGCAGTAACCTGCGACATGGGCTGCGCAACCCGCGACGCCGGACCTCCGCCGACAAGGGTTGTTACAATGAATCAAGCCGCATTCCCTTCGCAGCGGTGGGGTTTCGCCAGCGCACATGCAGGCGTTTAATGAACATTTCGAGGTGGTAGTGGTGGGCGCCGGCCATGCCGGCTGCGAAGCCGCGATGGCTGCCGCCCGCATGGGTTTGAAGACAGCGCTTTTTACATTGAACGTCGATTTGATCGCGCAGATGTCCTGCAATCCGGCCATCGGCGGCATCGCCAAGGGCCACCTGGTGCGCGAAGTGGATGCGCTCGGCGGCATCATGGGCGAGATAACCGACGCCGTCGGCATACAATTCCGCCTGCTCAACACTTCGCGCGGCCCCGCCGTCTGGTCTCCACGCGCGCAGTGCGACAAGCAAGCCTATCGCCTCAAGATGCGCGAGGTGCTTGAGTCGCAGCCGAATCTGAAGATCAAGCAAGCGGAGGTCGCGGATGTGATTGTGGAGCAGCATTCCGCTCTCAGCACTCAGCACTCAGACTCGGCAGAAGTGACTGGCAACTGGCCACGGGCAACTGGCAACTGCATTCGCGGCATCCTCCTGCGCGATGGCCGGCGCGTCTCTGCGGACGCGGTCATCATCACGACCGGAACTTTTCTTAACGGCCTGATTCACTGCGGCGAGCAGCAGTATCCCGCCGGACGTTCGGGCGAGCCCGCCGCCGTTCTCCTCGGCGAAGCGCTCAAGAAGCTCGGTTTCCGCGGCTGCCGGTTGAAGACGGGAACGCCTCCGCGTCTCGACGGACGCACTATCGATTGGTCTCGCTTTGAGCGCCAGCCGGGCGATTCGGATCCCACTCCGTTCAGCTTTCGCACCCGCCGCGTGGCGCATCATGACTCGCAGGTGCCTTGCTACATTGCATTCACGACCGAAGAGACGCATCGCATCATTCGCGAGAACGTGCATCGCTCGCCAATGTATAGCGGGCAGATTCAATCGACGGGGCCGCGCTATTGTCCGTCAATCGAAGACAAGATCGTCAAGTTTCCTGACAAGCTTACGCACCAGCTTTTCCTCGAACCCGAGGGCCTGAACACGCACGAAATCTATGTCAACGGCATGAGCACTTCGCTGCCGATCGATGTGCAGTTGGCAATTCTCAAGTCGATTCCTGGGCTGGACGGTGCGGAGATGATGCGGCCGGGGTATGCGATTGAATACGACTCGATCGATCCGACGGAACTCAAGCGGACGCTGGAGACTAAAAAACTTGCCGGGCTGTTTCTTGCCGGGCAGATCAATGGCACGTCAGGATACGAAGAGGCCGCTTGCCAGGGAATCATGGCGGGAATCAACGCGGCTCTTAAGGTAAAGAATGAAGCGCCGCTAATCCTCGACCGCACGGAAGGCTACACGGCCATTCTGATCGACGACCTGATTTCGAAGGGAACGAACGAACCGTATCGGATGTTTACTTCGCGGGCGGAGTTCCGGCTGCATCTTCGGATTGACAACGCCGATCGGCGGCTGACCCCTCACGGGCGGCGGGTGGGGCTGATTTCGGACGTGGCGTGGGCCGATTTTGAAGCCAAGAAGCAGCGCCTGGACGAAGTGAAGCAGGTGCTGGAGAGGACGAAGCTGACAGGAGCAATGGCGGAGGAAATCGAGCTCGCTCATCTCGCTGCTCCCGACAGTTCGCGGACAGGAGTGTCCGCGCCACGCGATCTTTCGGCGGCCGTGGGACATTCCCTGGCGCAATTGCTGAAGCGGCCCGAGATTACAGTCGAGCAACTGGCGCCGGCTCTTCGAGATCTCACGCCGCGGTTTTTTGAACGAAGTTCGTCAGCGCGCTCGGCGTGCTCCGCGGTTAGCCTTTCGTCGGAAATCCGCAACGAACTTAAGTCGATCGAAACTGAAATCAAGTATGCGGGATACCTCGGCCAGCAGGAGCGCGCCATCGAACGCCTTAAAAAGGCCGAGCAGCGCCGCATTCCCGACTGGTTCAATTATCAGGCGGTGAGCGGGCTGTCGCGCGAGATGCAGGAGAAGCTTGGCAAAGTCGTTCCGCAGACTCTCGGCCAAGCCTCGCGCATTCCTGGCGTGACGCCGGCGGCGGTTTCGCTGATCAATGTCTATATAGAGATTCAAGGCCGGCGGCGGGAACAGGCAGCGGCGCTCTAACTCTACCTAACTTCAACTTCAATGCGCACTTAGATCAGAGCGCTCATCACATCGGGCGTAAGTTAGGCCCGATCTTCGGCGTTGCAGAGAGGCCAACCGTCACGATCCACGCGGCCGTGGCCCACAACAGCCCACCGAAAGATAATCCAACGACTTTTTGGCGCAGGCCGGCATCAGCCATGAAAAATCCAACCAAGGCAATCGCGCATCCGCCCAAAGCTGTCCCGTAATAAACGGGAGCTTTGAATAGAGCTGCCAGCGGGAAGAAATGCACGGCCACGATCAGAGCGATGCCGGGGAGAATGTAGTCGGGGTAATGGATTAAGTTCAGCACAACTACGGCGAGAAAAATCGAACCCAGCTCGAACCCGAGAACCAGATAAAAGTGGCGCGCGATCTCGCGATTGAGCGCGAGCTGTTGCGGAGTCGGTGGAACTAAGTCGAAGGGAAGTTTAAATGCGCGCATCGTGAGAACCGCGATCGATGTCGCCAGTGTGACGCCAACCACGACCAGTGAAACTCGAAGCCATCGTGGCGACGGCCGTCCGCGAAACAAACCGAGTAGCAACCAGACAATGCCGAAGGCAAACATAACGGCGGCGCCGGTCGACATTCCAAACAGCGTGTTTCGATCCATAGTCGTCGTTTAATGGTCGTCGTTTAATGCGCGACTGCTTTTTCCAAGGCCGCCCGCAGTTCGCCGTAGGAGAGCGCTCCGGGATGGTACATCTCGACTTGGCCGGCGCGATTCAGTACAACCAGCGTCGGTGTCGTGCTCGCGCCATAGGCGTCGAAGTTTTGTTTGCTCAGCGGCACCGGCATATCTTGCAGGCTGGCGTAATAACGGTTGCGCACCGATTCAATATAGGCGCGTTCGGCGGCGGCCGTGGCGTCGGCTCCCTGCGCAGCGTAGCCGTAGAGTTGCGTGGGGCCGATGACCACCAAGCCGTCGCGGGAGAACTCCTGGCGCAAACGAACAATGACCGGCACTTCGGCTTTGCAGTCCACGCACCAATGCGCCCAGAAGAATAAAAGCACGGCCGACCCTTTCAGCGAGGCCAGAGTTGGAGGTTTCGGCCCGAGATACTGCGCCTCTTGCAAAGGCGGCGCGGGCTGGCCGACTAGAACGAGCAGGTTGAGATTCTTTTTGAGCCGCGCTTGAATCGAGGTATTGCCGTAGCGCGTTAACGCCGAGCGCAACAGGCTGAGGGCTTTCGCGTGCTCGCCTTTTGCATCCAGACTCTGGGCGAGAACTTCGTAAGCGGCACCAAGGGCGAGCGGCAGATGCGGTTCGGCGTCAAGTTTGCGCTTGGTTAATTGCTGTTCACAGAGAGTGCGTGTCTCGGTGGCATAGCCCGTGGCTTTATCCCATTGGCTCGTTGCAGCCGCACCGCGAGCCATCCACGACAAAGCTTCGAGATACTCGGGAGTTGCGCCGTGCTGCGCCTTATAGGAGTTAAGCTCTGACTCTGCCGCGGAAAAAGAATTCTGGCTTAGCTGAGCGCGCACGTCGCCGACAAGATCGCCTTGGGCGCGCACCGGGACGGGCATCAAAAGGTACGAGACGGTAATTAGCGTGATCGCGGCGAAGGCGAACCTGAGCGTCCGCAGTCGAATGAACATTCCCTGATGATGAATGAGCCGCGAGGAAGTTGCAAATCGATGGCTCAGGCCGCAACGTTAAAGCGGCTTTCGGAGTAGCGACTATCGGATTGGCCGAAGATCTCCATCATTTCGGGGAAGGTTGCAATCTCGAAATTCGTCAGGGAACGATTTTGCGCCAAGCCTTGCAGGACCGCTGGTGAGGGGCAATAGAGTTTCAAATGAATGTCATTTTCGCGCGCCCATCGCTCGAGGAAGGCGAGCATTCCTAAACCGCCGCCGCCGATGGCCTTAACTTCCGAGAGATCGAGCGCAATGATGCGAGCGTTCGCCTGAGCTTGCACGACGTAGCGAAGCTTAAACACCGCGTCGTCGCGGACGATCCTGCCCTTACACTCAACCACGGCTAAGTCGTTGAAGGTTTCGACGTTGATGTCCAGCATAAAATCCTCCGCTTATGATGTAGGAGCAAGAACCTTGCCAAAAGACAAGGCCCCTTACTTTTCAATTTGATGCGTTGTTATAAGAAGGGTCTATTCGGGCAATTCCTTACGGTGATCGAGCAATGTCTTCCTACGGGGCGGGCTGTATCGGCCAGGAAACGGCTGTAGATCGCACCCGGGAGTTACCCCGGTAATAACAAAATTTTCTAGCCATTTATCGGCGGATATGTAAAATTTAGGTGCGTTTGACTTTGCGGTTGTCAGCAGTACCCTGCTCTACAGCGTGACCTGCCTTACAGCGTGACCTGCCTGAGCGCGATCTGCCAGCACTATCCTGCGAGTTCCGGCGCACACTTCAACACAAAAAGGAACACAGCAACATCATGGAAACAGGAACAGTAAAGTGGTTCAACGATGCTAAGGGCTATGGTTTTAGCAGCCGCCAGAATGGTGAAGACGTATTCGTGCACTTCTCCGCCATCCAGGCAAACGGGTTTCGCAGCCTGCAGGAAGGTCAACAAGTTCAGTTCGACATAGTCAAAGGCCCGAAGCGCTGGCAGGCGCAGAACGTCAAAGGCGTCTAAGCCACAACCAAAATTCGGAGAGAGAAGGCGGCCCGGGCAGGCCGCCTTTCTTTTGGGCCGATCGCTTTGGAACCGGCGCTAGGCCGCTTGCTCGGCCTCGGCGATTGTCTTGTGAAAATGAAAGAAGCTCTCGACCCGAGTGACCTCGAGCGCGTTGTGGATGCGCTCATTTACGCCTACCAGGCCTAGGCTCCGCCCATCTTTTTGGCGCGAGACGTAGGCGCCGACCAGTGCCCCAATTCCCGCCGAATCGGCGAGCGGCACGTCGGTGAAGTCGATAATCAGCGAGCGCGACTTGTCGGCGCGCACCTTGGATTGAAAGCCAAATACGTTCTGAAGCGTCAGCGGCCCGGTGAGGCGCAAAATATGGATTCCCTCGCGGGATCCGGGGAGCTCTTCGATGCGGAGGGGCTGATCAGCCATGGGAGAAATGTTAAACGTCGAACGAAGCCGTGAATGTTAATAACAGGTTAATTGCGGTTCTTCGCGACCGCTGAGAACTGCTTACTCTCCGCCCACCGTCAAGCCGTCAATGCGGATCGTGGGTGAGGCTACGCTGCCGCGGAATTCGAGGTCGCTGCCGATCTCCGAGATGTTATTAAACATATCTTTCAGATTGCCCGCCACTGTGATCTCTTCCACCGGATAGGCCAGTTCGCCGTTGACAATCCACATCCCGGAGGCACCGCGGGAGTAGTCGCCGGTTACCAGGTTCGCGCCGTGGCCGAGAAACTCGGTTACGTAGAGACCGTCTTTTATGTCCGCGATAATTTGCTTGGGCGCTTTTGTTCCGGGATCGAGGAAGTAATTCCCTGGGCCGATCCCGGGAGTGCCAGCTAGCCCACGCGAGGCGTTCGCCGTGGTTTCGAGGCCCAGCTTCTTCGCGGTGTAAGTATTCAGCAAATACGATTTCAGAATTCCGTTTTCGATAACCACGGTGCGGCGGGTGGGGATGCCTTCACCATCGAAGGGGGTGGTGCCGAAGCCGCCGATCATGGTGCCGTCGTCAATGACCGTGACGTTCGCTCCGGCAATTTTTTCGCCGAGCTTGCCGGCGAGGAATGACGCCCCGCGATAGACCGAGTCGCCGTTCACACCTTCAAAAATATGTTCAAGCATGGAGCTCGACACCATGGGGTCGAGCACAATCGGCACATGCGCAGTCTTTACCTTGCGCGCACCGAGGCGTCGCAGAGTGCGGCGCGCGGCTTCTTTTCCGACCTGCTCGGCCGGGTCGAGCTTCGCCAAGCTGCGCGCCACTGAATACCAATAATCGCGCTGCATGCCGCCTTGCTCATCCTGCGCGATGGGGACGACCGCGACTGAGCAGTACGAGCGGCGATATTCACCGACAAAGCCGTGCGAATTGGCCAGCACTTTTCTACCCGTGGCGGCGTCAAACGATCCGCCGTCGGAGTTCTTGATGCGGGGATCGGAGTCGAGCGCAGCCTTTTCACCGCGGCGCGCGTACTCGATCCGCTCGGAGCCCGGGAGCGAATAAACGTCTTCGTGATAAAGATGAAGATCGCCGGAAAGCGAGCCAAGTACACCGGCTTCTGGGATTCCAGCGAACGGGTCTTCGGATGTGATGCGCGCCAGTTCAAGCGCCGACTTCAACATGCGATCGATTCCGCTGGCGGAAAAATCGCTGGAGTAGGTACTGGCAGCGCGCTGTCCGAAGAAGATCCGGACGCCGATGGCCCGCGAGCCGGATTCTTTCAAAGTTTCGACCTGGCCGAGGCGGACAACGGTGGAGAATTCGTCGCCTTCGCGGACGACGCATTCGGCGGCCGAGGCCCCGCCCTGTATGGCGCGAGCAACGACGTCAGTGGCGATCTTTTTGAGATCGGTTGTAAGTTTCGTTTCGCTTGTTTCCAGTGTTGTCGTCATTTGGCTGTTGGCTCTTGGCTTTTGGCTCTTAGCCAACGGCCAAGAGCTAAAAGCCAATCGCGACTTACTGCATGTATCCGCCGGTCTCGCGCTTTGCAGTCCCGCCAACGGTCATGCGATCGATCTTGATTGTCGGAATGCCCACACCGACCGGAACGGCCTGCCCATCTTTGCCGCAGGTGCCAACGCCTTCGTCGAGCTTTAAATCGTTGCCGACCATCGAAACTCGCGTCAGCACATCCGGCCCGTTGCCGATCAGGGTTGCACCTTTGATGGGAGCGGTGATCTGGCCGTCTTCGATGAGATAGGCTTCGGATGCTCCGAAAACAAATTTGCCGTTCGTGATGTCGACCTGCCCGCCGCCGAAGTTCACCGCGTAGATGCCATTCTTAACCGAGCGAATGATATCCCCCGGATCGTCCTCACCTGCCAGCATGTAAGTGTTCGTCATGCGCGGCATCGGAATATGCTCGTAACTCTCGCGGCGTCCGTTGCCGGTATCGGCCAGGCCCATCAGTTTCGATGAAAGCTTGTCGCTGAGATATCCCTTCAGAATTCCATTCTCGATCAGCACGGTTTCCTGCGTCGGCTGGCCTTCGTCGTCAACATTTAAAGACCCGCGGCGCCACGGCATCGTGCCGTTGTCGACCACGGTGCATTTTTCGCTGGCGACGCGTTTGCCGATCAGTCCGGCGAATGCCGATGTCTTCTTGCGATTGAAGTCCGCTTCCAACCCATGGCCGACGGCTTCGTGCAACAGCACGCCCGGCCATCCCGGGCCGAGCACGACTTCCATGTCTCCAGCCGGAGCTTCGCGGGCGTCGAGTTGCAAAATCGCCTGGCGCGCGGCCTCTTTGGCAAAGAACTCGGGAGTCTTTTCTCCAAAAAAGAAATCAAGAGCCACCCGGCCGCCGCCGCCCGAAGTGCCTCGTCCCGAACCGGCTTCTGTCTTCGCAATGCAGGAAACATTCATGCGCGCCAGCGGCTGCGAGTCTTCCGCGAACGTGCCATCGGAGCCGACTACCAGGATGTTCCTTAGTTCGTCGCTATAGTTAGCGCGTACTTCTTTAATTCGAGGATCGTATCCGCGCGCGGTGTTATCGGCGCGCATCAGCAGGTCAACCTTGGCAGTAATGTCAGCATCCACCGAAGGCAAAGCCACAGGATAGAGGCTGCGCGCGGGTTTCTGCTGGAATCCCGCGACCGTCGATTTAGCGGGCGCGCTTGCGATCAACGCCGCAGTGCGCGCAGCATGCAGAATCCGCTTCGGAGAAAGATCGTCGGTATAAGCGTAGCCGGTGCGCTCGCCGGAAACGACGCGCACGCCGCAACCGGCAGAAATTCCCTGCGACGCCGACTTCACCAGCGACTCATCCACCATCAGTGAAGTCGAAGTAAGGTATTCAAAATAAAGGTCGGTGTAGTCGCCACCCGCCGAAAGCGCGGCGGCGAGATACATCTCAAGGTCGTGATTAGTAAGCCCGTAGTGCTCGAAGAAGAAACGTTCTTGATTGGCAGTCACCATATTTTGATGCCCCTGGCTTGAAAACGACTCCGGCGCTTGCCGACTAATGCCAACGGCTTTCTTCAATTATCCCATGATCAGAAGATCGTCGCGCGAAGCCCCGCGATTACTGAAGTGAGGCTTTCCCAACGTGGGAGGAATCCAACCATTCTCCGCGTCCAGCGGTCACTGACGGCGCGCCACCTAAAGCGAACAATTCGACGATGACCCCCGAATCGCTCGGTCAAGTGCTTGCAGAATTTCTCGATGGCGCACGCGCCGCGGTGGTGATCGAAGACGGCGCCATCGCATTTAATCTGTCGGAGTCGAAGTATTCGATCTCAGGCGAGTACAACAAGTGCCTGCTGCATCTCTGGTCGCACGAACGTAATGTCGTTCGTCGCGTGCTCGACGCGGAAGTAAAGGCCACCACGCTGCGGTTACAGGTGCAGCGCATGGGGCAGAATCGTCCGACCCGTCTCGACTTCTGTCGTGATCGCGATCAGCGCTCACCTGCGGCGCGAAGGGCGGCACGCGCCGCCTACGAGCCTCGCCTGCGCCGCGCGCTGGGCAGATATTTTCCAGCATGGACCGTCATACGGCTGACGACAAGTGTCGATCTCGAACATTCCTTTGGTCCGGCCTATCTGCGTGGCTGGCTGCGCCAGGGGCAGCGCGCGATGGCGATCGTTGGAGTGAACAATCAGGAGACGCAATCGACCGTCGATGGCGCGCTCGCCTGCGGAATCCTATGGCTGGAGGCGTGCCGGTTGGCACAAAGCGAAAGGAATGTAGTCGAGGGGCTCACCATGATTGTGCCGAAAGATACGGTCGCCCTGACGCGCGAGCGCATGGCGCATCTGCATCCTATGGCAGCGAAATGGCAGTTGTATGAGTTCGACCAACGCGAAGACGCGCTCGTAGCAGCCGATCTCGGCGATCGTGGCAATCTAGCGACACGGCTGGTCCACTCGGTGGACGAACGGCTGACCCGCGAGCGCTTTGCGGAATCGATTGCGCGCATACGCGAAATTCTGCCGCAGGCGGAAGTTGTCGTGCTGTCGCCAGCGCTAGTTTCATTCCGGCGGCATGGCCTCGAGTTTGCACAGGCGCGGATCGCGCATGACCCGCGAAATTTTGAAAGCAGCGAGGAAATCGCTTTCGGGGTGGGACCGGAAGAGCGCGTGCTCAACGTCGAGAACGAAACGCAGTTTGGCGACCTGGTGCGGCTGGCGGCGGTGGTGCGTTGTAAGGATGGTCCGAAAAACCATGCTCTGTGGCGTATGCACCCGGAGCGCTGGCTGGAGTCGCTGGTGTTCGGCAATATTGCTGCGCTCGATGGGCGACTGCGGCCGGAACCGATTTACGCGCAGGTACCCGCGTTTGCCGCGGCAGATCGAGCGATGATTGACGTTCTGGCCACAACTCGCGAGGGGCGACTGGCGGTGATCGAACTCAAAGCTGATGAGGATTTGCATCTGCCATTGCAGGGTGTGGATTACTGGTCACGCGTCGCCTGGCATCAAAGTCGCGGAGAGTTTCAGCAATTCGGCTATTTTCCCGGACGCGACATCTCGCCGCAGAAGCCGCTGCTCATGCTGGTGGCGCCAGCTCTGCGTGTGCACCCCACTACAGACACGATTCTCCGTTATCTGTCGCCGGAGATTGATTGGGAAGTGGTCGGAATCGACGAGCACTGGCGCGAAGAGATTAAGGTCGTGTTCCGCAAGAGGCCGGTGCGCAAACCGGCTCGCGCAGCTTAGAACTTGCGCAGGCGGAGATGCTAGGATTGTTTCCGCGAAAAACTCAATCCAATCTGATCGGCGATTCCGCGTTACTCCTCAATCGCAATCTGGACGGGGCCGGGTGCGCTACGTCCCCGCGAGAAAATTATGCGCGTGATCGCAGGCGAATATCGGCGGCGGACGTTGCGGTCGTTGCAGGGGCTGGAGATTCGTCCAACGTCAGATCGGCTGCGCGAGACCTTATTCAACGTTCTATGTGCGGGCAATGCGGCGGCGTTGGAGGGATCGGTATGGTTCGATTTGTATGCCGGGACGGGTGCGGTCGGCATCGAAGCCCTGAGCCGCGGTGCGGGCAAAGTGTATTTCGTAGATTCGTCGAAAGCCGCGGCAGAAGTGATTGCCGCGAATCTGAAGTCGTTACGAATTTCGAGCGGATTTCAGATCGTAAAGGCCGACGCTGCGAAGTCGTTGCGGCAATTGGAAGCGGCAGGATGCATTGCCGATTGTGTGTTTCTCGATCCGCCTTACTCGATGCAGGGTGAGTATACGAAGACGCTGGCGGCGCTAGCGCCATCAAAATTGCTGGGCGAGCGTTGCATCGTGATCGCCGAGCATCAGAAAAGGTTCGATCCCGGCGAGGCGTCTGGGGAATTGCGGCGCTATCGGAAACTGCTGCAGGGGGATGCTGCGCTGAGCTTCTACCGCCGCGAGGCCCTCCCGTTACCCGCATCGTTATAATCACTACGCATGGCTAACTTTCCAGCGGTTGATGAACAGCTGGCCTACATAAAAAAAGGCGCAGCTGAGATCGTCAAAGAATCAGAACTGCGCTCGAAGCTTGAGCGCTCATTCGCGTCGGGCAAGCCTTTGCGTGTAAAAGCGGGATTCGATCCCACCGCTCCCGATCTGCATTTGGGGCACACCGTCCTGCTGCGCAAGCTCAAACATTTTCAGGACCTCGGACACACCGTCATTTTTCTGATCGGCGATTTCACCGGGATGATCGGCGACCCCACGGGGCGATCGGCGACCCGTCCGCCGCTGACCCGCGAGCAGATTGCAGAGAACGCCGAGACTTATAAAGCGCAGGTCTTTCGGATTCTCAGTCCGGAAAAAACGGTAGTCGACTTTAACAGCCGCTGGTTCTCGAAATTCTCAGCAGAAGATTTTATTCGGCTCACGGCAAAGTACACCGTTTCGCAGATGCTGGAGCGCGAGGACTTCCACAAGCGCTTCCACGACGAGAAGCCGATTGCCATGCATGAGTTGCTCTATCCACTAGCCCAGGGGTATGACTCCGTTGCGCTCGAAGCCGACGTCGAACTAGGCGGAACCGATCAGAAATTCAATCTCCTCGTAGGGCGCGAGTTGCAGCGAGCCTACGGCCAGGAGTCGCAGGTTGTGCTAACGACGCCGATCCTCGAAGGCCTCGATGGCGTCAACAAAATGTCGAAGTCGCTCGGCAACGCGATCGGAATCCACGAGCCGCCGCTAGAGATGTACGGCAAAGTGATGTCGATTTCAGATGAAATGATGTGGCGGTATTACGAACTTCTGACCGATGTGCGAGTGGAGAGGATCGCGGCGATGAAGGCGAATGCAGCGAGCGGGAAAGAGCATCCAATGGCGTTGAAGAAGGAGCTGGCGATGTCTATTGTGGCGGATTTTCACTCGGCGGCGGCAGCGGAAAAAGCGGCGGTGGATTGGGCGAAGCAGTTTCAAAAAGACCAGGTGCCGGAAGAAATCGAAACTGTCATGGTTCCTTTCGCCGAAGTTGCGAATCGCGAGGGCGATGGCGTTCGGCTGGCGAAGGTTCTGGTTAAGATCGTCTTTGCCGCATCCACGAGCGAAGCGGATCGGAAGATCAAAGAGGGCGCTGTCAGCGTGGATGGGGTGAAGACAACTTCGCCGAGTGTCAAGGCTCACATGGGTGCGACTATCACGGTCCGGCTCGGACGAAGGATTAAGAAAGTGGTGCTTTCCTAGCGCTGCGTAGGCGTGGCACCTCCCAACATCCAACCCTTGCCGAGCTTCGCTCGGCTGGACAGACGGGGCGTCTGTCCCTACGTGATTCTTGCTACTTCCGGCATCTTTTTGTGCCACTCTGTCGCTTGTTCATACGCTTGTGCGGCCTGCAGTAGCACGATTCCTCGCCAGGGAGCAGCCGCCAGCTGCAATCCAATGGGCATGCCATCTTTCGTAAATCCACACGGGACGGAAATCGTGGGGATACCCCAGACGTTGAAGGGGCGCGTGTTTCTAAGCATCGTCAGCTCTTGCGGACGCAGTTGGTCGGGATTCGCTTTCAGCTCTGCGATCTTCGGCGGCGGAATTGGAACCGTGGGTGTCAGCAGCACATCCACGTCATTGAATACTTCCTGGATGGTATGACGGCTCGCCTGTAGTTCGCGGCTGGCACGCAGAGCATCGTGTGCAGAGATGTTGGCTCCGGATTGGATGCGCCTCAACGTCTCGGGCTGGTAAAGCTCTGGTGATTTTTCAACGAGCGACTTGTGATACGCATAGGCTTCGGCACTGGCGAGGGTGCGATCGGTCGGAACCTCGAGCTTGATATCGCGAATCTCAGTGTGAAGGCTGGCGAAGATATGGATCGCTTGGTCGATGGCGGCGGCGACCTCGGGGTCGAGGTCGTCGAAAAAAAATGCTCGCGGAATGCCGACGCGCAGATTGCCTGGAAATTCATCGAACGCCGAGATGAGGCTCGGCACCGGATGATCAGCGCTAGGATTCGGCGAGTCATAATCCGACAGCACCTGCAGCATCAGGGCCGCGTCATAGACCGAGGTGGTGAGCGGCCCGACGTGATCGTAGGACGATGACAGCGGCAAAACTCCGCGAGTGCTGACGCGGCCGTAGGTTGGTTTGAGTCCGACCACGCCGCAATAGGCGGCGGGCAGGCGGATGGAACCGGCAGTATCGGTGCCGACGGCTGCGAAGCCCAGACCGGCCGCCACGCTGGCCGCAGAGCCTCCGGAAGATCCCCCAGCGATGCGCGTCGTGTCCCAGGGATTGTGCACTTCTCCAAAGAAACTGACCATCGAACTGCCGCCATAGGCAAATTCGTGGAGGTTCTGCTTACCAAGAATGACTGCGCCGCCGCGGCGGAGGCGGCGGACGACCTGGGCATCCTCGGTAGGCATTCGCTCCTTCGGCGGAGTGCTGAACTGGGCGCTGGCCGCAGTCGTGCGAACTCCCGCGACATCGATGATGTCTTTGATCCCGATTGGAATGCCGTGGAGCGGGCCGAGATATTTACCCCGAAAGATTTCGCGCTCGGCGAGACGAGCCTGTTCGAGAGCGGATTCGGCTGTGACCGTGATGAAGGCGTTAAGTAGCGGGTTGAGCTTTTCGATACGCGTGAGGCAATCGTGTGTAAGTTCGACGGGCGAAATGGAGCGGTTGCGAATTTTATGGCCTAGTTCGCCGATGGAGTAGGTCACATGATCCTCGCCGCAAAAATGCAGATCTCTCGCGTCGCAAGCCGTCGCAAGAAAAGATAAATCTTCAACGTTATCGCGAAGCCTACCACGCTTTTTGGGCGGCGCGCTTGGCGAACCATTTGCATACAAAATAAAAAACCGGGCCCGCAGCCAGCGCCCACAGCCCCCAGCGTTTGGCGACGGGGTCGCTGTTGAGCAGCGCTACGCAGGTCATGGCGAAGGGCGTCGCGATCACGTAGATGAGTCCGAGATTGCCTCCGGGGATGCGGAAGGCTCGCGACAGATCGGGACGCTTGCGGCGCAGTCCCCACGCGGAAAGAACGGTCAATACAGTTGTGGCTCCGCGGAGAAAAGCGTAGATGGTGATCAGGTCGCCAAGCGACCGGAGGGCCAGCGACGCATAAATTGCGGCGGAGATCAGGATCGCGATCCAGGGTGTGCCGTAACGCTTATGGCGGCGCGTTAGAAATGGCGGAAGATATCCATCTTCGGCCATGGCAAAGGGCATGGGCGTAGCCGTGAGCATGGTGCTATTGAGGAGCGCCACGTTAGCGACCATCGCTCCGACCGTCATGAGATGGCCCAGCCATGGGCCGCCGATGAGCAGGGCAGCAGTGGAGAAGTATCCATCGTTCCATTGTTGCCAGTTGCCGAGCGCGACAAGGCCGGCGAAGGTCGGCAAGAAATAAGTTGCGACGGAGATCGGGATGACCAGGGCTAGGGCGCGTGGATAGGAACGCCGTGGGTCTTCGACCTCTCCGGCGACACTTGAGACCTGTTCGTATCCGGAGTAACCCCAGATGACCAACGCTAGTCCCACTCCGAAGGCTTTGGAGAACGGTTGGTGCGGCGGGACTAAAGGCAGGAACGGATTGTGATGCCACTTGGCCAGGCCGATCACGACCATGGCGATCACCGGAATAAAAATAAATATTTCGAAAAGGGTGGCGGCTTTGCCGACCATCTGAATGCCGAGAATATTGACCCACGTGATCAGCGCAATCAGTGCGAAAGAAACCAGCCAGTGTTTCCAGCCCACGATTCCCGGAAAGTAATAGGTGAGATAGTCGGCGAAGAGCACGGCGTAGGAGCCGCCGAGAAGGAATGAGGCGGTCCAGTTCCACCAGCCGGAGAGGAATCCCCAGAAGTCGCCGAAAGCGGCGCGGGTCCAGCGATAAAAGCCGCCTTCGACGGGCATGGCGGTGGTGAGCTCGGCGGCGACCAGCGAGACGGGAATGCTGAGGAAGAATGGGATGACCAAAAGGAAAATCAGGCTCATGCCGGGGCCGCTGGTCGAGACCATGGCTTCGAGTCCGAAAGGGCCTCCGGTGGTGTAGGAGAACATTACGAAGACGAAGTAGAAGAGGCTGGCTTTGCGTAGGACGGGAGAGGAATCGGGTGATCGGGTCATCGGGTGATCGGGTGATCTTACGTCAAACCAAGATTGTTTGAGGCCCCCATGAGAATCCCCAGTTCGTTCGTGTCAGTGGTTCACTCTTCTACTGGCTGGGCGTCCAGTTCCTGGGCGGGTTCGCCGGCGGCCATACCTTGCGCGATGATCAGGCGTCGGGCTTCGACGCGGAGGTCGGGGAGGGCCCGCGCAAACCAGATTGCACCGAGGACGCAAGCTATGCCTCCGGTAGCTACGGTGATGGGCGCGCCGAAGCGGTGAGCCAAGGCTCCGCCGAAGAAAGCTCCGAAGGGGGCCATGCCCATGAACATCATGGAATACACCGACATGACACGGCCCCGCAGTTGATCGGGAACCATGGTTTGGATGAGCGTGTTCGAGCAAGCCATCTGCAACATCATCGAGTAGCCGGCGGGCAACAGCAGCGCAACCGACAACCACAGCGATGTCGAGAAGGAAAAACAAAAAAGACTGACTCCAAGTCCGGCGCAGCTCAGGGTCACCCAGCGACCGAGGCCTTTCACTCCAGTTTTCGCGGCCAGGGTTAAGGCGCCGAACAACGCGCCCACGCCGGTCGCGCCCATGAGGATGCCGAGGCCGCGAGCGCCGCCGTGGAGAATTTTGTCGGCGAAGATCGGCATGAGCACGGTGTAGGGCATGCCAACGAGGCTTACTAAGCCGATCAGTAAAAGGAGCGCGCGAATAATTTTCGTCTGGTTGACCCAGCGGAAACCTTCGATGATGTCTTCGATCGGCGAATGTTTGCTGATGCGCGCGGGGCTATGCACATGCATCAGCATGAGGCCGACGATTACGGCGATGTAACTGATGGAGTTGACGGCAAAACACCAGCCTTCACCGATTTTCGCGACCAGAATTCCGGCGACCGCCGGGCCGATGACGCGGGCGCCGTTGAACATCGAGGAATTCAGCGCGATGGCGTTCATCAGATCTTCTTTACCCACCATGTCGACGAGGAAGGACTGGCGGCCGGGAATGTCGAAGGCGTTGACCACTCCGAGCAGTCCGGCGAGCAGGAAGATGTGCCAGACGTGCACGCGATGGGTGAGGGTGAGCGCGGCGAGAATGCCGGCGAGGATCATGGACGCGGTTTGGGTAGCGATGACGAGGCGTTGCCGATTGATGCGGTCGGCGGTGATTCCGCCTAGAGGGGCGACGAGGAAAACGGGAAACTGGCTGGCAAAACCGACGCTGCCGAGCAAGAGTGCAGAATTTGTCAGGCGATAGACGAGCCACGCTTGCGCCACTGTCTGCATCCAAGTGCCGATGAGCGAGATGAGCTGTCCGCCGAAAAAGAGCTGAAAGTTGCGATGGCGCAGGGCGCGGAGGGCTATGACCCACCGCGACGGGGAGGCGGTTTTGACGTCTGTGGCTTCGGCGGTGACGGAATTTTGCGGCGCGGTCACTCTGTTAGAACTTTTTCACATCTTTCGGATGACGGCAACCGGCAGGAAGTTGTAGGAAGATAAAGATGTTCGGCGGCGGGCATCAGCGCCGGCCTTAAAGGTTTGTGGAGTCGAACATTTTCACAGTTTGCGACATGGACGTGACCAATTTGGAACTTCCCCGGCGCCCGGTTCCACGATAGAGTTAATGTTCATCGATCCGAGGACTGGAGCCGGAAGGAACGAGTCCAGAAGGAATACGGGGAGGAATAATAAATATGAGCACCGATCCCAATCGTCTGGAACGCCGAGGCGCGCAGCGTTTTGAAGTGCACCTCCCGCTGGTCATTCAATTCGAAGGACGGACCGTGCCCGGATTTAGCCATGCTCTCAGTGGCCGGGGAATTTTTTTCTACGCTGAGGCGGCGTTTCCGGAAGGAGCGGTGGTGGAGTTGACCTTTATGATGCCGTCCGAAATCACGCTGGCGGAGAGCATGCCGGTGCGGTGCCGCGGGCGGGTGTTGCGCAGTTCGGCTTCCTCGGGCAGTTATAGGCAGGATCATGCGCCGAATAGCGAACAGAGTGGCATTGCGGTGCGGTTCGATTCCTATGAGTATTTGCCCGCCAATGAATCTATCGCGCAGTTTGTACGAGTTTCGGCGCCCAACGCCGGTGGAGTGACTTCAGGCGCAGTTTTGCCCTGATAATTACGCCCACCTTTTCAACGCTCCCCTTTTGCCTTACAATCTCTTAAACTAGCAGTCTGGCGGGTATCTCCCGTGATTCGAGTCCGCCGGCTAGCCTGCCGCCTCGTCTGTCTCCTTCGATTACGAAGGTCACTTGGCCCCAACGCTGGAAGTTCGTAGCATGACAATGAACACTGAGAAGCGAGTCATGCCCGGCATCGCCGTCGCCCTCCTGACCGAGGACCGCGAACAATCCGTAGTCTTGCACAGCCGGGTGGAGAGCACCAACCTGGCGCGCACCGCGCTGAGTCATGTGGGATTCCCGGTTGGCCCGGCCGATCCGGTGATGCGGCAATTGCAGGATCAGCACGCCGAAGTCGTGCTGGTCGATATCGATGCGCAGAATCCGCAACGTGCCATTCGCACCATCGAACTGATCCACGCCTCGACTCCCGATGTCACGATTTTTGCCGTGGGCGAGATGAGTCAGCCCACCGTTATTGTTTCCGCCATGCGCGCGGGCGCGCGCGAGTTTCTCGATCACAATGCCAGCCGCGAGGTTCTGGTCGAGGCGTTCACGCGATTTTCGGCTACGCTGAGCCGGGCGCAGCGCAGTTCTAGCAAGGCGCGCGTTTTTACTTTCCTGAATGCCAAGGGCGGCGCTGGCACTACTACGACCGCTGTGAACACTGCCGTCGCCTTGCAAGAGGCGCACGGGCGCGTAGTGCTCGTAGATTTTGCTCCGATTGGCCATGCTGCGCTGCAATTGAATTTGCGCCCGCAATTCACGCTGGTCGATGCCTTGCAGAATCTCCATCGCATGGATGGTTCGCTGCTAGACGGCCTGATGACGCCCTATCGCAAGGGGCTTCATCTGCTAGCCGGGGCGCAGCAACCGCACAATGCGGTTCCAACGTCCTCGGAACTGGCTCGCTTATTCGACCTGCTGGTAGGCCAGTATCATTTCGTCGTGATCGACGGCTCGGGACGGATGGATGGCACGATGCAGATGATTTGCGACCTGTCGAATGCCGTGCTGATGGTGGCGCAGACCGACGTAGTTTCGCTATGGAGCGCCGGACGCATTCAGTCGTTTCTGCAAGACGGTGCCGGCCGCGACCGCCTGCGGCTTGTCCTCAACCGCTATAAAAAGATTCCCGGCTTCACCGATGAAGACGTGGAGAAAGCCACAAACCTCAAGGTGCTATGGAAGGTGCCCAACAACTTCCAGGTGATCGGACCCGCAATCGATAAGGGCAATCCGGTGGCCGCGCAGGGCAATCATGAAATCGGCCGCTCCTATCAAGGGCTAGCCGCAGAACTCGCGGGAGCTACAACATCCGGCGAGGGCGCGCTCTCGCTGCTCTATCAGCACGACAAAGGCGACGCCAAGAAACGAACTGCCGGCCCGCTGATGGTCTCGCCCGTGCGGGCTGGGCAGTAGATTCTAAACCCTTCTAGAATTGTAATCCTGAGCAAAGCGAAGGACCTGCTTCTTGCCGACTCCGCGAAAAAGCAGGTTCTGGATTTTTGTTACTCCGCAATCCATCTCCTCCATCGGCAATCTCCAGCCTTTGTTAGAATCAGGGTTCACCGAACAACCTGGAGAACCGCAAATTCTGCATGACTAATCCTCCGAAGAAACGTGTGCTCAGCGGCATGCGCCCGACCGGCAAACTTCATCTCGGAAACTACGTTGGCGCGCTGGAAAACTGGGTGCGGATGCAAGAGCAGTATGAGTGTTTTTTCGTGATCGTCGACTGGCACGCGCTCACTACGGATTACGCCGATCCGTCGCACCTGAAAGAAAATGTGATCGACGTGATGCTGGATTGGCTGGCTGCAGGGCTTGATCCGGAGAAGTGCGTGTTGTTCATCCAATCGCATGTGCCGGCGCATGCGGAGTTGCATCTTCTGCTGTCAATGATTACGCCGCTCGGCTGGCTGGAGCGGGTGCCAACCTACAAAGAGCAGAAGGAAAATCTCAAGGAAAAAGATCTGAACACCTACGGATTTCTTGGATACCCTCTGCTGCAAGCGGCAGATATTTTGATTTACAAGGCAGATGTGGTTCCGGTCGGCGAAGATCAAGTGGCGCACGTGGAGTTGACGCGCGAGATCGCGCGGCGGTTCAACCAGTTTTATCACCGAGTAGTGAGAACGCCTAACCCTACGGTGACGGGGCTGCCGATGAGTGGGCCGCATCTAGTTTTCCCCGAGCCAGCGGCCCTGCTGACCCCCGCCGCAAAGTTGCCCGGCACCGATGGCCGCAAGATGTCGAAGTCGTACGGCAACACGATCATGCTGACCGATCCAGAGCCGGTGGTGCGGCAAAAGCTGAAGACCATGGTGACCGATCCGGCGCGCGTGCGGCGCAGCGATAAGGGCAATCCGGACGTGTGTCCGGTGGGCGATCTGCACAAAATATTTAGCAGCAAAGAAACGATGGCGAAGGTTTACGAAGGCTGCCGGTCGGCTGGAATCGGCTGCATCGAGTGCAAGAGCTGGGCTGCCGACGCGCTGGTGAAAATCCTCAACCCGATGCAGGAGCGGAGAAAAAAATACGCAGACAATCCGCGCCTCGCCTGGGATATTCTGGAGGCGGGCTCGGCTCGCGCCCGTGAAGTTACAGACGCCACGATGGACGAAGTCCGCAAGGCGATGGGTCTGGACTACAGCTTGGAAGATGATTCAAAAGGTCGGGCGAAGGATTCCACGAAGTGACGGACTTGTCTCAACCTATATCAGAACGGGCGTTAGTCGAAGCTTCTGGGACCATCCATCCTCATGACCCAGCCGTTAAACGATCTGGAAAGAATGATGCCAGCGATTTCCCCTTCGCCATCGCCCTCGGCGAAATCTACGAAGGCCCACTCGACCTTCTGCTCGATTTGATCCGCAAGCAGGACATCAATATCTACGACATCCCCATCGCGAAGATTACGGCGCAGTATCTCACTTATGTTGAGCGCATACGCGAACTCGACGTGAATGTTGCGTCCGAATTTATCTACATGGCTGCGGTGTTGATTCACATCAAGTCGAAGATGCTGCTGCCGCGCGATCCGCTCGCTCCGCCCGACGCGCAGGAAGATCCGCGTAATGAACTGGTCAATCGGCTGCTCGAACATGAAAAGTTCAAATCAGCGGCGCAGATGCTTTTGCAGAAGCAACAGATTGAAGATGCGGTGCTGAGCAATCCGGCGATACGCGAGTTCATGGATGCCGAGGGAACGGAGCCCGAGTTCGCCGCCGACGTCATCGATCTGGTCAAAACATTCCAGCAAATCCTAGATCGAGCGCGCGCGAGGCCGATTCTCGAAGTCGACGAAGAGACGGTAACTGTTGGCCAGATGATTCAATATCTGCGCCGCCGTCTTTCGCTCGAAGATCGTCCGATTCGCTTGAAGCAAATGCTGCGAAATGTGCCGTCGCGACCAGCGCTGGTTTGCATGTTTCTGGCACTCCTCGAACTGGTGAGATTGCAGGCGATCCAGGTGCGTCAAGATCATGTCTTCGGCGAAGTTCTGGTGAGGAAGCATACGCACTTCGAGGAAGTGATGACGGAACAGGCCGCGGTGCGGGATGATTGGAAGTGAGAAAAACGTTCTCAGTGGTCAGTTCTCAGTTCTCAGTTAGAACGAGCGAGTTTGGAATTTCAAGAGAACTGACAACTGACAACTGACAACTGACAACTGACAACTGATAACTGATAGCTTTATTTATGAGTCTTAGACCCCAACTCGAAGCCATCATTTACGCTGCGGAAACTCCTATTTCGCAGGACCAGATTTATTCGCTGGTGAAGGAATCGCTCCTAGCCGAAACGCCGGAAGGTGACCCGGCGGAGATGAAGTCGCGCATTCGCGCTATGCTGGAAGAATTGATCGCCGATTATTCCGGCGCAAATCACGGAATCGAGATTCGCCAGGTTGCTGGCGGGTATCGTATGTCGACGAAGCCCGAGCAGCACGACGTGGTGCGCGCATTCGCCAAAAGCCTGAAACCGCCTTTTCGGCTGTCGCTTCCGGCGCTCGAGACGCTTGCGGTGGTCGCCTATAAGCAGCCGGCAACGGTGCCCGAGATCAGCGAAATTCGCGGCGTCGATTCTGGCGGAGTCATCGCCACGCTGCTCGACCGCAAGCTCATCACCACCGCGGGAAGAAAAGCGGTGATCGGCCGCCCGATTCTTTACAAGACGAGCAAAGAGTTTCTGCTGCGCTTTGGGCTGAAAGATATTCACGAACTGCCTAGCATGGAGGAATTCGAGAAGCTGATGGCAGAGTCGTTTCAGAGCGATCTGCTGGCGAGCGAGGGTGCGCCGCAAGAAGCGTCTCTGAATGCATCGACGACGGACGATAATTCTTCCGAGGATGAAAATCCGGCGAACGGCAGCGAAACGATCGACGCCGAGTCTGCCGACACCCAGTCTGCCGCCGAAGAGCAAACCGAAACACCAGCGAGCGTCAAACCGGAGTAGCCATGCCAGCCGAACGTCTGCAAAAAATTATCGCTGCTGCCGGAATTGCATCGCGCCGCAAATCCGAAGAACTGATCACCGCCGGCCAAGTGCAGGTGAATGGTCAGGTGGTCACCGAACTCGGCACCAAAGCTGACCCTGAGCAAGACCACATACGCGTCAACGGCAAGTTGCTGCAAGGGCCGGAGCGTTTCACCTATGTCGTGCTCAACAAGCCCAAGGGATACGTGACCACGGTGAGCGACGACAAAAAGCGCCCCACCGTGATGGATTTGGTGAGCAAGGTGAAAGGCCGTGTCTATCCCGTTGGCCGGCTCGATTGGGCGAGCGAAGGCTTGCTCCTGATGACCAACGACGGCGCGCTCGCGAACGGGTTGATGAAAGCGTCGTCCAACGTGCCGAAAGTTTATGTCGTAAAAGTTGCGGGGCAGCCTGACGAAGCGAAGCTCGACAAGCTGCGCCATGGAGTCTCTATCGCGGAAAAGGGCGGAAGGCGAGTGCGTACGGCTCCGGCGAAAATTCGGCTGATTCGCGAGGGCGATAATCCATGGCTTGAAGTGACCATCATCGAAGGGCGCAATCGTCAGGTAAGAAAAATGTTTGAAGAAGTTGGGCATCACGTGGAGAAGATCCGCCGCGTGCAATATGGCCCGCTGGCGCTCGACGTGCCGCCGGGAGATTGGCGCAATTTGACTCTGCTCGAAGTGGCGAAATTGAAAACAGCCGCAGTGGGAGGGAGGGTTGCGAGTCCGCCGAGCCCCGTTATTGCGCTGCGAACGCCAAAAGCCGCACCTATCAAGCCAAGGCGGATACAAAGTTCAGCGCATTCGCCGCAGGGATCGAAATTGCCGCACGCGTCGAATTTGCCGCAACGATATCCTGCGTCGAAACCGACGCGCCCATCAAGAAACGGAAATTCTAAAAGACCACGCGCTAGCAGGCACAAGCGCTAGCGCTTCACTTCCGCGAGCATGGGCAGGCGCGCCGCGCCATACAGGCCGGCATCGCTGCCCAGCAGGGCGCGAGTCACAATGGTTTTGTGGCCGGGGCCAGACTTGACGTGGGCCGACGCTCCCTCATGACTGGCGTTTGGATCAGGCGGAGCGGTGGCCGCGTAGACGAGCGAGCGCTTACGCATCTCCGCGTACATAGCAGGCGCGAACGCTTCCCACGCGCTCGATGCGCCGCCGCCAATCACGTAAATCGGAAGGTTCAGCGAATTCACCATCGCCGAAAGCACGATGCCTAGACAACGGCCGACAAATCGGAAGATGCCTCGCGCGTCTTCGTCGCCTTGAATGGCGAGGTTGTAGAGCGACTTCGCACTGAACTCGGGATCGGAACTGGCGGCGAGCGCCAGCTTCGACTTGCTGTTGCTGGCGATGGCTTCACTCGCCAAACGAACCATCGCGGTTGCCGAAGCGTATTGTTCGAGGCAGCCTAGATTCCCGCATCCGCAGAGATGGCCGTTGGGCTCGACGGTTGTGTGGCCGAATTCGCCAGCCATACCGTTCGCGCCGCGCCAGATGTTGCCACCCATAACCAGGCCGCCGCCGACTCCGGTGCCGAGCGTCAACATGGCAACGTCGGCATAGTCCTTCGCCGCGCCCAGCCATTTTTCGCCAAGCGCCGCGACGTTGGCGTCGTTTTCGAGGATCACGACCGTCTTCAGCCGCTGTTCGATATTTGCGCGCGCGGGATAGTCGACCCAATCGGGAAGGTTGGGCGATTCGCGGACCAGGCCGGTCTGCATGTCGATGATGCCGGGCACTCCGATGCCGATACCGACCAGCGGAGCGGAATCGCGGTATTTGTCGGAGAGATGTTGGATGGCATCACACATGTCAGCGAGCACTTGGTCGCGTCCGCGCTGAACCTTGGTACCAAGCGTAACTTTCTCGATGAGGGTGCCTTGATCGTCCACGGCCGCAATGCGCAGGTTGGTGCCGCCGAGGTCCACTCCAATGGAAAATTTATTCATAGATTTGATTCACTATGGCCGGCTCGGAAGTCGGTTTGCGGAAGCATCGTCCACAGAAACATGATTCGCAGAAGCATTGAGTCCCGCCCTTCCTTGTACAGCGGGAGTGCCAATCCGTCAATATTAAATCGTTCTATTAGGCCTATTTTTGACATTTTGCGCAGTAGTGACTGCTACGGCCCGCGAGCACGATGCGTCGGATTGGGGCCTGACAGGCGAGGCACGGTTCACCCTCGCGGCCATATACACGATGCCGCAACTGGAAGAATCCTTCTTCGCCATCGACGCCGACGTAATCGGAAATCGACGATCCGCCGAGGGCGATTGCCTCACGCAACACTTCCTGCACCGCTCGATGTAGTTTGACCAACTGCGTGCGCGTGAGGGAAGCAGCCTTGCGCCGCGGGCGGATGCCGGCGCGAAAGAGCGATTCGTCGGCGTAGATGTTGCCAACGCCGCGCAACAATTTCTGATTGAGGAGCGCGCTTTTGATTGGAGTCTTGCGTCGGCGGAAGAGTGCGATGAACTGCTCCTCGGTCGCTTCGAGAGGTTCGATTCCGCCGGGATCGAAGCCGCCAGCGTCGCGCGCGTGAAGATGCACGCTGAGTTTGCCGAACATTCGCGGATCGATAAACCGCAGTTCGCGCCCAGAGGCGAGCTTCGCGATCAGGTGCGTGTGCTTGGCGATTTCAGCGGCAGGGTCAGAAACTGTCATGTGTCCCGTCATTCCTAGATGGACGATCCACTGCGCGGTGTCGGAAGATGCGCTTCGCTGAGCCTTAGAGCGAGTTGCGCCTTTCGCCCCGCCAGTTCGAGATTCGCCCACCAGATCGAACACAATGTGCTTGCCCGCGCGATGTACTCGCACGATTCGCCTGCCCTCAAGAGTCGCGGCGATTATGGCAGCCGGTGATTTTAGCGGCTGTTTCTTGGAGCCGATCCAGACGGATTCGATAGCGTCTCCCGCGACGTGTTTCTTTAGGCCTTGCACGATGGTTTCGACTTCGGGGAGTTCCGGCACGCAGTCAGGATACAAGATCAGAGCAGTTCTCAGTTGCGAGTCAAACCAGTACGCCCTGGATCTTTCTGGGAACCGAGAACTGCTTTACGCATTCCGGTTTGCTCGTCAACAGCCCGATTCGGTATGCTAGAGAGTACACACCAAGCACCGCCGATCTTCCCAGTATCCCAGTCTATCCGCGAGCGGCGCGACCAGTGTGTGCGACCCCGGGGGCGGGCCTCGGTTGTCGGCCGCGCAAATATTCCAAGTGGAGTTCGTGTTGAACTTGAACAGCCGTAGAACGAGCAGGGGCAGAACCGCCGTCATTGTCGGAGCGCAATGGGGCGACGAGGGCAAGGGCAAGGTGGTGGACCTGCTGGCGGAGTCGGCCAAGGTCGTCCTGCGCAGCCAGGGTGGCAACAACGCCGGCCACACCGTGGTGGTGGACGGCACCACCTTCAAGTTCAACCTGGTGCCGTCCGGCATCCTGCACCCCAACACCGTCTGCGTGATCAGCAACGGGGTGGTCTTGGACCCCAAGGCGTTGCTCGCGGAGATGGAGGAGCTGGAGGCGGGCGGAGCCAACCTCAAGAACCTGGTGATCAGCGAAAGGGCCCACATGATCATGCCCTACCACCTGGTGCTTGACCGGCTGGAGGAGGCGGCCCGCGGCGACGACCGCCTAGGCACCACATTTAGAGGGGTGGGGCCCGCCTACAGCGACAAGGTAAGGCGTATCGGCTTTCGGGTGGGGGACCTGCAGAAGCTTAGGTTCCTGGAAAAGAAGCTCAACTTCGTGCTGCCCCTCAAGAACGACATCCTGGTCAAGCTCTACTCCGCTCCAGCCTTCACCGTCGAGGAGATCCTGGCGGAGTACACCGAGTATGCCCGCCGGCTCGACCGCTTCATCCGCGACCCCTTCCCGGTGGTCCAGGCCGCGATTGGGGCCGGGGACCGAGTGATCCTGGAGGGCGCCCAGGGGACCATGCTGGACCTGGACCTCGGGACTTACCCCTACGTCACCGGCTCCTACCCATCCTCGGGAGGGTCGCTGGCGGGAGCCGGGATCGGACCCCGATTCGTCACCGCCACCGTGGGTGTCTTCAAGGCTTACACGACAAGGGTCGGCTACGGCCCCTTCCCCACCGAGCTGGACGATGCCCAAGGCGAGTACCTGCGTGAGCGGGGGGTGGAGTACGGCACCAATACCGGCAGGCCACGCCGGGTGGGCTGGTTCGATGGACCGGTCGCCCAGTACGCCGTGGGGGTCAACGGGATCGACTCCCTCGCACTCACCAAGCTCGACGTGTTCGACGAGCTGGAGGTGGTCAAGATCTGCACCGGCTACCTCAGCAAGGGGGAGCCCCAGGACCATCCGATGGCCAACATCTNNGGGCGACGAGGGCAAGGGCAAGATCGTTGACGTGCTTACGCGGACATTTTCGGTGGTGGCTCGCTATGCCGGTGGCCACAATGCCGGGCACACGGTCATCATCAATGGAAAAAAATTTATTCTGCAACTTGTGCCCGGGGGCGTTTTGCGGCCGGAGTGCACGAGCGTCGTCGGCAATGGAGTCGTAATCGATCCGCTGGCCTTTCTTAAGGAGGTCGCGTCGCTCCGCGCCGCGGGTGTGAAAGTCGATGGCAATCTTTTCGTCTCGAACCGGGCGCAGGTTATTCTGCCTTACCATCGCATGATGGAGCTTGGATCGGAAAACGCTCCCGGTCGAGTGAAAATCGGAACCACGTCGCGCGGCATCGGTCCAACGTATGAAGACAAAATGGGGCGCCGCGGTTTGCGCGTTGCTGACCTGCTCGACCGCGTACTTTTGCGCACGCACATCGAAAACGCGTGCCGCGAAAAGAACATGATCGCGCATGCGTTGTTTAATTCCGATCCGCTGGATCCGGATAAAATGTTTCGCGAATATGCCGATGCCGCCGAACAGCTTGCGCCTTTTGTTCGCGACACGGCTCTTCTGCTGAACCGCGCTCTTGCGGAGGGAAAGTCGATTGTCTTCGAAGGCGCGCAGGGCACCATGCTGGATATCGATCACGGGACCTATCCGTTCGTGACCTCTTCGAGTGCGACTTCAGGTGGCGCGGCAACGGGAACCGGAGTGCCGCCCACATCGATTGACACGGTGATCGGCATCACGAAAGCTTATTGCACTCGCGTCGGCAGTGGCCCGTTTCCGACCGAACTGCTGGGAGCTGAAGGCGAAGATCTGCGCAAACGGGGCAGCGAATTTGGCGCCGTTACTGGGCGCCCTCGCCGCACCGGTTGGCTCGATTTGCCTCTGCTCCGCTACGCTGGCATGATTAATGGGATCTCATGGCTGGTCGTTACGAAGCTAGACGTGCTTGACCATTTGACGGAGATTCCCATTTGCGTGGGCTATAAAGTGGATGGCAAGGAAACGGACGAGGTTCCGGCGCAGGCGTGCGGGTATGAAAAGATCGAATGCATCTACCGCAACCTGCCGGGATGGGCCAGCCCTACGCAGGATATTCGCACCGTCGAAGCTCTGCCCAAGGCGGCGCGAGATTACTTGAGCTTCATTGAAAAAGAGACGGGAGCGCGAGTGGGAATGATCTCTACTGGCCCTGATCGTGAGCAGACGATTCTAGTCGACAGTTTCGTGAGTGAGTTGGGCTTGGCACGCAATTGAAGAGTTCGGGGATTCGTATTCGGGATTCGTATTAAGGATCAAATGCCCCCGCGGGGCTGGACTTCAGCGTAGAACGGAGCGACGGATGGTGGTGTTGGCCGTAACCTGGATGGCAAAAGTTGGACGCGAGGCCGAAGTGGTCGCGATCTTTGAAAAACTCACAGCCGAATCGCGCAAGGAACCGGGCTGCCTCATGTATCAGGTGCACAAACACAAGACGGATCCGCGCCGGTTCTTCGTCTACGAACAATATAAGGACGATGCCGCCCTGGAGGCACATCGTGCCTCTCCGCATTTCTTGCAGATGGCCAAGAAGGATCTGCCCAAACTCGGCGACCGCACCGAGGGGCATTTGTTTGAGCCGATAGGATGACTGTGGGGCTCTCTTCTCAGAAAACCCCGTCCTGCGCTTGATCGTTACTCTATGAAGCTCCGGACCCGACCGATTCTCACTGATTGAGTGTGGATTCGATGATCCTTCGCCATCGGGCAGACCTCTATGTCATGATCGTTGTGCTGATATTAGCCGCTATTCCAGTCGGCTGGTTGATTACATTGTCTGGTTTTCGATACGGCTTCCCGACACCGGGCGTGTACGCCGCCGTCAAGCTAGTCCCAGCTTCAGCTTCTGATTGGGGAGGGTTGGGTTCGTTGGGTTCCCGAGCTGTTGTCAGCGCAATAGTAGATTCAATTTGCTGCTACCTAATACTAGGAACTCCAATCGCTATTGTGGCCAAATTACGCAGAAAAACAAAGAACCACGATCGGCGCGCTGAAAGCTGATAGCCGACACTTTACTGCGCCAATTCGTATCCCGCAAAAAAGAAGCTCAACTCGAAGCGCGCGGTTTCATCGGCGTCGGAACCGTGGATTGCGTTGTGCTCAATATTGCTCGCCCACTTCTTGCGAATGGTTCCTTCTTCGGCGCTGGCTGGATTCGTGGCGCCCATAAGCTTACGCAGATCGGCGATCGCATTTTCTTTTTCCAGAGCAATGGCCACGATGGGTCCGCTCGACATGAACGTGGTGAGCGAGTGGTAGAACGGGCGGCTGGCGTGGACGGCGTAGAACTGCTCCGCCTGATGCTGGGAAATTTCCAGCATCTTCATTGCCAGAATGTGAAAGCCATTCTTCTCGAACTGCTCGATGATGTCTCCGACGGCGTGTTTCTTTACGGCGTCGGGCTTGATGATGGTCAGTGTGCGTTGCAATGTTTTCATGAGTCCGTCGTTAGTCCTCGGTCGTTAGTCGTTGGCTTGAAACCTAAACTTGTCATCCTGAGCGCAGCGGGATGTTCGCGAAGCGGACATCTCGCGCAGTCGAAGGAGCCCTACTTCCAAAGAAACTCAGTCACGCCCGGACTCCAGCTCCCAGCGCGGCCGCGAGCGTTTCTCCAATGTCGGCGGGCGATTTCGCTACCTTCAAGCCGGCTTTTTCCATGGCGGCAATCTTTTCGGCGGCAGTTCCTTTGCCGCCAGAGATGATGGCGCCGGCATGGCCCATGCGGCGGCCGGGAGGCGCGGTTTGTCCGGCGATGAAGCCGACCACCGGCTTCTTCATGTGCGCCTTGACGAACTCCGCCGCAGTCTCTTCGGCATTGCCGCCGATTTCGCCAATCATGATTACGGCCTCGGTTTGCGGATCGCGATTAAACAGGTCGAGCGCGTCGACAAAATTAGTGCCGATAATCGGATCGCCACCGATGCCGATCGCGGTCGATTGGCCGATGCCGCGCTGCGTTAGCTGATGCACAGCTTCATAGGTTAACGTTCCCGAGCGCGACACAATCCCGACATTGCCCTCTTTGTGAATCGCTCCCGGCATAATTCCAATTTTGCATTTGCCGGGAGATATGATGCCCGGGCAATTCGGCCCAATGAGGCGCGAGCGGCGATTCTGCAAAAATTCCCACGCCCGCACCATGTCTAGCATAGGAATGCCCTCCGTGATGCAAACGATGAGTTCAATTTCGGCGTCGGCCGCTTCCATGATCGCGTCGGCAGCGTAGGGCGGCGGCACAAAAATCACCGTCGCGTTCGCGCCCGTTTTGTCCGCTGCTTCTTGCACAGTGTTGAATACGGGCCAGCCTTCGTGCGTCGTTCCGCCTTTGCCGGGAGTGACTCCGCCCATAACCTGCGTGCCATAAGCTGCGCAGGCCTTGGCATGAAAGGTGCCTTCGCGGCCGGTCAGGCCCTGCACGATCAATCGAGTTCTTTTATCGACCAGAATTGCCATAAATGCTTTCTCGCTTGAGACCGCTGTTCGCTATTCGTCGTTCGCTATCCGCGGCTCGCCATTCGCGTTTACGCGGCTCCCTTTGCTGCTGCCACTACTTTGTCCGCCGCATCCTTCATCGTCTCAGCAACGATAAAGTTCAGGCCCGATTCCATCAGAATTTTCTTGCCTTCCTGAACGTTCGTGCCCTCCAGTCGCAGCACCACCGGCAACTGTAGATTCGTTTTTCGCGCCGCTTCGACCACGCCGGCAGCCAGAGTATCTACGCGCAAAATCCCACCAAAAATATTGATCAGCACGGCGCGCACACTCTTGTCGCTCAGCAGAATTTCAAACGCGTGCGCAACCTGCTCCGCATTCGCTCCGCCCCCAACGTCGAGAAAGTTGGCGGGCTGGCCACCGGCGTATTTAATGATGTCCATGGTGGCCATGGCGAGACCGGCCCCATTCACCATGCAGCCCACGCTGCCCTCTAGCTTGATGTAGTTGAGATTGTATTTCGACGCTTCGACCTCCAGCGGATCCTCCTCGCTGGTGTCGCGCAGTCTGTGTATATCTCCGTGGCGGAAGAGCGCGTTGTCGTCAAAGGTCAACTTGGCATCGAGCGCGAACAGCCGCAAGTCGGTGCAGGCGACAAAAGGATTGATCTCCACGAGCGATGCATCCGTCTCCATAAACGCCCGGTAAAGTCCGGTAAAAAATTGCACGGCTGGACCGATCTGCGACGCATTCAACCCGAGCGCGAACGCGATCTTGCGCGCCTGAAACGGCTCCAGCCCCATCCCCGGATCAATATATTGTTTCAGAATCTCATCCGGCCGTTCGGCGGCGACCTGCTCGATATCCATGCCGCCCGCGGCCGACGCCATGAATACGGGCTTGCCTTCGCCACGATCGACCAGGATGCCGAGATAGAGTTCCTTCGCGATCGGCAGCGTCTCTTCGATCAGCAGGCGATGCACGACGCGCCCCTCGGGCCCCGTCTGATGCGTGATCAAAGTCATGCCCATCATCTTGGCAGCGATGTCGGCCGCTTCTTCAACTGACTTCGCGATCTTCACGCCGCCGCCCTTGCCGCGTCCGCCCGCGTGGATCTGCGCCTTTACCACCACGCCCGTCGCGCCCGCGCCGAAGATTTCTTTGGCTGCGGCCTCCGCGTCCTCGCGCGTGGTCACCATCATGCCGCGCGGCACGGCGACGCCATACTTCTTCAGAATTTCTTTTCCCTGGTACTCGTGAATTTTCATAATGATTCCGAATCAGTCGATCGTCGTTGGTCGTCCGTCGTTCGTGGCCACCGGCCGACGCAGTGGACGGCGTGAGAGGACTCCGCTTGCGGCTCAGACCCCGTGCAGCAAACTCACGATTCTATAGAAGTCGTAAGGATTGTCGCAAACGGCGACCTGCCGCTGAAGGCCGTCAGACTATTCCGATCACCGATGCGCTACTTCCCGCCCACCGACTGCAGGCAACGACCGTAGAGTTCGAGCAACTGAGCGGCGTAATCCTCAGGTTTGGCGGCCGCGCCGGTACCCTGGAAGCCGACTCCGGACCCAGTGGTCTTGCCATAGCTGGTGGTCATGGCGATAAATTTCATGAGGTCAAGCGCGATGTCTTCGTCGCGGCGGGAGCCCATAGAAAGAGCGGGCATTTCCATGATGAAACTCCTGATGAAAGGTAAAATCCGCCGGTGTTACCGGCCCTGCCGCGATGATAGCAGAAGCGTCGAGGATGGAAAGGTGGCCAATTGCGTGGACTTCACATCTGGGCGATCGTTGGCGGGTGGGCTACCTATCGGCTTGGGTCCCTACCCGGCGACACAACTGATGGTGCACGGTCAGCCGGTTGGCTGCGCCATTATTCGCAAAGTATTTCGCAGCCGCACCAAAACCGCTCCCAGCGCGGCGAGCGCCACCAGCCAGACGGCGCGCACGATGTTGACCGCCCACATGGGCGCGACTCCTACGCGGCGCAGTAGGTTGGGCAGAAAGTTCCACGTGCTGATGTGAATGTAATCCCACTGATCCCATCCCATGGCGTCGGTGTTCAGCCCCCACTCCTCCATCTTCCCGAGAGCGAAGGCGACAATGTTTTTGAAGCGCAGCACGATGACGAACGTGGGATGCCCGAAGGTTTCCATCTGGTAAATTTCCAGCGGCAGCCACAAAACCAACGACGCCACTTGAATCGTCAGGCTGACCACGATCAGCACCCAGCTTGCGCGCCAAATCGTTTTGCCCAGCATACCCCGATAACGCAGCAGCAGCGGTACCGCCAGAAGTGTCGCAAGTTCGACCGAGGTAGAAACATACCGGTCGCCCCAGGCAAAGTCGCCAGCCCAAAAAGTGTAGCGCGCGTAAAAACAGATGTACGCCGCTAGCAGCAGCAGTGAAGTCACGCCATAGGCGCGGACTCCGGGAGTAAGGCGCTTCCACAGCCACAGCAAAAGAAAAATTGCCAGCACCAGCAGCGGATCAAAAAGAAAAACTGATTTCTCCGGCTGAAAGAGCGCGCCGAGAACGCCGACGTGAAAAGGAGTGCTCCAGGGAAAGTTCGCCGGAAGAGTCGGATCGCGCTGACGAAATTCCTTGGCGAACAATGCGACGTAGGTGTTGGTAAACGATTCGAAGCGATAGAACTGATAGAAGCGATCGATGGCCAGAAAGAATAGATAGACAGGTGCGGCGATTTTGCAATAGTCGATCAGCCGCCGCCACAAAAAGCGGCCGCCTTCGGGCGCCGATGGTTCGAACGAACTCGGCTCAAACGAAGTTGGCTCAAACCAGAGCGCTAATAACATGAAGACTCCCGCAGCAATCAGATCCAGGCCAGTCGTGAGGCGTGTGAGCAGATTGAGTCCGAGCGCGCCGGAGCCTATAAACAGCGCGCGCCGGCTGTTGGTGCGCAGCCACTCGTATTGAAATGAAAATCCGGCGAGCGTGAGTAAGCCGATGTAGTTGTTCTCCATCATGTTCTGCGTGTAATGCAGGTGAGTGGTGCAGAGCATGAACGCGAGCACTCCGGCGACCGACTCTTTCACGCTAAAACCCAGCTGAACGAGCATCCGGAAAGCGATGAGCGCAGTAAGAACGTTCACCAAAATATTGGTGGAGCAGCTGACCACGATGCTGCGCACCTCAGGGTCTTCCCGGTAACCGGCGAAGAGGGGCCAATCCTGAATCCACGTACCAAGAATATCGGCGGGCAGCATGAGCAGCGACTGCCCAATGCCATACCAGCTATAAAGCCGCCCTCCGCGCCCGTGGAGGCCGAAGTCGGGATAATCATCTGGCAAAACCTGCGGCTCCGAAGTCCACAGCCAGTGCGTGGTTTGCAGGCGATGAGTCGTGTCGGAGGTTTCCAGTTCTCCAGTTTGTATGACGAACGCAATCAGGCCAGCGGCGAGGCATAGGAGAAAAAGCGGATCGCGGAGCCCGTGGTGGAGGCGAGAAGGCATTGAGGGAATGGTAAATCGGAAGGGATCATTTAAGAAGTGTCAGACAGCAGTTTGAGTACTTCATGTAGTCGCGCTTTTCCTCCAATTGTGGACGTACTGAGTAGACGGAGATATACTCCGCCGCATATGAATGACTCCGGCGCCAGCACGCGAATGGTTTTTTTGAGCCATCTGCTGATCACGATTCCTGCGGTCGCAGTGATTCCGCTGGTTGTGTACTTGGGCTTATACATGTTCGGCCCAGACCTGCTGTTGTATTACATATGTGCTGGGCTAGCGGTCTCGTGGCAGTGGTACTCGATAGCGGTGCCGATCTGGATGGAATCGCTACGAAGAAAGAACGTTCAGGAAAACGAAATTGAGGAAATACAACGGAGCACTGGTCTGCTATGGCCGGGGGCATCCACGATCGGATTGTTCGCCCTCCATACAACGATTGCCGCGGTTTGCGCCCTTCGTGTAGGTCCTTGGTTGGTCGGCCATTGGTTCGCATGGATACTGCCGTTGAGCGGAAGAACCTCGTCCACCGGTTTTACAGCCTATTCGGACTACTATCTCCAGCATCTTGAGCTTTTGAGTACTCTTCCAGCGTTGGCCGTCGGCTACATTGTTTGTAGATACTTGCCGAAGCTGGCAACATGGGCATGGATTCTACCCACGCTAATCCTTTCTTACAAACTTTTGACTTTCACCGATCCACAAGCATCGGTATTCACCTCCCATCCTCTGTCGCGTTTTTCGTATTACTTCGTGATTGTGCGAGTCATGCCCACTTTTACCGATCTTCGTGGTTCTGATCCCATCCGGCTTGTGCAACAAATGACAGTAGTCGAGCCGTTTTATTCCGGCGTGGCATACAGCGTCGGGGCGCTTCTGGAAAATCACAAAATATTTGAAAGGATCATCGAAAGTATTTTTTCAGAGCCAGAGCCCGAAGTGTTTGGGGCGGAACAAGCGGGAGCCGAGTCTACAATGGACGCCGACGAAGAAACTATGCACGAAGGCAACCAAGTCTCGTGACCGGGCGCCATCGGTCGGCGTGTTGTGATGGCATCTTGTTTATTTCCCCCGAAACATTGACTCGAAGCAATGTATGCGGAGTCGGGAGTCTGAAGGTTCAACCCTTGCAAAGGCAAACGCGCAGCCGCGCGGGCGAGGGCGCCCGCGCCACACAGACTACGGTCGCGTCCTGGCAATCTCGGGCACCGCCGGCTCACCCGTGCGCTTGGTTTGTTGCGGGGCGAGGTGATACTTGGTCAATCCATCTTTCAGGAATTCGAAACTTTCCTCCGGCGAATCCGACATCTTAAACAGTTCGAGATCCGCCGCCGAGATCACGCCCGCATCCACCATCGCATCGAAGTTGATAATCTTCTTCCAATAACTACTGCCATAAATGACGACGACAATTTTCTTGGCCAGTTTCTCCGTCTGCGCGAGCGTTAGAATTTCAAAAAGTTCGTCCAGCGTGCCAAAGCCGCCAGGAAAAATAACCAGCGCTTTCGCCAGATATGCGAACCAGAACTTGCGCATGAAAAAATAATGGAATTCAAAGTTGAGCGAAGGCGTGATGTAAGAATTCGGATTCTGCTCGAAAGGGAGATTAATGTTAAGTCCAATCGTTTTTCCACCCGCCTCATGCGCCCCAAGATTGGCCGCTTCCATGATGCCGGGCCCACCGCCGGTCGTGACGACGAAGCGATGCCGCTTGGCGGGAATCTTGGTAGACCATTCCGTCAGCAGACGCGCCAGTCGGCGCGCATCCTCGTAATACCGAGCCATATCGACGGCGGCTTCGGCCCGCTTCATCTCCAAGGCCCGCTGCGCGGCCGAAACCTCGCTCCCATTGCCGCGCGCTACAGTAAGACGGCCACTAGCATTATCGTGACTGTGAATACGCGCCGACCCGAAAAAGACAACCGTGTCCTGAATCTGCTCGCGCCGGAAACGCGAGAGCGGTTCGCTGTACTCGGAAAGGAGACGCAAAATTCTGCCATCCGGACTGTTGAGAAAGGGCTCGTTCTGGTAAGCGAGCGGGGCAGGCTTGAGCTTTTGATCAGTCATGTTAGATCGGTCGTTGGTCGCCGGTCGATAAGTGGTTACTCAATCTTAGTTCAATTAATGGCGATGCAGCAGAAACATGTCAATCGCGAACGACCATCGACTATCGACCAACGACTGGCTCATTCCTCCTCCCGATATTGAATCGCCTCATAGAATCCTATCCACACATTGAGCACGCCCAGTCCAGTCGAAACTCCACGCGCGAAGCCGCTGGCCACAAAAGCCCGCAGCGTGGGATATGGCAGCAGCAAAGGATTGTCCGACCACTCTGGACGCCACGGAAGAATCATCAGCATCACCCCCAGGGTCGCACAGAGGAACACGAACAAAAGCACGCCTATGCGGCGAAGCCATAGCCGCGCTGCCGAAGGCGATGGCGGAGAAACAGAAGCGGGCGCAGGATCGACGCCGTACACAGGTTCGGCCGGAGGTTTAAGTTCTCCGACACTGCTGGAGTTGCTGGCAAAGGGTAGCTTGGGATCGGAAATCATTGCACGCGTCTTTGTGGGGCAGGACGCCGGCTCGCCGCAGAATCGCGTTTCATCATTATCTGCGGCTGAAAATCCTCCAGCCTGATTCCGAACCCACTCCGTGCATTCTACGACTTCAGAGCCTGTATGCGCTCGGCAACATCGCGATAATCAATGTTTGAGCCGTACACGCTGGTGAAGTGGCGCAGCGCTGCGGGCTTGTCCTGCGCGGTTTCGCACGCCGAACCCAGCTCATAGTTGATTGCCACGCGAGCTTCATCATCGAGCCCCGGGATATTCAATGCTTTCTCATACCAGCGGATCGCGGCCTGCGGCACTCCCTTGTCGAGGAAGCACTGCGCCAACCACGTATAGGTTTGAACCGGCTGCGCAAAAGTCTTCCCGCGATCAATCGACGTGCAGACTTTCTGCAACTCGGCAATGGCCTCATCGAGCAGGCCCATTTCGCGAAAGGCGACGCCCAGGTTGTAATGCGTCTCCGGATCATCGTCCCCAGCCGCAACGTCTTCTTCCAACTCATGTTTGAGCTCGCCAAACATCTCCGAAAGATCGATGCTATCGGAGGGATGCATGGCCTCGGCGCCTGCTCCCAAAGCGCGCGGGGAAGAAGGGCTGTAGGTCATAGCAGGGCTGGCAGCGGCATGGGCAGCCGCTGCGATCGCCGGGGCCGCTGGAATGTCGATTTTTGTCGTTACCGTCTTTGCTGTTGTGGTCGTGGCGACCGGCTCAGCCTCCGGCGTTGAGGCTGCAGGTGTCGCTGGCGCTCGCTTCTTTAGTAGCGCGGCGGGCGCAGCTGGCCAGCTCGGTAATGGCTGACTTGCCGGAGGCGGCAGCGCAGCCTCAACCGCCGGCGCATGAGCAGCGATCGGCGGCGCTTCCGGGAATGAATCGCCAAGCGAGGCTTCCAGATCTGCAACCAACGCGCTTAGTTCGCCCGCTTCAGCGTGCGCAGCTTCTGCGGGAGCGGCTTCGGCATAAGCCGGTTCCGGCGCGTGTTCCGGTTCTGCTTGCGCTTGGTGGAGTTGGTCGTCGATTTTGTCGTTGGTCTTGTGGCCGGGAGCCACGATCATCTCTGGCGCTGCGTCAATCGCTGATTCGGTTTCGATCGGAACCGCGAATTCAGCGGGGTCGTCGGCGTTAATTTCCGCCATTTCCGGCTCTGGCTCAGCAGAAGGCTGGCCGGCAGCAGCGACGGCGACGCGCAACGGATCGAGAATACCGGCATCGCTGGTCAAGGATTCGAGCTTCTCGATTCCCGCGCGAGCCTGATCCGTCATGAAGTGCTCAAGATAGAAACGAACCTCTTCGACCGTCTCCGCAATCTCGGGATTGTTGGCGGCATCCCCTTCGGCTGCGCCTCCGGTAACGGCCGCCAGTTCGGCGGCTGGAGCGTGAACCTCAGCCGTTTCTTCGACCGCAAGCGAATCTTCCCACTCGGAAGCCAAGTCGGCAGAGGGCTCAGAGGGCGCAGAATGTGCGTCCGTGTCCGCGTGCACCGCCATTTCCTCTACCGCAAATTCCGGATGCGCAGCTGCAGCCATTTCATGTCCAGAAGAGGTCGATGCCATCGGCCAAGGCGCAGGCGTGGGCGCAGCGGCCGGAAAAGCTCTCGCCGTAGCAATCGGCGATGCGCCGGCGCCGGCCGATGCCGCAGACATCGATAAGGCTGTCTCCGCCAATCTCCCAGCTGACGGGGGAGCGGTTTCCGCGGTCTGCTCATAGCGCGCGGCCAATTCGCCATAGCGCACGGCTTCATCCGGATAACCCGCATCGTGATACACGCTCTCGAGCGTGCGGCAGCAAACCGCCGCTTCGGTAAAGCGATGAAAGCGGGTATGCAGCGCGGCGAGGCGCTGGTTCAAGCGAGCGTCGCGCGGCGCCTGCGGCAAAGCCCCCAGCAATGGCACGACTGCTTTGTCCGGCAAATTGTAAGAAAGGAACAGGTCTGCATCGGTGACTGCCGAGCGCACTGCGATGGCGATGTGATCTGGATAGGACTGATCGATGACCGGCGCCGTCGCTTCCAGTTCCTCCACGATCACCGCCCCTTCTTCGGGCGTGATTCCGGTGGCAGGCCCCGCTCCTTGCATGCGCTCTACCACCTGCTCGTAGTTCTGCAAATGCAGCTGGTTCTGCGGCTCTGTGGTGCTCAACATCTGATACAGATCGCGAGCCCGGGCCAAATCTCCATTCTTGACCGAGGCATGCGCCAACAGCTCCGTAACTTCGTTGACGTGCGTGCTCTCTCCAGCTTTGTTCAGCAGCAGCAACAACTGGTCCAGTGCGCCCGCATCGTCGCGTACTTGCGCAATCATAGTATGCAGGCTGCTCAGCAGTTTGCTCGAGTCGGCTGCCAGCAGCCGATCGGCATGCCGCGTATAAACGTCGAGCGCTTCGTGATATTGCCCGAGACGTGTACAGCCTTCTGCCAGCAGAAACAATCCCTCGGGATCGTTATGCACCGTCAGCAACTTCTCTGCGATCGGAGCAGCCTTGGGCAAAGTTCCAATCTGCAGGTACGCCTTCAGCAAGTCGCGCAAAGCCTCGGGATGAGAGTCGAGGTCGGGCGCCTTCTCCAGATACTCTATGGCGCTTTTCGGATCGTCGCTTTCCAGTGCGGCTTTCCCGCGCAGCAGCAGAACGTAGCTGTTTCCCGGGTCAAGGACCAGCATGCGCTTCAGAATGTCTTCAGCGGCGGCCAGCGCGCCCCGCCCGCGCAACGACTCTGCCGCCGCTCTGAAAATCTCCCAGGCTTCTTTCTTTTTTCCCAGCCGTACATAAACCTCGGCCAGCTTCACCCGCATCGGCACGTTTTCCGGGTCCATTTCGAGGACCTTCTGGAAAAGCCGTACCGCTTGTTCCAGGTCGCCATTCTTCATGAAATCTTCGGCGACTTGCAGATACTGAGCGCGCGCGTCGTTAAACAACCCCTGCTGCGTGTAGAGTTCCGCCAGTTTCAGAGATACATCCAGGCTCGGCTGCAGCTTGGCGATCTTTTTGTACATGGCGATGCCCTTGACCGTGAAGCCTTGCGCGGCATACGCATCACCCACCGTCTTAAAGCACTCGATAGCTTTGGCGGGGTCGCCCATGCGCGCATAAAGATCGCCAATGGTATTGTTGACAGTAAGATCTTTTGGGTCGTTCTTGAGGACTTTGTCGTACTCAGCAATGGCGTTCTGCAGCTTGCCCTGCTGGACAAACTTTTCCGCGGCGCTGAGAACCTTCTGTTTGTTGAAGCCAAAACCAAACGCCATAAGATGCGGACTCCAGCCTTTTCCCGCTCACCGCCCGCGCGTGCGTCGAGCATCGCCGAACGGGTCGCAACTCTCGTTGGGAGATTCCCAGACGAGACCCCTCCGCCCGCGCGACCAACATCGCAGAGCATGATCGCGGAGTGATACCGCGGAGTAAGCTAATTGTAAGGCCGTATATCCGCAGTCCGATGGTTACCGTCGATTACCGGAGGTTACCGAAGGGGAGTGTACGTCCGGTTCCGGAAAAATCCGCTATTCATTTCCAGATCGGGAGCCTCCGCCATTTTCCCAGCGCTCGCGGATACCCGCCAAGAACTTTCCCTTGTCGCTTTGCATTTGCCGGACGAGCGCTTGATTGCCGGTATTTTCATGCGCCGCCGCCCACAAAACCATCTCCGTCAGCACCGGCGCCAGATCGATTCCCTTCGCCGTCAGCGAGTAAATCAACTTCCGCCCGTCGGTCGGATCCGGCGACGCCTGGATAATTCCATTCGTAGTCAGCCTGCGCAAGCGGTCGGCCAATATGTTCGTCGCAATCCTTTCGTAGCACTCCAGGAACTCTTTGTAGCTGCGAAATCCGCGCAACATCATGTCGCGGATGATCAGCAGCGACCAGCGATCGCCCAGCATCTCCACCGAGGCGTTCAGCGGACACTCCGACCGTCGCTTTGGACCAGACTTATTCCGCGGCGTCTTTGGCATCTGTGCTTATGATAAATTATTACTTGCATTTTGCAAGTAACATTTGTTAATTTCACCGAAGCGAGTTTTTAAATATCAAATCGGGAGGAACAACCATGCAGATGAATCCTTACCTTTTTTCACAGGCGAGTGCCAAAAGGCGTTCGAGTTTTACGCGGAGTTGCTCGGCGGCAAGATTGTGGCCATGACTACCCACGAACAAACGCCGGCCGCCGCTCACGTGCCCGCCGAATGGCGCAGCGAAATCATCCACGCCCGCCTAGGCAATCAGGTACTGATGGGCAGCGACGCCCCGCCCGAGCACCAGCAAAAACCGCAAGGCTTCTCCATAAACATCAGCGTCGACAATCCGGCCGAGGCGGAACGCCTATTCGATGCTCTGAAAGAAAAGGGCAAGGTGACCATGCCGTTAGGGGAAACATTCTGGGTTGTGCGCTTCGGCATGCTCATCGACCGCTTTGGCATACCGTGAATGGTGAATTGCGAAAAAGCCGCCGCGCAAGCCGCGTAGAACGCGGCGCAAGAACAGCTCTAATCCGAGGAACGCTATGCAAAAAATCACTCCCTTCCTATGGTTCGACGGCAAAGCCGAAGAAGCCGCCAACTTCTATGTGTCCATTTTCAAGAACTCGAAAATACTCAACCTTGGTCGTTACGGAGACGCCGGACCCGGGCCCAAAGGCACCGTGATGGTGGCGACCTTCCAAATCGAAGGACAACAATTCATGGCGCTGAACGGCGGTCCGCAGTACACGATCTCTCCGGCCATATCGTTCTTCGTAGACTGCGAAACCCAGGCAGAGGTGGACGAGTTGTGGGAAAAGCTCACCGCTGGCGGATCGGAAGTGCAATGCGGATGGCTGACCGATAAATTTGGCGTGTCGTGGCAGATCATTCCAAGAACCTTGATGGAGTTAATGCAGGACAAAGACCCGGTGAAATCGCAAAGGGTTTTCAAGGCCATGATGGGCATGATCAAAATTGATATTGAAGCCTTAAGGAGAGCCTATCGTGGCGAATAAAATCAGGAGAAATCCAACCACGCGAAACGTAGTCAGGACGATCACACGGATAAGCTTTGCGCTGGCCGTTGTGCCGATTTTCGTGCTGGGCGCAACGTGGCAAGCCCAAGCCCAGAGCGCCAAAGCACCTTATCCCAGCATGGCCCCGCTTGAGCAATACCTGATCCTAGATCGGAATGACGAGATCGCTCTGGCCCGGAGCGCGGCCCCGGAATCCATCTCGTGCGACGCCGAGGTTTTGGTTCTCGGACGGCATGGCTATGAAACCGCAGTCCAAGGCAAGAATGGTTTCGTATGCGTCGTGGAGCGAGGGTGGATGGGCCCATTCAATGGCGAGGATGCCGCTAATTTTTGGAACCCTAAAATTCGAGGCCCGGTCTGCTACAATCCGCCGGCCGCCCGCTCCATCCTGCCGTTGACGTATAAAAGAACGGAGATGGTATTGGCCGGTCAATCCAAAGCTCAGATCATCGACGGCATCAAGACATTCATAAAGCAAAAGCTGCCGCCCCTGGAGTCTGGAGCCATGAGCTACATGATGTCGAAGGAACAGTACCTTACCGATGACGACCACCACAACTGGATAGCTCACCTGATGTTTTACACTCCGCTCATGGACGGTGCCGTTTGGGGTGCAGATCTGCCCCACTCTCCCGTCATGCTCAATCCACAGTTCAATGGCGCTCCGGAACCAATCGACGTATTCATGGTTCCCGCGGGCAGATGGTCGGATGGAACAGCGGGCCCAGTCAGGTGAGCGATGGCGTCGGGGACCGGCATCCTCATCTAATGTTTTTCGTTCCGCAAACCGACACTGCCACCTGGGGTGCAAATCTGCCGAGCTCCCCGATTTTGGAAATTAAGGCCGATCCGGATAGGCTGTTCCTGATTTCGGTGGCAAGTGGTCGGACGGTACGGCTGATCTGATGAATAAGCACTTACGCTCGATCCCGGCGAGGTGGTTTTGCACATAAGTCTGAACAAACTAAATACTGTCAAACACTAAGGAGCACATGATGAGCCAGGTACGGGTTCTAGTCGGCACGCGCAAAGGCGCATTCATTCTAACGTCGGACGGCAAACGCGAAAAATGGGATATCAGCGGTCCTCACTTCGCGGGCTGGGAGATGTATCACCTGAAAGGATCGCCCGCCGATCCCAATCGCATTTACGCTTCGCAAACCAGTGGATGGTTCGGCCAGCTGATTCAGCGCTCCGACGACGGAGGCAAAACCTGGCACCAGCCCGGAACGCCTCCCGGAGCGCCGCCCACCCCCGGTCCGCCGAAAGCCGCCAGCAACAAGTTCGTCTATGACGCATCATCGGAAACGGGCGCCCCGCTCACCACGCATCAGTGGTATGACGGCACACAGCGTCCCTGGGAATTTAAGCGCGTCTGGCATCTCGAGCCGTCGCTCACCGATCCCGATACGGTCTATGCCGGAGTCGAAGATGCCGCCCTGTTCCGCTCGACCGATGGCGGCGAGAACTGGAATGAGTTGCCCGGCCTGCGCGGCCACGGCACCGGCCCGAAGTGGCAGCCCGGCGCGGGCGGCATGTGCCTGCACACCATCATTCTCGATCCCACCAATCCCGATCGCATCTTCATCGCTATCTCGGCCGCAGGTGCCTTCCGCACCGACGACGGAGGCAAGTCATGGAAGCCGATCAATCGCGGCCTCTATTCCCAATACATCCCCGACCCGCGAGCCGAGATCGGCCACTGTGTTCACCACGTTGCCATGAGCCCGAAGCGCCCCGGAGTGCTCTTCATGCAGAAGCACTGGGACGTCATGCGCAGCGACGACGCGGGCGATTCGTGGCGTGAGGTCAGCGGCAATCTGCCGACCGACTTCGGCTTCGTGATCGACGTCCACGCTCATGAACCGGAGACAATTTACGTCGTGCCGATCACAAGCGATTCGCATCACTTCGTGATGGATGGCAAGCTGCGCGTCTTCCGCAGCCGCAGTGGAGGCAATGAGTGGGAGCCGCTAACCAAAGGCCTGCCCCAGAGCAATTGCTATGTGAACGTGCTGCGCGACGCAATGGCGGTCGATTCGCTGGACGAATGCGGCATCTATTTCGGCACCAGCGGCGGCCAAGTCTACGCCTCCGCCGATGCCGGAGATAGCTGGAATCCCATAGTTCGCGACTTGCCAGCAGTGCTGTCGGTCGAGGTGCAGACGCTGGTATGAATCAAGGTAACCCCAAGGCCCTCGTCGATGCTTTCCCGTTACTGTCAGAGGAGCTTCAGCAGCTGCTAGTACAAAAAGGGGAATCCGAGCTAGCGGCGCAAGTACCAGGGTTGGCCATTCTGGAGCGATGCCGCTGCGGCGACGACTTCTGCGCCACTTTCTATGTTCAGCCCAAACCTAAAGGTGCCTACGGCCCAGGCCACCGAAACGTCTCGTTAGAGCCGCAACAAGGGATGTTGATACTTGATATAGTTGATGACAAGATTGCGTGCGTTGAAGTCTTGTATCGGGATGAGATTCGACGAAAGCTCCTTGTTGAATTTCCCTAGATCAACCATTAACTTTGTAGCCTTGCATTGGCGAGACTGCAGCGTTGTAGATGAGGTGGATTCTACGATGATTCGGGTCATCCTCCCGCAACATCTCCGAACGCTGGCACAAGTCGGCAGCGAAGTAGAACTCGAAATCAACGGTCTCGCCACGCAGCGCTCCGTCCTCGACGCCCTCGAAACACGCTATCCCATGCTGCGCGGCACCATTCGCGACCATGTCACGGTTGAGCGCCGAGCCTTTCTGCGCTTCTTCGCCTGCGAGGAGGATTTGTCCAACGAATCGCCAGACGCCCCACTGTCGGATGAGGTCGCCTCCGGCAAAGAGCCGTTCATCGTCATCGGAGCGATTGCCGGCGGCTAGCTTTTACTTCTGTAATACCGCCTCTGTCTTCCCGCGCTTCTCCATTGGCACGAACTCCCGCGTGTCATGCCCAATCCAAATCTGGCGCGGGCGGGCGATCTTCTGCTCGGGATCGACGATCATCTCCTGCCACTGCGTCAGCCAGCCGACAGTTCGCGGAATCGCGAACAGCACGGTGAACATCTCCGGCTTGAAGCCCATCGCCTGATACATGATGCCGGAGTAGAAATCCACATTCGGATAAAGCTTGCGTTGCACAAAATAATCGTCTTCCAGCGCAATGCGCTCCAGCTCCAACGCGATTTCAAGCCGGGCATTGCGTCCGGTCACTTCAAACACTTGATCGGCGGCCCACTTGATTATCTTGGCGCGCGGATCGTAATTCTTATAGACGCGATGCCCAAAGCCCATCAACTTGCCCTTGCCTTCCTTGATCTTCTTGATGTAGGCGGGCACATTGTTCTTCGAACCAATCTCGTCCAGCATGCGCAGCACTTCTTCATTCGCCCCGCCGTGCAGCGGTCCTGAAAGCGCCGAAGCCGCCGATGCCGTAGCCAGGTAAGGATCGGCCTGGGCGCTCCCCACCGCGCGCATCGTATTCGTGCTGCAATTCTGCTCGTGATCGGCATGCAATACAAAAAGAATGTCGAGCGCCCGCGCAATGACCGGGTTCGCAACATATTTCGGCTCGACCATCTTCCACAGCATGTTCATGAAGTTTTCCGTATACGTCAGATCGTTGTCGGGGTAGACATACGGAAATCCCACCATATGGCGATATGACATGGCCGCGATCGACGGCATCTTTCCGATCAGCCGCTTGATCTGCAACAGCCGCGTGTCAGGATCATGTACGTTCTTCGCGTCGGGATAGACCGTTGAAAGCGCCGCCACCGTGCTCACCAGCATCGCCATCGGATGCGCAAAGTCGCGGAAGCCTTCCATGAATTTCTTGGTGGTCTCGTGGAGCATGGTGTGATGCGTGATTTCAAAGACCCACGTCTTTAGTTCACTCTGCGTAGGCAGTTCGCCGAAAAGCAGCAGATAGGCGACTTCCAGATAGGTGCAGTGCTCGGCCAAAACCTCTATCGGATAACCGCGATAGCGCAGGATTCCTTTATCGCCGTCAATATAAGTGATCGCGCTCCGGCAAGAAGCAGTGTTCGTGAAGGCGGGATCGTAAGTCATTAATCCGAAATCGTCGTGCCCGGTCTTAATCTTGCGCAGGTCGATGGCGCGAATCGTTCCATTTTCGATGGGAAGCGTGTAAATCTGCCCCGTGCGGTTATCGGTAATCGTTAAGGTATCGAGCGGCATTCAAACCCTCCGAAGAAACAACTGTCGGCGAACAACGGCAACGCGGAACACCCGGCCCGGTTCGCGCCCATAAATAGTATCGGCCGGCTGCACTCGGCTCAGTAGCGCACATCACAAGCGTATGTTTGCCCCGGCATTGCGCAGCAACCAAGATTATGGTACTGCATTTGGGCGCGGATTGCGTAGCCGTAGCGCTTTTCTGCTATTGGCAACGGCGGTCGCCAGCCTGTAGGGTGTGAAAACGTCGGAATCGCAACAATCTGCTTGGAGGTAAGGAAATCGTGACCTGGATCCGCACCATTCCGCTCTCGGAAGCGGACGACGAACTGCGGCAGGCGATGGAAGGTCAAAAATCGCTTTATCCGCAGGAATACGCCGTTCCAATTCATCCCGCAGCCGGAGGCGGCTCGCTCATCGTAGCCTCGCACTCTTTGATTCCGCAGGCGCTCAAACATGCCTTCTCCACCTTCGGCGCGCTGATGTCTCCCGACCTGCCGCTCCAGCGGCGTCATCACGAGATGATCGCGACCATGGTCTCGGTGACCAACCGGTGTGTCTATTGAATCGAGTCTCACGCAGAGTTTCTGCGTCGCGTCACCCTGGATAAAGAATTGGTCGAAGCGCTGGAACGCGACTACACCACCGCGCCGATTACGCCGCAAGAACGCATCATGCTCGATTACGTCGTGAAGCTCACGAGAGACGCGACAAAAGTCTGGAAACACGATCACGAAAAACTGCGGGCCGCCGGTTTCGACGATCAAGGCATTTTGCAGATTACGCTGATCGCATCCTGGTTCAATTACATCAATCGCGTCGCCGACGCGCTTGGCGTCGGCAGGGAACCTTAAGGCGCGTTCTCACTCGTTGGCCACGCGCCGATGCGGCTTCACCGCCAGGCAGCGCGCGAAGATCGCCGATACCTGCGGAATCTCCTCTTCATTCAACTTGATGGCGCTGCCCAGTTTCTTCAGCGCCGCATTCAGAGCGGACGTCTCGCTTCCTGTGAGTTCCACGAGCTGCTGCCACTCGCGCGCGACGGGAATGCGTTCGTCGGTCTCCGCGTCCTCGCAAAACTGATCGGCCGCCTCCGGAGGAGTTCCGTATTCGTCGGCGACATCCTCGTGAAAGTAGCCCCGCAGGAACGTATGCAGCGCGGAAAAGTTGGCGGCGGTGATTTCCGGTTTTTGGTTCATGAGCGGCACTCCGGATAGGATGTCAAAACATAGTAATGGTTTGGCCCATTATATTTCAGCACGACAATCGCATGCTTGCACACGCGCGACTGATGCTCGCCGCGATTCATGCTGCGGCCGACCGGACCGTCGCTGTCATAGTCGAGCACCAGGTTGGGATGTCTCCCCGGTTGGCTAAGCCAGTTCTGGATTTCGCTCTGCGATTGCGCGATGGCTGAGCCCACAGCATGCTCCGCCGTCGAACGATCCGTATAAGTTGACGCGCTGCTAATATTGCGTTCCCGTTCCAAGCGCTCGCGAAGTTGCTCTTCGGTCTGCCCTACATGCTTCCGCAGGATGTGCCCGCCCTGAGCCTCATCGCGGCTGAGATCGCGCCTCGGACCGTCCGTCGCATGGCTCTCTACCCTAAAGGCGGCAGAGCCGGCAGCACTGGCAGAGGGAGACGATGAACTCGCGCCATTCGTTGAGGTGGGCGTCTGACACGCGATCAACCCGCACACGCTGAGCGCCAAAGCGGCGCAAATCGCGAAGAGATGAACCGAATGGCGAGACATAGGCGAACGTTTCATACAGACCCAACCACATCAACATGTGGCCGTGATTCCGATCATTTTCTGCCGTCTGTCACTTCCGGCCTGTAAAGTCGTGGGAATTGTGCTACTAAACAGGGTGTGCGAGCAAGTCTACTGGATTCGCTGGACGATTTCGAGCGCTGGGGCAACCGCGATCTCGCTTACATTTCCCCCCGTGGCTACCGGCACGAGCGTTGGACCTACCAGCACGTCGCCCAAGTCGCCTATCAGTTCGCCCATGAACTCGAATCGCGCCAAATCGCGAAAGGCGACGCAGTCCTATTATGGAGTCCGAACTCTGCTGAATGGGTGGCTGCATTCCTCGGCTGCGCCCTCTGCGGAGTCATCGCCGTTCCCGTCGACGACCCTTCGATTCCCGACTTTGCGCGCCGAATCAGCACGCAGGTGCGCACGAAACTGATTCTCTGTCCGCGCGAGCGGGCCGCCGTTTTCAACACGCTTATACCAGCGAAATACGCGACCATCGATCCCGCCGAACTCGAAGCCACCGTCGCCCACCATCGTTCTCAGCGCTTTCGTCCCGCGCCGGTTCACCCCTCCGACACGCTCGAAATCGTCTTCACCTCCGGTACCACCGCTGAGCCTAAAGGAGTCGTGCTCACGCACGCCAACGTGGTCGGCAATCTCATCCCCATCGAAACCGAGATGAAAAAGTACCTCAAGTACGAACGTCTCGTGCATCCCATCCGCTTCCTTAACCTCCTGCCCCTAAGCCACGTCTTCGGCCAATTTCTGGGAATTTTTCTTCCGCCCCTTCTCGGGGGCACCGTCATCTTCGAAAACACATTTAACCCAACCGAAATCATGGCAACGATTCGCCGCGAACGCGTCTCGGTGCTGGTGGCGGTCCCGCGTATGCTTGAATCGCTGAAGCAGAAGGTCGAACGCGATGTTGACGACAGCCAGAACGACGGTCGCGGCCGGGAGAATTTTGCTGAACGCTATGTTGCCGCCGAAAGCCAGCATTTTCTGCGACGCTGGTGGACCTTCCGCGACGTGCGCCGCCAGTTCGGCTGGAAGTTCTGGGCCATGATCAGCGGCGGCGCAGCCCTCGACCGCGAGACCGAGGAATTCTGGCATCGTCTCGGATACGCTGTCGTGCAAGGCTACGGTTTGACCGAAACCACTTCGCTCGTCAGCCTGAACCATCCTTTCCACACCAGTCGCGGCTCGATTGGCAAGGTCCTTCCGGGGCGCGAGATCAAACTGGCCGACGACGGTGAAATTCTCGTTCGCGGCAGCGGCGTGGCCAGCGGCTACTGGAGCGGCGGCGAACTGCAACCAGTCACAGGCGAATCCGCAGGCGAAGCCTATGACAAAGCTGATGCCAGCTGGTATCACACTGGCGATCTCGGCGCGATCGACGAGCAAGGCAACCTCTTCTTCAAAGGTCGTAAAAAGGAATTGATCGTCACACCCGCCGGCATGAACATCTATCCCGAAGACCTGGAAGCGGCTCTGCGTCGGCAACCAGAAGTCAAAGATTGCGTAGTAGTCGGCGTCGAGCGCGGCGGAAATGCCGAGCCTTGCGCTGTCTTAATTCTCCGCGATCGCAATTCCGACGCTCAGACGGCCGGCGGCGATGTGCAGATTATCGTTTCGAAAATCGTCGCTCGCGCCAATGAGACGCTCGCCGAATATCAGCGCATGCGCACCTGGTTCGTCTGGCCCGAAGAAGATTTTCCCCGCAGCTCGACTCAGAAGCCTCGGCGCAACGTGATTCGTGACGCCGTCGAGGCCAGCCTCCGCGGACAAGCGCCAGCGATCACAGCCAGTCCGCTCGCCGAATTGCTCACGCGCATTACTGGTCGTCCGGCACAGAACCTCACCCCGAATGCTGATTTAGAAACCGGTCTGGGCCTGAGTTCGCTCGAACGGGTTGAATTGCTCAGCGCGCTTGAAGACCGTTATCAAATCGATCTCAGCGAATCGAAATTCGCGAATACGGCCACGATCGGCGATCTCGAGAGACTCTTGCAGCAAGCCGGCGGGAACGTCGTTCGTCGTTCGTCGTTGGTCGTTGGCAACCACACCGAACGACCAATGACCAGCGACCAACGACCAATCGCTTTTCACTATCCGAACTGGACGTTGCGCTGGCCGACCACGTGGTTGCGGATGGCGGCGCGCTATCTGCTGATGCGGCCGGCGATGCTTCTTCTCGCATGGCCGCGCGTTACCGGACGCGAAAACGTGCGCGGCGTTCGCGGGCCGCTGCTGATTGTCTCGAACCACATCGCCGATGTCGATATCGGCTTTATTCAGGCGGCGCTGCCGGCGCGCATCCGCCATAAACTGGCGACCGCAACTCGCGGTGAGGCGCTCGAGGCGCTGCGTTCACCCGCTCGGGATCGTCCGCTTTATCAGCGAATCTACAATCGCATGCAGTGGACGCTCGCTGTTGCCCTGCTGAACTTGTTTCCACTGCCGCGCGATTCTGGGTTCCGCAAGAGCTTTGCCTACACCGGAGAGGCGGTCGACCGCGGCTACAGTGTCCTTGTCTTTCCCGAGGGCAAGCACACGACCGATGGCAAGATTCAACCTTTTCGCAGCGGAGTCGGACTCCTCGCCAACAATCTGCGCATTCCGATTCTTCCCATGCGTATTGATGGCCTCTTCGATATCAAGCAAGCGGGGAAGAAATACGCAGCGCCAGGAAAAATTCATGTGCGCATCGGCAAGCTGATGCAATTCGCTCCCGACGCGGACCCGGAAGAGATTGCGCGTGCGCTGCAGGCGGCCGTGGAGAATCTTCCGCGAGGATAATCCGGTCAGGGATTGTAAGGGGAATTCGTTTGCTCCTGTTTACTTTTAAGGAGGATTATTCACTTGACACAAACGTGGAATAAGTCTATAGTTTCATCATGCCACAGCGAATCCATCCCAAGCCTGTAAGCCTCGCGGAAATCTTCATAAAGTTCTCGACTGACGACCAATGCCTCGAATACATCAAGGGTATGCGCTGGCCGGATGGCATTGTGCGCTGTCCTACTTGTGGCGATAAGAACATCACGAAGTATGAGCGCCCAGCAGTGCCGACCCGCAAGACTCGCTCTAAGACCCGCAACGAAAAGAAAACTAATCGCCGTGGATGGTTCTATATCTGCCTCAACAAAGATTGCCGTCAGCAGTTCTCCCCGACCTCCGGCACGCTATTCGCCGACTCTCACCTTCCGTTGCTAACGTGGTTTCACGCAATCGGCCTGATGCTCAATGCGAAAAAAGGAATCAGCGCGAAACAATTGCAGCGGGATCTAGGGATCGGCGGATACAAAACCGCATGGTATTTGAATCACCGCATCCGCGAAGCGATGGGCATTGGCGATATACCGAAGCTCGGCGGAACGGTAGAAATCGACGAAACTTACGTAGGCGGAAAAATTAGCGGCAAGGGTCAAGCCTATGCACGCAAGCAAAAGCAAGTAGTCATGGGCGCGATCCAGCGCGGCGGGGATGTTCGTCTGCAGCACGTCACAGGTGCAACGGTTGGGAACTTCCGAGAGTTCATTCAGAAGCACGTCAGCGAAGGCGTAGAGCGCGTGATGACCGACCAGCACCCCGCATACCCCGCCGCGCTGGAGTCATTCGACGCTACCCATGAGACGGTAAATCACATACGGCATGAGTATGTTCGCGGCGACGTAACGACGAACACAATCGAATCCGTGTTCTCGCTCTTCAAGCGTGGCGTGATAGGCCAATATCACAAGCTCTCAGCGAAGCACCTACAGCGGTATCTGACGGAGTTTGAATACAGGTTCAATCGCCGCAACGATGGCGACGTTTTTATAGAGACTGTGCGCCGTCTGTGCGGATTCAAACCGCTGCGCTTCGCAGAGCTTACTTCTGACCCTGAGGCGGTTCCTTTTTAGGCTGTTTTTTTGCGTGTATGGATGCGGTTTTCTGCGGAGGCTTGTCCAGTATCCGTTTGAGAACTTCGTCGAATTGTCCTTTGTCCGCCTTCATGGCCAAAGTCTAGCACGCCTCGGGATTGGTAACTCTAGTGACGCTCAAAACTGGTGCCAGGGGCGGCGGCGCTGTGGTATATTGCGGGCGGTGGAGGCCGTCGGAATCGAACCGACTGGCGTGGGTTTTAAGGACCCTGCCAGCGCCGAGCGGCCCCCCTACTGAAGCAGGCGAAGATGGCGCAAGGCATTTATCTGCGAGGTTTCTCGTGTTTAGGTGATTATCGGCACTTCGATCACGATGGTGTCATCCCCTCTGGTGATGGTAATGACCACCTTCGCGGTCTGAACCGAAATCGTTACGGTTCTCACATAGCTGCCCCTTTCTTGGCCGTCCGGTCTGCTTCCGGATGGCTCTTTTCTTTAGCAGAACTCTTCGGTTCTTCAGTCGCAGGCTTTGGGGGAACTGGCTTCGGCTTTACTACCGCCTTCTTCTTCAAGGACCCTGCCAGCGCCGAGCGGCCCCCCTACTGAAGCAGGCGAAGATGGCGCAAGGCATTTATCTGCGAGGTTTCTCGGTAAACGGCGATCAGGGTAGGGCGATCATGGAAGCGTGGCTACCTGCCATGTCAGCGTGCCACACCTATGCAGAAATCGCTGTGTTCGGCTCGGGAAGTCGAACCGCCGATGTCGATCTTGGGGGAACCTACAGCGGCGATGGCGGCTGTGCAGAGTTGATCCACAAAGCCCTGAACAACGAACAGCCTAAGCAATGAACTCTCGGCGCAAACGTCCGAAGCCGATGCCCAAATGGGTAAAGGCATACAACGCCCGACATGTGGACAATGCACTGGCGAAAATTCCCCCTCCTCCGTCACCCCCAGTTCCGGGGCAGCTTGACCGTGGAATTGCTACTGCCGTGGAAAAACTTCAGGCAGCCGGTATTGAGACATTCCAGTCGTGCGAGGGCGGCGCAGGACACGCACGGGCTGAACCAACCGTAAGTTTCCACGGCACGCCAGAGGCTGGATGGCGTGCCGTGGCTGTCTGTTTAGCGCACAGGCTCCGAGTCCGCTCCTTATGTCGTGTCTGGGACTTGCTCAACACGAATGAGCCGACCGGCCCCCATTGGGAAATTGTATTTTGGGAGAGGATTCATTAGCGTGCGAGTTTGATGCACTCGTCGCAAAGCGGCTTCCCGCCTGTTCCGTTATTTCTGTGTTCCTTTTTGATGCGCTTCCCGTCCGGGCAGTCTTCGCGGTCATGGTGAACTTCCCGATGTTTTGGTGGAGATTCAGGTGAATCAGTGTGGTACGCCATCTAGCCAACTCCTTTCCGTTCGGGAGCATTATAGGACTTAGATCGTCAACGCACATTTCAGACACTACCGGGTTTCGATATTAATTCTTGATTTACATGTCTGAGAACGAGGCCGCTTCGATGCTTCTGGACATCGCGCACAATGACGCAGTTGTCCCTGTACCAGCGTGGAGTTGGAGATGTATTTTTGGAAATAATTCCGAATTCTACCGATCCTATGCGTTTGACAACCTGATTTG
>PKXQ01000048.1 GCA_003132405.1 Acidobacteriaceae bacterium | reverse complement strand
CCGGTGGATCGACCCACCGAACACCGCAGTGCACATCCAGCGCCGCTTACAGGCCTGGATTCACCACACTCCGTATCACGAGCGCTACAAATTCATTCCGCTCAGCCAAATCTCGCCCGATCTGCAGCACGCAGTAATCGCCGCTGAGGACGCGCGCTTCTACCAGCACCATGGGTTCGATTGGCACCAGATCCAAATCGCTGCCGAAGACGATTTGGAGGGCGGGCGCACTCGCGGAGCTTCCACCATTACGCAACAGCTTGTAAAGAACCTATTCTTCGGAACGGGCCGCTCTGTCCTCCGCAAGGGCGCGGAGTTCACATTGGTACCGGCGGCCGAAATCGTCCTCGGCAAGCGGCGCATTCTGGAGATCTATCTCAACGTGGTCGAATGGGGGCCCGGTATTTATGGTGCAGAGGCGGCGTGTCGTTACTACGACGGAACCGCGGCTCGCAGTATCGGCCGGGAACAGGCGGCGCGGCTCGCTGCGATTCTGCCGGCGCCGCTGAAGCGGCGACCCGAGCGCATGAATAGATACAGCGCGCTCATCCTTGAGCGAATGCGTAAAGTGGGATGGTAATCGCGAGCGTTCCGCTATTTGCAGTTGTCATCGGTCTAACGAAATCGCTGATTACGGGCGTCCCATGATGTGCACATGCGGGTAAGGCGAACCCGCCCACATGATGCCAATACGAGCACGACTTCAGCGCCCGTTGTCTACGCATGGCGCCTCCGCTCAAACACTGGAACGCTTAAGCCGCCTTGCAACACTCGGCGCACTCACTGCGGATCAATTCCTTTACCCGGTCGTGAATTTCATCACGAATCGTTCGCACTGCATCGAGCGACTGCCCCTTCGGGTCTGGAAGCGCCCAGTCAATCGTCCTCAAATTGGGAACGAACGGACAGGCTTCTCCGCAACCCATCGTCACCAGAACGGACGCGGTTTTGGCTAAGTCATTCGTGAGCAGTTGCGGCCTTGCAGAACTTAGTTCAATACCGATCTCACGCATGACTTCCACTACTTCAGGATGAATGTGGTCGGCGGGTTCAGTTCCAGCCGAGATGGCTAGGCATCCGCTCCTGTCGGCATACAGGTTGAATAGTGCCGCTGCCATCTGGGAACGACCTGCGTTGTGGACACAAGCGAAGAGATACGTCTTCATTTGACTGCCAGATTCATGCGGCAGGAGAATATCTTCGGCAGTTTCGGGTAGCGAAGGAATCAACCAGCGGCTTAGAACAGTTGCCGCAATCGCCCCGCTCATCTGTGCTGCTATAAACAGTGGCACATCCACGGGACGTATTCCTGCGAACGTGTTGGATACCGAACGGGCGATGGTCACTGCCGGATTCGCGAACGATGTTGAGGAAGTGAACCAGTACGCAGCCGTTATGTAAGCCCCAACCGCGAACGGCACGCTATTGGCTCGAACCCGCGAGCAGCCCCAGATCACAGCGAGCAGTCCGAACGTCGCGATGAACTCGCTGAATACTTGAGCGCCTCCGCTTCTGGCATGGCGCGACACCGAGAACAGCGGCAGCCCGAACATCAGGTGGGCGACGACTGCCCCAGTCAATCCTCCAGAGCACTGCGCCGTAACGTATGCGGGGACTTCGCGCCACGGCATGCCGTGCTCCAGCGCGTCCGCTACCGTCACGGCGGGGTTGAAGTGAGCGCCGGAGATGCCACCGAACGTGAAGATCAGCGCAACAAGGATTGCACCAGTGGCAACTGTGTTGGCGAGAAGCGCTAGAGCAACATTACCTCCGGCAAGGCGCTCCGCCACGATGCCGGAGCCGACGACGGTGGCGACAAGAAACACGGTTCCGAGAAATTCAGCCGTGATCCTTCTTTGGAGAGAAGAGGTGAACATCGTCCTAAATCGTCTCATGCGGTACAGAGAAAGCCAAGATCATGAGGGCTATTGCAACTTCGCATACTCCGCTTTGGCCTGCTTCGGGATGGGGATGTCGGGATCGGCCTCTTTCCAGAGGGTGAGGAAATCGCTGTAGGCGGCTACCTTCGGGACTAGCTCGTCGGTAGCGGTGACGTAATGGACTCTTATGCTAAGCGTCCGCAATTCTGGAGCCGGCTTCGTCGCGCTCCCATGCCTGTGCAGGCTCATTCTCGGGGATCGGTCGGATGTCCGGATTCTGCATGATCACGCGCGCACAGGTGTTCCATCGCAGAATAGCATCGTCGTTTCCTGGTATCGCAAGATTCATGGCTTTCTCATAATGATCCATTGCTCCCCGGAGCGCGTGATATGCGGATGCGCCGGCTCCAGCGCCGCCGTTGAGAATGCGCGCATTCCCCAGGCGCTCCCAGATGATTCCCTCGTAGTACGCCCGCTCGTAGCCGCCCTTAATTTGTGCAAGAACCTCCCGTGCAGCTTTCACAGCCACATGCGAGTGGAATTGGTCGCTTCGAGCGAGCAGAAGCGAAATCAGCGCCTGCTGATGGTCGGGCACGATGGCCAGAATATCGAGACAAATGCTCTCCGCAAGGCTGGGTTCATTCAATAGTCTGTAGCGCTCCACCTTTGCCAGCGCTTCGGGAATACCCTGCTTGGAAATGGATTTCAGTTCGAAATGCATAACATCTCCTATGGTTTCGAATGGGTGAATACTCGAAACAGTTTCGACAGCGGATCGAAGAAGCGATCCACGACGCGCTCCTTGAGCGGGATGATCGCGTTGTCGGTGATGGTGATGCTTTCAGGACAAACCTTGGTACAGCACTTGGTGATGTTGCAGAGACCTATGCCGAATTGCGTTCTCAGCTCTTCAACGCGATCGCCTACGTCCAACGGGTGCATTTCAAGAGCGGCCGCATACACCAGGAATCGCGGGCCGATGAATTGTTCGTGCATATGATGGTCGCGCAATACGTGGCAGACATCCTGACAGAGATAGCACTCGATGCACTTTCGAAACTCCTGCACCCGTTCGACATCCTCCTGGGCAATGCGCCAGGTGCCATCGGGGGCGTCGGGCTGCCGCGGCTGGAACTTGGGGATGCGCTTCTTTACCTCGTAATTCCACGATACGTCCGNNAGTGTGTTCAGCCGCGTCATGCACATCAATTTCGGCATGCCATTGACTTCGGCCGAGCACGAGCCGCATTTCCCCGCCTTGCAGTTCCAGCGAACCGCCAGATCGCCGGCCTGTTCCGCCTGAATTTGATGCACGGCGTCGAGGACCACCATGCCCGCCGAGACTTCGGTGCTGAAGTCCTGGAACTTTCCTTGACCTTTTTCACCGCGCCAGATGCGAAATGTGGCCGTCGCCATTACTTCATCTCCTGGATGATTTGTTGCAGATCCTCTCGCATAGGGGGAATGGCCTCGCGTGTGAGCTGCATTTCTCCGCCCGGGCCTTTTCGCGCCACCAGGTTGAAGCCGCCGTATTTTTCGTCCTTGGCGGGAAAATCATCGCGGAAATGCGCCCCGCGGCTCTCTTTCCGCTCCAGCGCCGCCCGGGTAACAATTTCCGATACGGTCAGCAGGCTGTGCAGGTCGAGCGCCGTGTGCCATCCGGAATTGTATTCCCGGTTTCCGGGCACGCTGACCCGCTCACTGGCAGCTTTCAACTCTCGAATGCGCTCGAGCGCTTGCAGCATCTCCTGTTCCTGACGCACGATCCCCACCAGTTCCTGCATCAGGTCCTGCAACGCATGTTGGACGGCGTATGGATTGTCGGAGCCGTTGCGCTCGAAGGGTTGCAGCGCAGATTTTTCCGATGATCCGAGTTCATCCGTCTTCACCGCGCCCAGCGGGTTGTCTTTCGCATAGGCTGCGGCGTACTCTCCCGCTCGCTTGCCGAAAACTAATAAATCGGAAAGTGAATTCCCGCCGAGCCGGTTGGCGCCATGCAGACCTGCCGCACACTCTCCCGCCGCAAACAGGCCAGGCACGTTTGACATTTGTGAATCACCGTCGACCTTGATGCCTCCCATCATGTAATGGGTCGTAGGACCGACCTCCATCGGCTCCTGAGTAATGTCAATGTCGGCAAGCTGCTTGAACTGGTGATACATGCTGGGCAGTTTCTTCTTTATATGCTCGGCCGCGTTCGGAATTCTCTCTTTGATCCACGCAATGTCCAGGAAGACGCCGCCGTGAGGACTGCCGCGCCCTTCGCGCACCTCCCGCCGGATGCAACGGGCCACGTGGTCGCGAGTCAGCAACTCGGGCGGACGCCTTGCGTCCTTATCTCCCTGCGTGTAGCGCCAGCCTTCTTCTTCTTTATCGGCGGTCTGGGTGGTGTACAGCGGCGGAATATCTTTGAACATGAATCTTTCGCCATTCCGATTGCGCAGCACCCCTCCCTCGCCGCGCACGCCTTCGGTGACCAAAATGCCGCGCACACTCGGTGGCCAAATCATCCCCGTGGGATGGAACTGCACAAATTCCATGTCCATGAGCGCCGCACCCGCATCGTATGCGAGCGCATGGCCATCGCCGGTATATTCCCAACTGTTGCTCGTAATTTTGTAAGCCCTGCCAATTCCTCCCGTCGCCAGCACGACAGCTTTGGCGCGGAACAGGTGGAACCGGCCGCGCTCACGATCGTATCCAAACGCGCCCGCGATGCGACCGCCGTCCTTCAGAAGTGTGACGACCGTATGTTCCATGAAAACGTCGAGACCGAGATGAATTCCATGGTCTTGCAGAGTGCGGATCATCTCCAGGCCGGTGCGGTCACCCACGTGTGCGAGGCGAGGATAGCGATGGCCGCCGAAATTCCGCTGCAGAATTCGGCCATCGCTGGTACGATCAAAAAGGGCGCCCCAGGCCTCCAGTTCACGCACGCGCGCCGGCGCTTCCTTGGCATGCAGTTCGGCCATGCGCCAGTTGTTCAGGTATTGACCGCCGCGCATAGTGTCGGCAAAGTGAACCCGCCAGCTGTCGCGATCGTCCACATTTCCCATCGCCGCGGCTACGCCACCCTCGGCCATGACGGTGTGTGCTTTGCCAAGAAGAGATTTCGAAATGACTGCGACCTTTACACCCGCGGCCGAGGCCTCGATGGCGGCCCGCAGACCGGCGCCCCCGGCTCCTATGATTAGAACGTCGTGCTCATGCGTGATGTACTCGCTCACTAGACGATCCTCCAATCCGTCCAGATACCCATCGAGCACATCCGTATATACAAATCGGAGAACCCTACCGAGATAAGGCTGCACCAGGCAAACAGCATGTGGCGCCGGTTCAGGCAACTCACGCAATCGTAAACTCTTTTGCGAGCCGGCGCTCCTGCCAAGCGATCGCGAAAACCGCCGACCAGATGACGAAAGGAGTGGCATCCGAAAGTGTAGGAGCTTAGGAGCACGAGGTTCGTCAACAAGACGAGAGTGCCGACGCCGATTCCAAACCGGCCATCGAACCAGAATGCATCCCACACGTCGCGAGCCAGAATTAGCAGAAACACCAGGGCCAGATAAAGAAAATAGCGGTGGACGTTTTGCAGGATCAAAGGAAACGATCGTTCACCGAGATATGTCTTGCGCGGCTCGCCCACGGTGCAGGAGGGTGGATCCGCCCAAAAAGCCTTGTANNGGGCCGAACAATTCGGGCGAATAAAACGGTGAGAGATAGGGTCCAAACCTGAAATGATTCCCCTGCAGCGCAGCCCATGTGGAGTAAACGATGAATGCCGACAAACCAAGAAACACAACCAGCGGCTGTACCCACCAATTGTCGGCTCGCTGTGTTTGTCCGAAACCCGCGCGCGACAATGGGACGTCAATCTGAGACATCAAGCCTCCTCACGCGTTCGTGCTGATCCTGCATCCGCTATCAAGCGCTAGCCCGATTGCGATTGAATACGAGCGATAGCCATGATACAGGGAAATTCAATGTCATTGTTCTCGAAAACGATGCCTCAAGTAAACGGTGGAGAACAATGAATCCAGGAGCACGGACGCCGCACGCAATCAATCTCCGAGACGTGCGCGCTATGGTACAGTTTTCGTGACCGCCAGTTTTAAGACTGGCCGTCCAGTTGGACGAAACGATGAGTACAGGACGTGAGATTCGCAGCTACGACTATGTGAACCATCCCTACGAGCGCGTGCGCGATGCGTTAAGGCAGAACGCACTCAAGGTGTTCCAGTCGGCTACGAAGGCGGCTGCATCCCGGGCGCAATCGATCGCCGCTGAGTTGCATGTCGACTTTGGCGGTATTGGAGTGAAGACCGACATCAGTATTTCCGTGAGAAACATTGAGGAGATCGTCGATGCCACTTCAACTCCCACCACACGGCTGCTGCTGGAATGGGAGGCCGCGACCTCGCCGAGATTGTTTCCGCTCATGAAGGGCGAGCTTTCCGTGTACCCGCTGACCTCAACCGAAACGCAGTTGGATTTCTCCGGTGTTTACGAACCACCTTTCGGTGCCGTGGGAAGAACCATGAATGCGATCGTCGGCCACCGCATTGCAGAGGTGTCGGTGCATCGCTTCGTTAGCGACGTGGCAGGATATCTCCGGCAGGCCCTTGCTTAGATGATCATATCGGCGTGCGCGTGGAAGACATTCGCGCGAGAGTGCGATTTTGTATATCGGAGTAGTCCGGGGACGAAAGGCCGCGGCGCGCATAATTCTTTGTGGGACAGCCAAGTGACTGCGAGGCGATCATTCTAACTCCCGAGCAGGCAGCTACCGTTTTACTCGGCCCTGCCGGAGCCAGAACGAACGCTCACGCTCTTGCTGCTGGAACTGGGCTGAGAATTTCGGAATGCTTAGGCCTGCAGTGGCAGACGTGGACTTCGCCGACCAACTCATTCACGTCCGTCGGACCTGGGTGCATAGTCACGTGGGTGAGCCGAAAACGAGGACATCAAAAGCTCCCGTACCGCTGCATCACCTTCTCGCGAAGTCGATGAAAAAGTGGCGTGCGGAGTCACCGTTCTCTCAGCTCGACAACTGGGTTTTCCCCAACTTCCGGCTGAAGGGCAAAACAATAAGGTGTGCCAACATGCTCCCCATCTAGCTTTTCCGCAAGCGAAATGGCCAAAAACACCCTCTAAATTGGCCGGTTTTGATGGCGAGTTGATGGCAAGTTTTTCGGACCTCGCCCCGTCAATGTGTAATCGGGATTTATCATTTATTTGAAGCGCGAAGATGGGCGCTCGGGGGGCTGGATACAATGACGTTGCCAACTTGGGCAGGCAAGAGCCACTCCAAATGTAAGCGTTCGACCAACACACCTATTGGAAGAACAGTGTTTGTGTTTTCGCACTGAAGTCGAGCAAGGTAGGGGGAAGATGAGGATAACACTCCGCCAAGCGCGATTTGCAACTTCAAGGGCGTGTTGGAGGGCGTGTTGGTAGCCAGATAGGCATTTTCCGTACCGTGCACGAAGACATTGCTCCAGACCCATTTGGGCGTGAACCATAAGGAGGGATGCCCCGCTCGCGGTCCAAATCTCTGCTGCGTCGTCGGAGTCCGGTTTTCCCGACTACACAGGTGAGTCATTGCTCTGCGTTGAAAGACTCGATTCAGCGACGACAGTGCCGGAGGAGAGGAAAACCGCTCCCGCTGATAGACCCTGCTGCTTTTAGAAACCGGCGCCGGGATTCAGACGATTCGTTCATTGAGCCTCCCTCAAATCCTCGCGTCAGCATGCGCACATATCAGCCACCATTTCGGTTGTGCTTGCCGAGCCTTGCATCAAGAGACCAGCTCCCGCCACCTACTGAGATGAGAAAGACCAAGCAGCAGAACATGGCGAAATCGGTGCGGGCATCGCTGGCCATGTACCAGAAGCCCTGGTTTGTACGAAACAATTCTGGAATCTTCGTAGTCGCAATCGCGGTCATGATCACGATCAGTAGCGGAATGGAGACGAGTCTCGTCCCAATCCCCAGCAGAAGTAGGAGACCGCAGAGAATCTCGAAAGCGCCAACAAAATGAGCCGTGAAGTATGGATGTGAAAACCCGATCCTTGTGAAGCGAACCACTCCCATGTTGGGATCGATGTACTTCAGAATGCCTTGTGTAAAGAAGATCAGCCCCACCGCAATCCGCACCAGCAGCACGCTGCGTGGGGCCTGCGTCGGCTTGAGCAGGAATTGAAGAATTGTGTTCATCGAAGGATCGCCTCAATACAGCTCTATAGCCCTCTTCCTTGCGCGATTAATTTGACGCCGCTACCGCGGATGCGGTTCGTTGGCGTATGCGTGAGTATTGTAGCCAACGAGGCCGCTCAAATCGAACACAGGGGATCCCGTCTCCGGGTTTTCGATTCGTCCAGCTAAATCCCCTCAATTGGCTGCTAGTCCGACGATGCCAACGCTATGTACCATTTGTCACCGATTTACGTGTCTTGAGTTACAGACGTCTGTGCCGCATCGCTCCTAGCATGAAGAGTGTTCCGGGAGGTCGCTATGCGGCGACGTACATTGCTCCTCGCTTTTTTCTTTTTCGTTCCTCTATTGCTCACTCCGGCGCTTCCCGCTAAGAACAAACCGAAGAACGCCACGTCGGACAAGATCCAGCAGGACTTCAGCAGATTCGTGGACATCCCCGGCGCGCAGATGGTAGGAGCGGAACAGTGCGCTCAGTGTCACGCGGACCTCGCCAAAGGCTTCCGTCGGAGCGCGCACTCGATGCAGGAAGTTGCGTGCGAACAGTGTCATGGCGCTGGCAGTCTGCATGTGGCGGCGGGCGGGTATTCGACCGAATCGAAAGACAAGATCATCAGCTTCCGCGACCGTTCCGCCGAGCAGGCGAACGGTGTATGCCTAAGCTGCCACGCCAAATCCGATCACGTCCGCAACTGCTTTTCAGGCGCACACCAGGCGCAGGACATGAAGTGCAGCGACTGCCACACCATCCATGGCGAGGCGCATGGCAGGGGAAGTTTCGACTTCCAGGGTGAGGGCGCCGGCATTCCGAGAGCAATCGAGTCTCGCCGGCAGCAGAATGAGAACTGCCTGCGCTGCCACCAGAAGCAAAATGCCGAAGCCGATCTGCCGTACCACCATCCGATTCGCGAAGCCAAAATGAGTTGTTCGGATTGTCATGATCCGCATGGCGGCAGTGCGGGCAACAACCTGAAGTTATCCAACACTAACGAACTCTGTTTGACTTGCCATGCCGAATATCAGGGGCCGTTCACTTTCCAGCACCCTCCAGTAACAGAGAGCTGCCTTAAGTGTCACTCCTCCCATGGTTCGCCGAACCAGGACATGCTGACCGTGAGCCAGCCGGCTCTCTGCCTGCAGTGTCACTCCGCACACCATAACGGTGCGAGTTTGCCCCTGGTCGACCGGTGTACCAATTGCCATAACTCAATCCATGGGACCGACATACCTTCTGCAACTGGCGGAAGCAAGTTTATCGATAAGTAGTACCGGACCAAAAGACGGGTTTGGGCAAGGAGTCATGCCATGAATAGGATTTCCGCACTCCTCATTATTACAGTTATAGTCATCGTCGCACTCATGGTTGCAGCAGTAACCTACCCGGTGCAGGCACAGCAGCAGCCAACGAGTTCGGGCACCTCGCAGCCGGAGAATGTCCCCGATGTCAGCTACCATCTCACGGTGATGATGCCGCAGTACCGGTTCCTGGATACCAGCGGATACGGCGGCCGGGTGGGCGAGTATGACTCCTTGCAACAGTCGCTGGGCGGATATTTGTCCTTCGACTATGTGGATGTTCCGGAGCACATGACCATCAAATCCACGTGGGACATCCTGAGCCGCGACGACTACGACTTAAAATCGCGGATTACTTTTGGGAAGTGGCTTGACTTCACGCTCGACAATCGCAGCTTTGTCCATCACCTCGATGACACTTCCTATTTTGGAGCAGCGGTGATTTCTCCAGACCTCATTCGCATCGATACGATCCCTCCGGATTCCTTACTAGGCATAAGACGCAGGATGAACAACGCTTCCGGTAAAGTCCAGTTGCCCAAGATACCGGTCAAGTTGTTTGTTAAAGGCGGTTGGCAAGCGCGGGACGGCAACAGCCAGATGCAGTACTTCGACATGGGCGGCAACGGGACACTGACCGATACCGGATGCGATAACTGTCACTCCGCTTCGCAGTACCGCACCCTGAACTATACGACCAGGAACATAGCCGGAGGCGCCGAAGTAAAGTTTGGAAGCCTCATGAAACTCGTCTACCAGCACGAGTTTCGCAGTTTCAACGACCGCATGCCGAATCCGTCAGACATCTACGGAACCTCAAATCCCAACGGAGACAACCCGCCGGCCAATATCCCTTACACCCCGGCTGGTTACTATGTTCACAGCGTATTGCCACGCAATCAAACGCAGTCCGACCTGCTTCAGGTCAGCATGGCGGTGGCGCATCACGTTACCTTAAACGGCGACGTCAGCTACGCGCGGACGATCAACCTGTATATCCCGCCCGCTCCGCGAGCTCTGGATACCGGCAATCATTCCCAAAATTCCTTTAATGCGGATGCCACTCTAATCTGGAATCCGGTCTCCCAGTTGCGGGCAGTGGCTGACTTTCATCAGCAAAATCTGATCAATGAGTTCGTATCCCAGTATTCGCTGGCCGACCCCACCGTGTTTTACGCTTTTGGCAACCCATCTCTGCACCGGCACTGGGGCGGTCTGAAGCTGGCTTACCGCGTGTCAAAACAGTTTGACCTGGAGACGCACTACACGCCTATGAACATTACGCGGTCAAACTCAGGTTTATGGCCGCAGTTCTCCTCGCCCGACAATACGGATCCGCTCTATATCGTACCCGCGACCTTCAGCAACATTGCCGGCGCCGCCGTGCATTATCACAGCGCAGAATTGTGGAATGCAAGAGCAGGCTATGAGTGGACTGGCACCCACGATCCTGGCTATGTCACGGATCCTCACACCAATAACCGGTTGTTTGGCGATGTCACCATTACTCCGGTTCACTGGCTCACGTTCGGCAACGACGCCAACGTGGCTCTGCAAAAATCGTTCCCTGTGGTGCAGCGGACCAACCACCTCTATGTGGATTCCCTTTTCGTGACTGTCAAACCGGTTCCGAAGTGGAGCGTTGGGGGCGCATACACATACTTACAAGACAATCTGCGGACTGACATGCAACTCGCCAACGATCCCGCTGTCGGCGTCTATACCCAACCACTGGTTCCCTATAAGCAGCTGAGCCAGACTTTTTCCGCACACACCACGTATGAACTTGCGAAGCGCATAGGGCTCAATCTGAACGTCGCGCGATCGCTGGCCCACAGCGGTTGGCGCCCCGACCTCAATCCGGCCGACTATCCCAACTTCCCCGGAGCTGTTTCTGTAGCTGGCTACCCCTCGGAAGCGGCTTTCGCTGCAGCTTTCTCGAACGCGCTTGGAATTGGCTCAGGTCCGGTATCGCAGGTGAACGTACCGCAGACCCTGGTCGGAGCCACGGGCAACTACCACCTCCGCGCCGGATTCGATGGTGGTCTCCGTTTCAACTACGGAAGCTACACCGATAACACGATCTGGAACACATCGGGTGTCCGTCCCAACGTGAACGGAAAGCTGCAATCTTATTCAGTGTTCTTCGGAAGAGTCTGGTAGTGCCGCCCGCTGAGCTTCAGCGCAGGGCACCCATGACTCACTGCCTGGCAACAAGATTCTGAACGAGTACCAGTCTTTCAGTTTTTCACAACGGGATGGCTGAAGAGCGGCCCGCCAATCGACAAGGTATCGCGCGACGCAGCCCTCGGGGTCGCGTCGTCCAAACTTGTTCCCTCAACTGACTGTTTTAACCCAGGCAGAGGAAGTAATGTCCGGGAGACGCCGGATCGGGAGATCGGAAAGCCCCGGGAGAACCGCGGCCAGATAGTCACGCACCGGAAGTTTCAGCCTGCGACAGCTTTCCACCACCGAGAGGATTGCCGCGACCTTCGGTCCCGCCTGTGTGCTGCCCGCTCCGAGTCTCTAGAGATTTGCCCGTGAGGGTCTGATTGCTTTAGTCCGTGATCTCCGAAGATCGGACGCATAAATCGCCTACACTTCAAGAGTTCAGTCTGCTTTGGCGAGCAGTTGATAGAAGTGATTGACCATCGGCGTACACGCGTGGATTATGTTGTCGCAGATCAGTTCGGAGAGCAATTCGGACGGCTGCATCAACACGCAATCCTGTCTGCTCAAGGACTCGCCGAGTACCCCCGAACCCAAATCTGGCAGTGGTTGGAAGAGCGCGCAGGGTGGAATCGCATTCCCCCTTTCGAGCAAGGAGCGGCCTTTTACATCTCTCGCTACATCGGTCGCGATTTTAGCCGATGCGAGTGGAATTTGAGGATCGGTGAGCGGCAGTTCTGTGATCTTGATCCGGCGGCGATAGGTGGTGTTGTTCTCGCGCACTCTGCTCCTATGCCGAAAGCCTTTTATCACAATTCGTACAGCGCCCGAAAACGCTGAAGAGCACTTTTATGAAGACTACTAATAAAGCCGCCGGTCCCGTACTCGTTCAGAAGGAGACCAACCGGCTGACTGTGTTCGTGGATGGTTCCGGATCTAAGCCCGATGGCACTCGTTCCGGGTTTGCCTGGATCTGCACGACCACCCAAGAGAAACGAGTGGAACGTGTTTCCGGGCTCACCAATAATCAGGCCGAATACCGCGCATTCATTGCTGCGCTGACAGCGCTTCCTGACGGTGTTTGTGTCGAAGTGTTTTCCGATTCGCAGGTTCTCTGCTGTCAATTCGATGGCACATATAAGGTGCATGATCCCGACCTGGCGATCTTGCTTTCACAGGCTCAATCCTTAATCGAACAAAAGAACTTGAGCGTAACCTTGCGATGGGTGCCACGAAACCGAAATGCAGCGGGCAAGCATTTGTAGCAACGTAACGTTAGCAGGGGTCCCAAATGTCATTTCTTCCCTGTTTTTTGTGCGGTTGCAAATTGGAAAAACGGACCAGCAAAACCGGAAAACCGTATTTTGTTTGCGATCCGTGCGGAATCCAGTTGTTTGTGCGACGTAAAGACGGCATTGAACGGCTGGATGAGCTTATGCGCGCGGCACAAAAGAACGCGATCCCATTTTAGGAACACGCGCACAGGCTTTTCGAAATCCAGGCAATTCTCGGCGATATTCGAGGAACAAAAACGGAGATGGAAAAACTATCGGGTGAAATTTGCGTGTTTTTCCCTGACCAGGACAAGGGCCAGCGTCGATTTCGCAATCGGCCAGATTCGCGTTGTGCGGGGCTACTACCGAGGAATGATGGGAAGCCCCAAGACCAAATGCAGCAGACGTTCTGTGCCCCTGCCGGAAGTGCTCAGGCCTGTTCTCTTACGACTACGAGAACAAGCGGCAACTCCGGGAGCGCTGGTTTTCTCTACCAGCAAAGGCACTCCCTACAACGACTCCAATTTGCTGCACTGGGACCTGAAGCCTGCCGGTCGCAAGTTGGGTTTGCCCTGGTTGAACTGGCATTCGCTCCGACGCACTCACGCAACCCTGTTTCAATTTGCGGGAGGATCGCTGCGGGATGCACAGGCACAGCTCGGCCACTCGAAGATGTCGACCACCCTCGAAATCCACACCCTACCGATGCCCGAACAGCAACGGGTGACAGTCGAAAAACTTTCGGTTTTGATGGCAAATGATGGCAGGAAAGAACAAAACCCGGAAGGACTGCCGCTCGCCTCGCAGCAGATTCAATGAGATAAATGGTAGGCACGAGGAGACTCGAACTCCTGACCTCTACCGTGTCAAAGCGGCTTTCCGCCGTAACTTACTAATCTTTAACGGCACTCACTGCCAGTTTGAAGCCCGTTAGAGCACTGTGTGGTACAGCTTATTGGACCCTAATTGGACCCAGATTTCTCGCGTCAAGAATCTCGTGTTACCGCCGTGAAAGTACGAGGGCCGATGGTAAGTTACTGAAACTACGCAACACGGATGAGTTTCGCCAGCGAGAACCAACCTCCACGAAGCTGATGACCGAAGCGACCAGAAACCACAAACGGAGAAAGTAGATCGGGAAGATCGCCGCAAACGCCGAGGGGTGCTGGTCAATCCAGCGCTGTAGACTCATGCTTGTCGGTTATAAGCGAGACCTTTGCGGGAATCGAGCGGGGGTAGAGAGTGAAAGCCCGCCGCATATTCGCCGCAGCAGGCTCCCCCGACGCTACGCTGCCTTCTTCTGCTGCGCTCGGAACTTCGCCCAACGTGCGCGGGCAGCCTCCGCAATTCTCTTTCTGCCTGCTGGTGAAATTTTACGTTTGGCACGGGCCGATGCCGTTTTCGCCACCCCCGCTACTGGCTGCGACTGTTTGCGAATACCCGCCCATCGCGCTTTCTGCGCTAGCGCCATTTTGCGGCGTAAAGCTGCGGACACTATGCGGGTCGGTTGATTTGACTTAACCGGTGCGCCCGCACCGTTCAAGGACTCGATCCCAGAAATTATTTGGTCTAACTTCTCTAGCCGTAACTGCGTAGCTATACGATCCTTGCGAAGCTCCTGCAGCGCGTTCCCTAGACTTGGCATGATTATCCCCTCGGTATTTTTGATTTGGCCTAATTGTAACTGACTCGATTGGCTTGCGGCGGCGGGCTGCATCAGGCGATGCTGCAAAACAATCTCTTAGGAGAATTCGCCCCTATAAAACGGGCACATAGAGCGATGCGATGATCTCGCTCTCTACGTGACAGTCCCGCATCGCGGAGTGTTGATTTCAGGATGGAGTATTCGGATACCCACGTAAAGCCCCTAGCACGCAATGGCAATCATAAATGAATAGGGTTCTATCACTGCTATAAGCAAACAGAATGTTATTGGTGAAATAACAATCAGCCGTGAAATCTAGTCTTGGCTTGCTCGTCCAAGATGAGAAGCGCAGCAGAACCACGTCATAGCCGTGTGCGTCGAACTAGGGCCGCAAGATCTCCGCGTGGGTAACACAACACCGCCAGAGTGTCCTAAGCACATCCCCGACGAACGCATGCTCCACGATGCGCTCACGAAGAGTCGAATCTATGAATTCACGATCTTCCGTTGCCATGATGCCCGTTAGACGGACCTGAGCGCCGCATTGCGAATGCCTGAATCTGAAATCCGGCCCAACTGGCACACTACATAATAATAATAAAGATAAGGTTCTAAGCGGGTGTTCCCTGCCGTGCGGACTGATGGGCCGCAAGTCGAGAGAGGTCACGGTATCGCTAGTGCATTGGCTACTTCTGGTTCGCTAACTGCCGCACAATTATCAAGTCGGTTAGATTTTCTATAAACGACTGATAATAAATGCCTTATGTGGATAGGTTGAAAATGATCTGTCAAGTTTTTCAATTTTGGAGTAATATTTAGTCATAAATGGAGACATCCTTTATGGCTACGATGCAACAAGCCGTTGTTGGTTTCTCGTGGGATACAGCCGTCGATCTGTCGAGAAAGGAGAACCGCACCCGACTCAGTCCGGCTGCAATCAAAGGCCTTCTTCGGATCGCGACGCTTTGGAAATTACGGGATGAAGATACCCGAGTTTTGCTTGGCGGCATATCCAGTGGCAGTTTCTACGCACTGAAGAATCGATCTACCAAAACATTGGATGAAGATCAGCTAACCCGAATTTCGCTCTTGATTGGCATCTACAAGGCACTGAACATTCTTTACGGCCAGAAGCTGGCAGATGCTTGGATCGCGCTGCCGAACACGAATCCAATGTTTGGGGGAGACTCGCCCCTCAACTACGTGAAGAAGGGCGGCATACCTGCTTTTCTGAGAGTTCGCCAACTCTTGGACGCACGTCGTGGCGGCAGATGAAATCTCCGAAGCAGATCAAAGTGGAACAGGACAGGACTCATCGTCTTATTCCGTATCGCTATAGTGATCGTGGTAGACCAATCCTCAATCTTCTCGCACAAGATGACGACGATCTGCTCAGCGACCTCACGGAACTGGAGGGCGCCACCAACGACAGATTGCTTGGCGAGAGCGGCGGACTTCCTGGCGTGAGCGCCATTGAGCTGGTTTCCGGCTTCCGCCTCGCGCATATAGTTAATGCATCCTTCACTCACGCGCATCCGTTTGGAGGACGGTTCAATACCGCGCAAAGGGGAGCTTGGTATGCGGCTTTCGAAATGGAGACTGCACAAACGGAAGTGTCCTTTCATAGAGCTGCCGAGTTGAGAGAAGTCGAATGGAAAGCTGAAGAGGTTTTTCGATATATAGACTATCTCGCCGATTTCAGACATGAATTTCATGACATTCGGGGAGATCCAGATTTTGTGGACTGCTTAGACCAGAACAGTTACACCGCCTCCCAAACGCTTGGACTCAAACTGTTGACCAGCGGCTCAGCGGGCATCGTGTATCCGAGCGTGCGACACAAAGATGGCGTCTGCATCGCCTGCTTTCGTCCGCCCTTAGTATTAAATGTGCAGGAGGGGCCTATGGTTACGTTTACTTTCATTGACGCAGCCATGACCCGTGTTGTCCTTGAAAACTGACACTACGCAATCGCGTCTCCCGTCAGGATCGTGGCTCGCTAACTGGCCGCCCGTCTACATCGGGAAGGAATCCGACAAACACTGGGAAGAAGGCGAAGATTTGAGTTTGCTGGATTTCAAAGCCATCGAATACAAGCGCAAAGGAAATGCAATCGCAACCGAGGAACAATTGGTACGAATCGGGAAAGTTCCCAAACGGGAATTGATGCGCCGGGGGATTAACCAGCACACGCTGGAGAAAATCTGTAAGCGGGAACCTGTTCGGGCAATCAAGTTGGCAGAATGTTTGATTGTGCTCGGGGAATGCGGACGCGCTCAATGAGATGCTTTGCCTTCACCGACGAATCCGGAAATTCCGGACTCAATCTCTTCGATACAGGTCAGGAGACATTCTGGACGGGGACGCTTATCGCGTACGGGGATGTTGATAAAAAATACGCTTCATTCCATAAAGAGTTGCTCGCAACAGTGGGCAACAATGAGCTTCACGGCGCCGAGCTCGGCTTTGGGGGAATAGAAAAGATAGCTAGTCGCCTCAGCTGGTTTATTCGCGAAAAAAAGCTGTCCTTCTCTTTCGGGCGAGTCCACAAGCCATTCTTGGCATGCACGAAACTCTTTGATCTTGCGTTTGATTCGGGTGCTAACAAGGCAATGCCAACTCTCACATATGCCGTGCGGCACCTGAGGCTCATAAACCTTCTACATTTCGTAGAACTCTTAACCTTGGAGGATCTACGGGAATTTTGGTCCCTCTTTGAAGCCCAAGACCCAAAACGATTCGGCATTCTATTGAGCACACTCGCAGAAAGGGTAAAGTTCACCCCATATGACGCGCGAAGTGTTCAAATTTTATCTGATGTTCTGCGTTGGGGAAGCCAGCATCCGGAAGCTATTCTCGATCCTTTTGGCAATGGAGACTCCCCAAATTTCGTCGCTTTTTTTGGCCTTTTTGGTCACCTCCATTCTTTGCACGAGCAAAGTGGTCATGTGATCGGGAGCTTTGTGCACGACGAACACAACCAGTTCATGAGCTTGTTTCGGGAGAGCTACGAAGTGCTATCTAGAGTTCAGTTAGCAGACGATCGTCCGATGTCGATCATGTCGGCCAACATCAAAGAGCTTCCAAGCTTTGATTGTTCTCTGTCGGTTAGGCCATCTTCTCAGAGTTTTGGGTTACAACTTATCGACCTTTGCATGTGGTTAGTGAGACGAGTAAGAGATCGAGGAGATGAGCCGAGAGGAAACTGCCGAGTTCTTTTTGAATGCTTAGTTGAAAAAAGCTGGCTTTCTCACTTCGATTTCGAGTACCTGGTACGAGAGACACGAATCGGCAGCGAGCAAATGGAACAACGTCCCCTCTCGAACGAACAGCTTACACGCGACCGAGCCATCTTGAGGGATATGGAAGCATCTCGGTTGTCGAGAATGGCAGACACTCCAGGGTAACTTCTTAACAGTCGTCGTCCGCACGCCCCGAAACCCCGAAAGGGGGTTCGCCAAAAAAATGCGGCTCATGTGTCCCACGGAAGACGAATGTCCTCTCTTTCTAGAGTATACTTGCCCGCAAAAAGCGGGACACCCGCCGGTCGGGCCGGGTACATGGGAGTGAGACATGGATCAGGATAGACAAATCCGCTTCGCCATACCCCCGTTCTTCCTGTTCGCATCGCTCCTGTGGGGGGCTTATCTTGCGCATCGCGACCTTTCGCCGATTTTCAAGCCCGAAACGGCGAAGGAGGTGCTCGGAGTATTAGCTGCGACTGCGGTTGCCATCATACCGGTGGGATTACTGCTAAGCACACTCTCCGTGCTGCTCCTCAGGCTGCTTGCCATGATTGCCAGAACTCCGACTTACGAGGCCGTCCTGGAGGACTCCACGCTTGAGCGTATCTGGAGCCAGCTTAACAGCACTCAAACAAAAGACAAGAAGCTGACCCTTTACGCCGCAGCCACTTTTGACCACGAACTCCTGACATCGGGCATTCACACGTGGCTTTTGCGCCGATGGAACTCATTCAACGTGGCCACTCACTCAATCGTGGCCCTTCTGGTAGCGCACGTCCTTGCACCCATCTTCTCGATTCCACAGGTCTGTGCGTGGTGGGTATCGACTACTGCCCTCGTGGCCGTTCTATTTGTTAACGCGCTCTGCGCTTGGCGCGAGACGATGCGGATGATTGAGTTTCAATCATCCAGGCAGCAGAAGGGCGACGCAAAGAAGTCCCTAGCGTCCGAAGCCTAGCGCTCCGCCCCCACTCGACGCGGGCTCCATTTGTGACAACAAAAGTAGTTCTCTAACCCCGTTTTGATTGCAAAGTGAGATATGCGAAGGGGTTCTCTATAAATCACTGGCGTTGCCGTCAGTGAGATGACAAGCTATTCTTGCGGAGAAATATCGTGCCAAATTTTTTCTCGGCGTTCACCTCGGAAGTCTTCAGGCCCATTGCTACTCTGATCATCCCTGGAGCAATAGGTATCAGCACTTGGTTTGTGGCACTGCTATGGTCGTTCGCGAACCTCAAGTCTTTGGTTGCTGAGAATCATACCGAAACTGGTTTTGTACTCTTACTCGCTATGATTTTTGCCGGTTTGATGTTTGAAGATGCCGGATCGCACTGGGAATCGTGGCTGGACAGCCGGGCTGATAAGAAAAACAAGGTCCATATCCGCCAATGGCACGAATATCTCCGAACAGCTTTCAAGGCAGACCCGATAGGCAGGCGTTACCTCAGAACGCTTGTTCTAAAACTGAAATTTGAGCTTGGGGTGGCGTTTTCGATGTTGAGTGCGGTTCTAGGACTTGTGTGGCTGGCTTACTTAGGGTTACCTTCGAAAATCGCGTTCATCAGTGGGTGCGTGTGTGCAGGCTTTGCTGCATGGTGCTTATTGGAAGCCTGCCAAACCCACAATGTCTTAGGGGCCATTCGGGCTGAACTTCTAAAAGAAATTCGTATCATTGGTTCATGACAGAACTGTCCGAGACGATTTATGTCGCGGGCTTGGATTTGTGTTGGCCGAAAACCACTCGATGCCCTCACTAACCGTTCAGATCGCGCACTCCGCACCCCGCTCGCTAGCGAGCGCGCCCCCGGCCTCCCCAGGTCCTAGGCTTCTTTTTGTGCCGGTGGGGGGGGTAGCATTTTCCCCTCAGTGCGTATAACCCCCCTATTGCTTTGACCCTGCTTTTCTTGCGCCTGTAAGATCAAACATACCGCGCGAGAAATCACGGATCGCCTCTTCGGGCTTCGACACTCGGAGTCCCGGAATCTTATGCCGCCGACATCAGGGCGGGCCGACACCGCGCGTATCCGAGGCACTGGGGGCACAGGCGAAACTCGTTTGCATCCCAACTTGGAACGTTGAAAACAACGAAGAATCCCGCGGACGAGCGCCACGACGTGCGATGTCTGCGGCGGCAAGGAATCGGGTCGCGTCAGCCCAGGAGGCACGATGGGCGAAGGGGGAGAGCACAACACACAACCGAGATTGAGCTAAGCCCGTTATGGCGGCAACTCGACACGCCGCTAAAGAGACGTTAACCTGACGGCTCCGGGAACCCGACTAGCACAATCACGAGCTGCCAATCCGCAACTGAAGGAAGAAAATCATGCGAGTTTCGAAAATCGTCTCATGCTGGATCCTAAATATTACGTGCTTCTGCAGCGCGGCACCTCGATTGTTATCTCAGCCTTCTGCCCCGAACCATGTCATCGTGCTTGCCGCCAGCACTGTGTTCGATGGCGAGGGTCGCGTGCTGCACGATGTCCGCGTTGTAATCGAAGGCTCAAAGATTGTCGCGATAGAACCTGGGCTTGGACCGGCGAACTATGATCTGCGTGGCTTGACCGTATTGCCGGGCTGGATTGACGCGCATGTACACATTACCTGGAGCTTCGACAAGGACGGAAAGAATGCGGGTACGGAAGGAAAAACGCAAGAGGATGCCTATCGAGCCGCGTCCAATGCATGGGTGACACTGATGGCAGGCTTCACAACGGTGCAAAGCGTGGGTGCGCCCAACGATATTCCACTTCGTGATGCTATCGCAAAAGGAATCATCCCTGGCCCTCGCATTTTGACAGCCGCAAAGCCGCTCGAAGGACAGGGCGATAAGACCGGCACGCCCGATGAAATTCGTGCGTTTGTGAGGGAGCAAAAGACAGCCGGCGCGGACCTGATCAAGATCTTCGCGTCCAAATCCATCCGCCAGGGTGGCGGAATGACTCTTTCGCAGGAGCAATTGAACGCGGCCTGTGACGAAGCAAAGAAGCAGGGATTGCGCACGCTCGTGCACGCTTACAAAGAGGCAGTACGCGCCGCGACTCTCGCAGGATGCACGGAAATTGAGCACGGTACGCTGGCCCCAGACGATGATTTGAAATTGATGGCGGTAAAGGGCACCTACTTTGATCCGCAATGCGGGCTGGTCATCGAGAATTACTTACTGAACAAAGAAAAGTATCTCGGCACCGAAGGCTATACGGCGGAGGGATTTGCTGCGATGGAGAAGATCCTGCCGATGGATCACGCGATCGTAGAACAGGGAGTGAAAACTCCGGGACTGAAAATGGTTTTTGGCACCGACGCCGTGGCGGGTGCGCACGGGCGCAATGCCGAGGAGTTCATCGATCGCGTGCGCGACTGCGGTGTGGACCCGATGGCCGCGATGGTGTCGGCCAACTCCCTCGGGGCCGAAGCTCTGGGGATGGCCGATCAGATCGGCTCAATCGCTCCCGGCATGGAGGCGGACATCATCGCACTCGATGGAGATCCACTGAAAGACATCACAGCGGTTCGGCGTGTGGTATTTGTGATGAAGGGGGGCATTGTTTACAAGAACGCGGCGCGTGATGCCATTCCTTTCTATTCCGGCGTCGAGCCTTAGGTTCGGCAGGTGCAATTCGCCGATCACCTATCGATGATAAGGAACAAGGCCGCTTGACTTTGTCAGCACTCGAAGCATGGCAATGAAATCGACACGGTGAAATCTCGGTTATCAACGTCGACAGATCCGGATTAATTCCGTGTGGCTGATCACCCGAAAGTTGGCCCGTTCACTCAATACGAGGGCGTTTCCCAGTACTGATCGTCACATTTCCCAGAAGCCGACTTCGGGACAACGTCATCGGCGTCCGCGTTAGACGTAACTTCCGGTAGTGCGTCATCCGATCGCGAACCGCGGCAAACGCCAATCGAAATGTGCAAAACGAGTATGCAAGGCTATTTCAGCTTCGCGAATTCCACCTTCGCTTGTTTCAGAAGGGGGACATCCGGATCGGCGTTCTTCCACAGGCTTAGGAAATCGCCGTAAGCGGCGCGGGCTTTAGGAATGTCACCTTGCAAGGTGTAGGAGCGAGCAAGGCCGAGACGCGCGAGCGCGCCGATCGGCTGGTTCCCGACCACGCTGTAATGGTCCAGAATTTTTTGAAACTCGACCTGTGCGGCTGTGCCCTGCTTCGCCGCCAGGTATGCTTGGCCTCGTAAGTAAACCGGGTACAACGCAAAGGTGAAGGAATAGTTCGTCTGTCCCAACTCGTAAGGCTCAGCTTCTGCTAACGCTTCGACCGCTCGTGCTGCGTCACCACTGTGAAGCGCGGTTGCGGCCCGAATCATTGGCAGGTCGTCATATTGCACAATCGTATCCGCGGGAAAGTTTTTGCGGAGATCATCGGATAGCCGTGCCGCCTGCGCGGAATCGGCTGCCAGCGCCAACGCAATCGCCGAGAACGCATTACCCTGCCTGCTATCGGATCGCAACATGGAGGCTTTGGCGTCCTGTTTCGCCGCATCCATATTGCCTACCAGCGCTTCCCGCACTGCGGAGTGCCCGAGATATTCCGCTGCGGTTTCGCTTTCATTCGTTCTTTCAGCAGAATCGGCGGCGCGGCGTGTCAGTTCGCGGCTCTTGGCGAACTCCCCGTTATATGCGGCCGTTTCAGATTCCAGGAAGAGAATTTGATCATCGACTCCCGGTTTTCCCGTGGCGTCGCCGACCTGCCGTTCCATCCCGGCGGCATCGTGTTGAAGAAAATCGACGTTGTAAAGAAGCAGAGGAAACCAGGGCGAATCGACGTTGTGAGCGCGCGAGTCTTGTGCCGTGGCCTTGGCCTGATCAAGTTGGTTGATCCATTGATAACTGTAGGCGAGATTTACGGAGTTATTGCCGCTGTTCGAGTTGATCTTCCAAGCCTGCAGCCCCGCGGCATGGGCCTTCTCGTAATTTCCGGTCAAGGCATAAATGGTCCACAAATTGGTCGGCGGCTCGTCGTCACGGGGATAGCTTTGCGCCCATGCCTGATACGAGGTGCGGGCAGCCTCAAGATTTCCCGTGACGACCATCTCGTAGAATGAGGAGATGGCAAGCCGTTCGCTCTCGCTGGCCCGCCCCCGCAATTCGTAAGCCTTGCGAGTATTTTCGGCACAGCGGGCAAGTTCACTCAAGGGCTGATAAGCCTGGCCCAGCCGCAAATAAGCCATCGCGAAATTTGGATCCAACAAAATGGCCCTTTGATAAAGAGGGATAGCCGCCGCGTAGTCGTTGGTCACGTTGGTGGTCCGATTGCCGAGGGTATAGGCCTGCAGCGCCTCGAGTGACGAAGTGGTCGCGCTGTCTGGCGGGACATCATATTTCTGCACCGAAGCTAGCGATTCTCCCAATCTTGCCCGCAGTTTCGTTGATGCGGTCCCGAGAGCGTCGAGGACCTGTTCCTTGCCGTTCGCCGTCACTTGTTCTTCGGAGAGCAGGTCGCCGGTGCGGCAGTTCACAGCCTTCAGGCCCAGAACATACTGGCTGCCTAAACTCGAGATAGATCCCTCAATAGTGGCCGCGCTGGCCGTGCGCTGGCAAACGTCGCGCGCCAGTTCTGGCGTCAGCCGCGCCTGTTTCGGCTGGTTCATCAGTGTCAGTGTTTGTGCGATGCGCTCGTCCGAAACCAGGCTGAGAAACGGCGACTGCTCCAGTTGCGCCGCGAGCCCTTGCCGTAAGGTGCCATCGAAAACGGCATCGCCCGTGCTATTGGCGAAATCGGCGAGCACGACGGTGTCTTTGTCGGTGAGAGCTTTTGGACGGTGCGAGCGGTAATACAGGCCGCCTCCAATTAGCGCGACAGCGATCGCGGCGACTGCGAAATAGGCTATCCTCGCCGGTTCTAACGCTGGTCCTGAACGGGCGAGACCGCTTTCCCCCGCATAGTCCGAACCGCCTGCAAGCCGCCCCGTCTCGGTATCCCGTTTTAGCCGTTGCAAGTCGGCGCGCATCTCGGCTGCACTCTGATACCGCAGGTTGCGATCTTTCTCTAGCGCCTTGCGGATGACGGAACTTAGAGCCGGAGAAATCTGTTGGCTTATTTCAGATGAAGGCTCCTGGTGCAGAATCGCTCCGCAAATCTCTCCTGAACTTGATCCTTCAAAAGGCATCCTACCGCTGGCCATTTCATACAGCACCGCGCCGAACGAGAACAGATCGGTGCGCGCGTCCAGTTCCTGGGCCCTGATCTGCTCCGGCGACATGTAGGCCACCGTGCCCAGCATGGTCCCGGGGCTGGTGAGGTGCCGCGCTTCGGAGGCGAGGGTCTCGGCATCGTGACCGCTCGCTCCGGTTTGGATCACCTTCGCCAGGCCGAAGTCGAGAATCTTTGCGTGTCCGCGCTTGGTGACGAAAATATTGGCAGGCTTGATATCCCGGTGGATGATCCCTTCGCTATGGGCCGCATCCAAGGCGTCAGCGATCTCGATGGCCAAAGAGAGAATCACGTGCGTGTCCATCGGACGGTTGCCGATGCGATGCTTGAGCGTCACACCGTCGAGATACTCCATCACGATGAACGCTTTGCCTTCCTGCTCATCAATCTCATGGATGGTGCAGATGTTTGGGTGATTGAGCGCGGATGCGGCTTTGGCTTCCAGTTGAAAGCGGGCTAGTGCCTGCGGGTCTTTGGCTACATCATCGGGTAGGAATTTGAGCGCGACAAAGCGACCGAGCTTAATGTCGTGGGCCTTGAAGACGACACCCATGCCGCCGCCACCGAGTTTCTCGACAATGCGATAGTGAGAGACGGTTTGGTCGATCATGGTGTCGAAAGGAATACCGGAATGGCAGTAATGCTACGGGGGAGCCGTAGGCTAGTCAATTGAGAACAATGGGATAGCAGCTAGTAATCGTCACGAACGATGGGATTATTGGAAAGTGGTTGGCAAACCGGAAGTTGGCCAGAAACGGGCTTATCAGTACTGATCTCCCAAGCATGCCTTCGCCGGCACTTGTCCGAGATGATGGATAGGATCGCTAAGGGACCGGAAGACGTGAAAAAATCAGTTAGGGCCGCAGATGAACTCCCATGAACGTGGATAACCTACCGTGTTCTTTATCGGTGTTCATCCGCGTTCAATGGCGCACCTACTGGATTCGCCCTGGAAAGACTACGAGATGCGAAAAGGGTTTACGAGAAAACCGCAAGCGGACGAGCCCGCGACGCCCGTCAAGAACTACATCACCCGGAGCGGGCTGCAGCGCCTCAAAGATGAGCACCGGTTTCTGC
>PKXQ01000059.1 GCA_003132405.1 Acidobacteriaceae bacterium | reverse complement strand
TTCCCAAGCTGGACTAGTTCCCAAGAGAACGTCGGCTTAAGCAGCACTTTGCGTTCATGCCAGAAATGCACGTTGTCAGAAAACATGATGTAGATGTTTTCATTGTCTTGGCGGGAAAGCATGGCATACAGGCCATTGATTTTGCGAGGGAACATGGCCATGCCTTTGTTTTCTGCGGCCGGACCATTCAACGTGATAAACCGAAAGCGGAGGAAGTCGGTAGTCTCCACCAGCTCAGGCAAAATCACCTTGCCATCGAAGGCTGTGAAGGTGGCGTAGTATACGTGGGAGCCATCATCTTTCTGGAAGTAGACGAACCGGGCGTCTTCGATACCGTTGCGTTGCGACGGCGTGGCTGGGAAAAGAACCCGCTCAGACAACTGCTGCTGGGGCTGAAACTGAACCTCATAGTTGGACCGAGCCAAAGCCAACATCCCTCGGATCGCGTTACGGTCCGACACGCGTGACTGATTCACTTCCTCTTCCAGACTGGCGCGCAATTCTTCTAGTCCAAACGACTCTCCAAACTTGTCCATGGCCCGGCGTGTAAATTCGTTGGTCAATCCCAGCTCAAAGAGTTTTCGCTCAAATAGCGCCTTGTCGTAACTGGGGGTCGGAATCTGACGCGCCTCGGTAAGGAAGCCTCCTGAGGGCAGGACTTCGATCCGATGGTCGTCGTGGATAATGCCCGTTCGAAAAGTGATGGAAGAAATATGGCCCTCCCCCGTGGCGCGCAAGCTGAGGATAAAACGCAGAGCGCCGGAGGGCAGGTCAGACTGGTCAGGGTGCGGCACGATGGACGGATTAAACAGTGCTGCAGATTCTAAGGAGTATTCACAAACGAAATAAGAACCGATCAACAGCCGTCGCTGTTCGGAAATTTTCCTGTTGGTCAATAGGAAGTTGTGGACCTGTTCGAACCGCTCCAGGAAGGATCTGTGGATTTGCTGGTGTCGCTGGGAGAATTCAGCGGATACCTCGTCCAGGAGTGGCCCGACTTGGTCTTCTGGGAGCGACATGATCCTGGCGATAATCCTGCGAGATCGCTCGGGATCCTGGTGGCTGAACGGGCGCAGAAGAACGCGGGACTGGTCAGGTCGAAGGACTGTGGCCGTGCGTTGGACGCGAATCGATGTGGTCGCGATCATGGATTGGTTATTCCCGAGAAACGGGGCTGGAAACCGCGATTACGTCAATCGCAATTCTCTTCTTCCTTCCCATTCTTTACGGTTTGCTCAAGTGACTCGTCATGGTGTCGATTTCTAGATTGGGCGGCCTTCTTTGGGGAGTCATTGGCGTGGACCGGCATGTGCCACCACGCAAAGTCTACAAAGGCGACGGGGACAAGTCTGATCAAGAACGCTCACATCAAGAACCAGGTTCCGTCGACAGCAGGACCGACAACAATGGTGGCGTGGACCCAGGGCGACATCAAACAAAGAGCGCTTAGGATACGAATCGGATTAGGATGTTCTATCTCACTTCCCCGTTTCATCGATTTAATGGATCGTGGTGTTTCTTCTAAAAGTTCCTCCGCAGCCGTAAAGACCGTGCTGCGTATGAGACAAGAAGAGCTCCGTTTGGCTCTAATCGTGAGCCGGTCCCGATGGGCGAATTCGGATCCCGCCTGCGAGGTTCTGAGGGCTCTCGTTCGGCTGGTTAGGGTCGCAGACGTCTCCAAACAACAGAACTCGCCTCGGCGCGGGCGAGAATATTTCTTAATCGATCGGCTTCTCAATGCCCGTGCCGCGTTCGGCAATGTTCGGGATGCTCACGGGCAAGTGGCCGCGAATTGGGATTTCTCCGAAGAGAGCTTTCACCGCGCTGGTTTCGGAGACCGGCGCCGATGAGAACGTGCACAGATAGTTTTGAACGGACGGGAAATCCTGCGCCAGGTAGGGACTTCCAATTGCAATGAGCGCGGTCTTGGCGGCGGCATGATCGAGGATGGCCTGTAAAAGCACGCTGGTTGCGTCGGTCCTGCTTACCGCGCTCCCGCCGCCTCTGACGCCGGGAGTTGGCACCGCGTACACCGCCGCCAGCACAGTCTGCGCCTCATCGGCAGCCTTCAATATGCCCGCCGACATGGCTGTCGCGATTCGTGAGTCGACGTAGAAGATATGAGCATCGGGCGCGCGGGTGTGAAGCTGCCGCTCGAAAGCTCGTCCCGATTCCAATCGCACATCGTCGGTAAAAATCACAGCGACTACGCGATTCGTGATGGGCTCGGGAGCCTGATAGGGCAGCGGGACGGCCGATTTTTTTACAGCTTTCAGGGGAAGAACTTTGCCGTTATCACGAACCAGAGTGATGGCGTCATCGGAAATCTTCTGCGCCAGCGCGGCATTCTCTGGGAGGCCGATGATTTTATCCATCGCACTCAAATCGACGAGTCGCGCCCGCTGCAATCCTAACGAGGCCTTTGCCTGAAGAATTTTTCGCACCGAGCTATTCAGACGCTCGGAGGAAATTTCCCCGCTCGCCACTGCTGCCAACATGGCGCGGTAAGCGGCGTCCAGATCGGGCGGAATCAGCAGTACATCGTTGCCAGCCTTAAATGCATCGACGGCCGCGCGGCCGATATTCGCGGCATACAGACGAGTCAAGGCCGCCATGTCGAGAGCATCGCTGATCACAATTCCCTGGAAGCCGAGCTGCTCCTTGAGCAACTGCGTAACAATCGCCGGCGAAGTCACGGCAACTTTATTCGGATCGCTTTCGAGCGCGGGCACGGCTACATGCGCCACCATTACTGCATCAACTCCCGCGGCAATCGCTTGGCGAAACGGTGGAAGCTCGATGGAATCGAGCCGCGCGCGGCCGCCGCTGACCTGCGCTACGCCAAGGTGCGAATCGGTCGCCGTGTCGCCGTGTCCGGGAAAATGTTTGGCCGTGGTAAGCATTCCGTTCGAGTGCGCGCCACGAATGTAGGCGGCCACCATTTCGCCCACCTGCTGCGGATTTTCGCCGAACGAACGCGTGTTAATGATGGGATTCGCGGGATTGGAATTAACATCCGCCACCGGAAAAAAATTCCAGTGGACGCCAATGGCGCGTGCCTCCAACGCGGTGATCTTGCCAAAGCTCTCGGCATAATCAGCTTTTCCCGCCGCGCCAAAGGCCATCGCTTGAGGGAAGACGGTGGTTCCGTTCAGGCGTGAGGACAATCCGCTTTCGAAATCGGCCGCAATCAGCAGAGGCAGTTTCGATTGGTGCTGCAAGCGATTCACCAGCATCGCGGCCTCGTACGGTTGCCCTTTGATGAGGAACGGTCCGTCGACCGGAACGGTTAGCGCAAACGATCCGACATGATAGTGGGCGATGCGGTTCGTAAACTCGCGATACTCCGGGCTGTCCACATTGAAGAACTCGGCGCGCGCCCACACCATGAAGAGTTGGCCGACCTTCTCTTCGATCGACATTTTGCTCAGCGTCTGCCGCACCCACTTCTCGCCATCCCGGTCGAGATGGATCGGGCCGGGTCGCGAATAGTGTTCTTTGGCCTCGGTGATGGTGGGACGCGTCAGAATGAACAGACTAGCGAAAACTACGAGATGGATGACAGTGCGCATAAACGGAGACGGAAAGGATCAGATAACAGCCATGCGGCATTGGCGCGCGGAACCGGCGACCAGCGCCGGTTTCACCCTCTGACTTTGGTTTTTCACCCGCTAGCGAAATCTTCGGACGAGCAGCGTGTGCCGGTCTGATCGATACAAGCCGAGAACGTACAGCGCAGCCTTCCCCTTCGTCGAATAGATCAGCTGACGGATCCGCAGAAGCGGCTCATCGCGCGGCACTTGCAGCAGATTCGCGGTCGCGGGTGCTGCTGCGGTCGCATCCATTTCCTCGTCCGCGTACGCGAGCTGAATTCCGTAAGTGCCTTCGATGATTGAAAAAAGCGAACCGCGCGCCACCGCTGCGCGCGTGAGACCCGAATATTCTTCGGCCGGCAGATAACAGGTTTCCACCGCAAAGGGTTCATCGGCCGCGATCCGCAGGCGTTCCACCTTGAGCAAACGAGTGTCGGTGGCCAGAGCCAGGCGGGCGGCGACTTCCTGCTCGTTGTCGACGATGCCGAATGACAACACCTTCGAGCACGCCGTCAAACTGCGCCCCGCCATCTGCTCGGTAAAGCTGGTCAGTTTGTTGAAGTGAATTTTGGGAGGTGCAACGAAGGTTCCGGCGCCGCGCCGCCGCTGCACCAAGCCCTCGCGTTCGAGCGCGGTCAGAGCGTGGCGCGCCGTCATCAGGCTGACCTTGTGAATCTTTGCCAGTTCCCGTTCGGAATCGACGGTGTCTCCCGGCTTCAACTGCCCGCTTTCAATGCGCTTGATGATCGCGCCTTGAATCTTCTTATATGCGGGCATTCCATTTGGGCGGCTGTTTAGCATGGACTCCCCAATCATTCAGATCATCGATTTCATACTACCTGTTCATCTGTAAGGTTAATCATCATCATCGAAATTTTGAATGCGCTATAGAGCAAACGAAAGAAATTTACCTGATGCGGCGCATTTCTTCAGTGTGAAACCGCCGCTGCTCTGCCGACCGATATGCTATAGAGCTGTAATATATCTTTGTCCTCGAACTTTGTCGTTGCGATGGGTGAAACCTTACCCCGGTTAATGAATCTTGTAAAGGATTGGTTTGATAATAACGACGGAATACGGCATTTCATAGCAGGAATCCAGTTCTTGGTATCGAGTCCGGGAATGCCAGTTTTCCACAGTTTACTCACAGCGTCTTCTACTCAAAGCGAGGACGCCGGCCTTGTGCTATAGCTGAGTACCAAGGCCGGGCCGGTAAGAAAATTTGAAATCCCAGCATTTTTTCCTTGACGACCCCAATGAAAGTACTATATAGCATTATCCTAATCTTATTGCACTATTTGTTTGGTGGGTTCTGTTTTATTAACGCATCTCCCGGAGGTTCTACGATGCCAACGTCTTTGATCCGAACGTCAGCGATCCCAACGTCAGCGCTGCGAAAGTCAACTTGGGTTGCGATCATGCTGCTGGTCGGTCTCCTGTGCACGCTCCAGTCGGCATGGAGTCAGGAAATCACCGCCGCGATTGTCGGTTCGGTGGTTGATCCGAGTGGCGCCCCGATTAAAGGCGCCAGCGTCGTCGCCCGCGACACCGAGCGCGGCGTCGTCTGGAACGCGACCACCAACGACACCGGTTCGTTCGACATCCTGCGCCTGCCGGTAGGTACCTACACCGCGGAGGCCACTGCGCCAGGTTTTGAAAAGACCGTCTATCCGCCCTTCACCCTGGTCCTCAACCAGACGGCGCGCCTGACGTTCAAGATGAAGGTTGGAAAAGTGTCGGAGACGGTGGAAGTAACTGGCTCTGCCCCGATCTTGCAAACGGAAGATGCCCAGGTCAGCACAGTCCTCGATTCCAAAACCATCACCGATTTGGCCCTGACGACGCGTAACTATGTGCAGTTGACCTTGCTCGTCCCGGGCTCGGTCTCAGTCGATCCCGCAAGCTTTAACACCGGCTCCAACACGGCTGAGGAGGGAGGCCGTCCCTACATCAACGGAAACCGCGAGCAGGCCAACAACTTCCTGCTCGACGGCGTCGATAACAACCAGGCGTCCGATAATATTATTGGCTACACGCCCTCTCCCGATGCGATCGGAGAGTTCAATCTCATCACCCAGAACGCTTCCGCGGAGTTTGGCAACTACAATGGTGGGATCGTTAATGCCGTGATCAAATCAGGCACCAACAAGTTCCACGGGGACGTGTTTGAATTCATCCGTAACGACTACTTCGATTCCAATGCGTGGGAGAACAGCCCATTCGTGACCGGTACGGCTGCCGGCAGCCCCACGCCGAAGTTGCGCTGGAACATGTTCGGCGGCACCGTGGGCGGTCCGATCATTAGGAACAAGCTGTTTTTCTTCGCCGATTACCAGGGCGGACGTCTGGACCATCCGTCGAGCGCTACGACCGTCACCGTCCTCACCCCCGACGAAATAGGGGGCAATTTCAGCGCTCTGAGTACGCAGCTGTACAACCCTTGCGCTGCTGGAACCGGCGGAACGTCCGGGGTTGCCTGTTCAATACTACCCCCTGGTTCAAGGCCTGCGTTTACCGGCAACATGATTCCCACGGCTAACCTGGATCCGGCATTCACGGCGCTGGTTACGAATGCGCTGTATCCAAAGGCGAGCACGGGCACTCTGGCAAATGGCTTTGCCAACGCATTCGGCACAACGTACCAGCAATTCAATACGGATCAGGGTGATATCAAGGTTGACTACAACGTGTCCAGTAAGGATCACATCAATGCGCGGTTCACAAAGGCCGATCAGAATGATCCTACCGTCAATTCCATCGCCATCCTAGGCGACACTATCAACCAAGCCTTCCTGCTGAATGGATCTGTGAACTGGGACCATACGTTCTCGCATAATCTGCTCAACGAAGTGCGTTTTGGGAAGAACTACGTCAAGCTGCCGCATGGGCTGACCACTTTTTCGACGGGAACCTTGGGGAATGCCATTGGCATTGCCGACGGGAACCCCAACGGAATAACCGGTCTTCCCGAATTGGCATTTGGCGGCGGTTCGATTACCGATATTAACTCGGGGGCGCTGACCAATATAGGCGGCGCAAGTGTGGTGGAAAAATTTTCTTCCACAGTGACCGATTTTAACGACGTGCTGATCTACACTCATGGCCGGCACATCATTAAGACCGGCTTTCAGTTGAATCGTTACAACATCAATGTGTTTTACAGCGGCAATAGTGGTGAACTGGGCGCCGAGGTCTTTGGGCTCGGCCCGGGTGGAAACTATTCAGGGAACGGCACTGGCGGAGACCCTTCCGCCGACTGGGCCTTGGGCCTCCCGCAGGATGTGGGCCGAGGCACAAGCTCGGGAGGCTGGCGTCAGCGCGACTGGCTTTTCGCCGGCTTTGTGCAAGACGATTGGCGTGTAACTGACGCGCTAACCTTGAACCTGGGCGTCCGCTATGAAGCGCGCACTCCCTGGATTGAAACCAACAATAATCAGGTGGATGTAAATATTCTAACCGGTGCGTTGCAGTTCCCCGGAAATGACGCCGTCCCCAGCGGGGTAGTAGGCACGAATGGATTCAGCAGGGGACTTTACAACAGCGTATATGGGATACGGGACTTCCAGCCGCGCATCGGCTTCGCCTGGAGCCCTGGCTATCTGGGCGGTAGAACTGTGGTTCGTGGCTCCTTCTCGATTTCGTCGTATCTGGAAGGCACAGGAACCAACCTGCGCCCGACGCAGAATCCACCTTTTACGCCCCCTCAGGTTGAGGCAAGCAATGTGGCGACGGGCACCGCCTATAGCACTGAAACAGCGTTTACTGCGGCAGCTCCGCCGGCGGGCGATCCTTTCATCGGGGCCACGCTCCAGACTTGGTCCGGTACGGTTCAGCCGGCCGTTGCTGATCAGTGGAACCTTACCATCCAGCGAGAGATCGCCCACAACACCACCATTCAGCTGGGATACGTTGGCCAGCGAACTACGCACTTGATGGTTCCCGAATGGCTGAAGCAAGGGGACTTGCAACCGAACGGCACGATTACCTATCCCTTTATCGGCGGCCTAAACGGGCCTGGAACTATCATCAATGGTTTGCCCGCAGCGGGAACCTACGGACCCAACGGGCTCGGCAATTTGAAGAACACTGCCTCGGCCGGCAACATGAACTATAACGCGATGCAGGCTGTGTTACAGAAGCGATATTCCAACGGGCTGGAGGCCCAGGTTTCCTATACCTGGGAGAAGTGTATGACCAACGACGACGGCTACTACGGTACTTGGGGCGCTACTACACAGGCCGCGCCCTCTGGTAATTACTGGCAAAACCTCTACAATCCCAACGGCGATTACGCGCAATGCTATTGGGATGCCAAAAACGTAATCAGCGCCTATGCCGTATATGATCTGCCATTTGGCCGGGGCAAACAATTCGGACAGAATATGCCTACCGCCTTGAATGCCGTAGCTGGCAACTGGGCGATCAACCCAATTGTTTCCTGGCACGGCGGTTTCCCGCTGAATCTCCGTGGATCCGATGACTCCGGAACGGGCTCCGTCGCTCCTCGTACCGACTGTAATGGCCCCACTTCGTACCCTAAGACGGCTATTCCTGGGGTCGGTCTACAATGGTTCGATCCGAGCGTGTTCTCAGAGGCCGCGCCGGGTACGTTTGGAAATTGTCCAGCGCAAGGGCCGGCCATTGGGCCCGGATACTTCGATGCCGACCTCAGTCTACAAAAGAATTTCCCGATTTCGGAGACGATGAGATTCCAGTTTCGCGTCGACTTCCTGAATGCGACGAACCACCCGAACTTCGCGGCGCCGAACGTTGGTTGCGGAACTGTAGTGGGGTCAGCCGCCTGCGGAACTAATAATTTCGGACCTACTGACTCCAACACCATGGGAATCACCAGCCACACGCAGGGTTACACTCAGGGTGAGCGCAATTTGCAGTTCGCTCTGAAGTTCTATTTCTGAGGGTAGCGTTGTAGTATGGGGCAGGCGTCTCAGGCGCGCCTGCCTTTTTTTTATGTTTCGACCTCACCATACGGCTCTGCTTTGCGCCCTGCTATGGGCTCCCGTCCCGTGCTTGGTCAGCGCACAAACTTCTGCTTCCGGAAAGACGTCGGCGCTGGCGGCCGATGTTGCGTCCTTCGCTGAACGAGCTGTGAGCCTCGCCCAATCCGGCCGCTGCAAGGAAGCGTTGCCACTTCTAAAGCAAGCCAAGCTGCAGGCTGCGGACCGGGATCTTAAGCGCCGAATCGGTTTTGCCGGCGTGCGATGCGCCATGTTTGTCCAGCAACCGGATGCGGCGGAAGACTTTCTGCGGCTTTTGAACCGCGGATTCCCCCACGATCCTGAGGTGCTCTACCTGTCTGTGCACACTTACTCTGACCTCGCGAGCCGCGCCGCGGCAGACTTGGCTATGACCGCTCCGCTATCGGCTCAGGGCCATGAGCTCCACGCCGAGTCTCTCGAAACCAATGGAAAGTGGGATGAGGCCGCCAAAGAATACCGGCTGGTGCTGGAACAGAATCCGCATTTGGCTGGTATCCATTTTCGTTTGGGCCGGCTGCTGCTCTCGAAGTCAAATCCCAGCCCGGCTGACGCGGAGGAGGCGAAGAAAGAGATGCAGGCCGAACTTGAAATTGATCCATCGAATGCCGGCGCCGAATACGTTCTCGGAGAGCTGGCAAAGCAGAATCAAGAGTGGGATAAGGCGATCCAGCATTTCTCTCACGCGGCCAAGCTCGACGCCGGCTTTGGCGATGCCTATGTCGGTTGGGGAGGCGCGCTGGTTTCGCTGAAGAAATTTTCCGAGGCGATTCCGCCCCTTCAGACCGCGGTCAAATTGCAGTCAGGGAATCCCGCCGCGCATTATTTATTGGCCATTGCGTACTCAAGAACCGGGCGAAAAGAAGATGGCGATCGCGAGTTTGCCATTCAGCAGAAACTGACGCAAAAGGGAGCGGCGGGCGAGCCGGCTGAATCATCGCAGCAGAGTCCGAATTAGCTTAGTAGATCAGCAGAGCAGATTGCGAATCAAGATCAGCGAAGTGAAGACCACGCCTCCGTCGCCAATCCGAAAACCATCGCAAACCTCGCGCCGTCAATTTCTGCGGGAAACTTTTCTGTGGGGCGTAGGAGGCAGCCTGATCCTACCAGGCCTATCCCGTATGGCCGCTGCAGCGCCATCGCCGCTTTATCCATTCGAGGAGGTTCCGTCCGCGCTCAGCGGTATTACCTGGACGCACACCAATGGCAAGTCGGCGCAGAAATATCTGCCCGAGACGACCGGAGCCGGGTGCGCGTTTCTCGACTACGACGGCGATGGTTGGATGGACATTTACTTTGTGAATAGCGGGGAGTGCGATTTCTACCATCCCGATCCGCCGCTACGTAATGCGCTCTATCGGAACAATCGCGACGGAACGTTCACTGATGTTACAGAGAAGGCTGGTGTGGCGGCCGGAGGTTTTGGACAAGGGGTGGCTGTCGGCGATTACGATGGAGATGGATTCCCCGACCTCTATGTCACGCAATATGGGCGAAGCATTCTTTATCACAACAACGGAGACGGAACTTTCACAGATGTAACCGAGAAAGCTGGAGTTGCGGCGCCAGGATGGTCGTCCAGCGCAGTGTGGTTTGACTACGACAATGATGGGAGGCTCGATCTTTTTGTCTGCCGGTTTGTCGATTTCGATAAGTCGAAGCATCTGCCTTGCGAAGCGGACAATAAGCCGGGTTACTGTATCCCGCGACTGTATAAGCCAATGCCGAGTTGGTTGTTTCATAACAATGGCGATGGAACCTTTACAGATGTTAGTAGGTCGAGTGGCATAGGTAAGTATCTGGGGAAGGCGTGGGGTGTGGTTGCCACTGACATTAATAACGATGGGCGAATGGATCTCTTTGTCGCCAATGACACCACCGCAAACTTTCTGTTCGCCAATCGCGAGGGCGGCCGCTTCGACGAAATAGGCGCGCCGGCGGGCGTTGCCTACAGTGAGGCGGGTCGGCCGCGTTCCGGCATGGGCGTCGATTCCGCCGACTTCAACCAGGACGGATGGATGGATCTTTTCGTCGCCAACATCGACCACGAAATGTATTCCCTCTATCAGAATAATCACGACGAAACATTCGATGACCAGGCTGGAGCGATGGGCATTGCCTCGGCCACGCGCCTGATGAGCGGATGGGGGCTGAAGTTTTTCGATTATGACAACGATGGAAATCTCGATTTGTTTTTATCGAACGGAAATCCTGACGACCTGATTCAGGTGTATCACAAAGACGTCGAGTACCAGGAGCCGTTGCTGTTATTCCACGGGACGGGTAAGAGCTTTGAGAATGTAAGCGCACAAAGTGGTCCGGTTTTTACCAGAAATTTCTCGGCGCGCGGGCTTGCGGTTGGAGATTTTGATAATGACGGCGGCGTTGATGTTCTGATTTCAATGAACGGTGGCGCTCCGCTTCTCTTGCGAAACAATGCGGGAAAGCTGAATCACTGGCTCGGACTGACGTTAGTCGGCAGTAAGTCGAATCGCGATGCAGTGGGCGTACGAGTTACTTACCAGGCCGGTGATCTCAAGCGAAGCAGGATGAAGACCGGAGGCGGAAGCTTTCTGTCGTCCCATGACCCGCGATTGGTGCTTGGCCTCGGCCAAAGAACAAAGGTCGACCTGCTCGAAGTGAAGTGGCCCGGACCGAGCAATGCGATTGAGCGCTTCACCGATCTTCCCATTGATCGCTACATTACGATTGTCGAGGGTCAGGGCAAGTGGAAGTAACGGTAGAAGATTCATTCCATCGGAAGTCCAACGTAGTTTTCGGCCAGCGCCAGCGCGGCCGCTCGCGAACTGGTCACATAATCGAGTTCGGCGAGTTGGCGGCGCTGGTCAAAGGGATTTTCGTCCGGGAAGCGATGCAGCATGGAAGTCATCCACCAGGAGAACCGTTGCACCTTCCAGACGCGCCGCAGGCAGACCTCAGAATATGTATCGAGCAGATTGCGACTTCCCGTGGCATAAAAATGTTTGAGAGCCCGGGCGAGAATGCGCACATCGGCGACGGCGAGATTCAGTCCTTTAGCGCCGGTCGGCGGCACGATGTGGGCGGAGTCTCCCGCCAGGAAGAGTTGCCCGTATTGCATGGGCTCGACTACGAAGCTCCGCATCCCGGTCACGCCTTTCTGCAGAACCTGACCTTCGGTGAGTTTCCATCCATCCGACGCCAGACGTGTTTGAAGTTCCCGCCAAATATTCTGGTCACTCCATCGATCAATGTTTTCATCGGGGCTGCATTGTAGGTACAAGCGGCTGATGTGTGGCGAGCGCATGCTGAGCAGCGCGAAGCCGCGATCGTGGTAGGTATAGATCAATTCCTCCGAAGACGGAGGCGCGTCGGCGAGAATGCCGAGCCATCCGAAAGGATATTCGCGCTCATAATGTGACAGCACGCCAGGCGGAACGCTGGGCCGGCAGATGCCGTGAAATCCGTCACAGCCGGCAATGAAGTCGCAGGTTAATTCGTGAGCATCTCCATCTTTCTCGTATCGGATCTTCGGCGTGGCGCCGTCGAAGTCATGCACGCTGACATTTTCCGCTTCAAAGAGAACCTGGCCACCGGTGGTGAAGCGGGCATTGTTCAAGTCCTTCAGAACTTCATGCTGCGCGTAAATGGTGATCCCCTTGCCGCCGGTGAGATCCTGAAAATCGATAGGGTGACCGCGGCCATGGCTGTGCAACTGGGCGAGCAAAGTTATATCGCTGCGGCGCACGCCGGTTCCGGAGATCTGCTCGCCGCCGCGGGAGACCTGTCCGGCGCGGCGAAGGAATACGAAAGCGCAATCGCGATATTTACCAAGGTGGGCAGCAAAGCCAGCGTGGCCGATGCTCGCATCTTGCTTGCCCAGCTTCGCATCGAGCAGGGCGATGCTGCAGCAGCTGTCGATCTTGCAACGCAAGCATTGCAGGAGTTCGACACGGAAAACCCAGGTCGGCCGCCGTAAGCTTCCCTTCTTTTCTTTTTAGTTTAGCCATTACACCTTTTTCCTCTCAATGGAAGTCGGTACCCGCATCGGTTCCTCCAACGAAGGAGCGGTAGTTCTCCACTACTGGCGAGTATTAATCTTTGGCCTTCGGAAAACTGCTCAGAATTGATCGTTATGGAAAATCAGTGGATGGCATCAGGCCGAAACCGTCGAGGTCCAAGAGTAAGCCAG
>PKXQ01000137.1 GCA_003132405.1 Acidobacteriaceae bacterium | reverse complement strand
GCACCCACTGCTTGCTGGCGATATCCATCAGGTAAAGATCGTTCGAACCCGGCTCTCCGCCGCCGTATTTGCGCATCCAGGAGAAGGTCAGAAACTGCCCGTTCGGCGACCAGTTGGGGGACACCGCATAGCCTTGATCGGTGATGCGCTGCAGATTGGTGCCATCCGATTCCATGGTGTAGATCTGCGGCAAGCCGGTGCGTCCGCTGACGAAGGCGATCTGCGAACCTGTCTTGCGATTCCAGGTGGGAGAAACGTCCGGGCCTTTATCCTCGGTGAGACGACGCGAGTTTCCTCCGGACTGATCGACTACGAAAATATTTGGGTAGCCATTACGCGAGGAGGAGAATGCGATCTTGCCATCGGGTGACCATGAAGGCGAAAGGTTCATGCCGCCAAAACGCGGGAAGGCGACCACGCGGTTGAGATCGAAAGAATACATCATGATCTCCCACCCGCCTTTATTGATCGAACTGAAAGCGAGGCGGGAGCCGTCGGGCGAGACGCGCGGCGACAGAGAAATGCTGCCGAGGTGCGTGAGCTGCTGCTGGTTGGCGCCGTCGTAATCCATCATCCAGATTTCTTTGTGGCCTGTGCGCTCGCTGACAAAATAAATTTTAGTTTCGGCGATTCCGTTCACGCCTCCACCAAGGCGAAAAATGATTTCATCAGCGAAGCGATGCGCAATGATACGCACGGCGTCGCTGGTCGCATTGTCGGTGTACTGCTTGCCTAGAACTTGCGGCGACTTTTCATTCTTGACGTCGTAGAGCCAGCCCTGCACCGTGACCTTTCCGCCGGCTACGCCGAGGTTGCCGAAGGCGAGCATCGAGGTGTTGGGGGGCGGAGAATTCCAAGCTGAGAAATTTATCTCGGAGGGTTGGCCCGGCTCCTGCAGCGGGTAAAAGCTCTTCGAAACCAGATCGAAGATTCCAGCGTTGTCGAGATCGTTCCAGAGCGTGTCGTTAAAGGTTTTGAGCAGGTTGACGTCACTGGGATCGGAGTTTGAGGGCTTGAAGTCGGCTGCGGCCAGGCGCACGCGCTCGACGCCGAGGCCGGTGCCGGTGCGAATCCAGTCCTGAGCGGAGCCGGTGGCCGCTAAGATTGACAATAAGGCGATGATGATCAAAAAGCGATATCGAACGGGGCGAGCCGAATTACTCAATTTTGCGCTCCCTGCATTACCTTTTGTAATCGAACCAAAACTCTACTGATACTTTGCTGCCTGAATAATCCGATGGCAGCGGGCCGAAAGTATCGATGCGCTGCAGCGCCCGCACAGACGATTGATCGAGCGAGGGCACTCCGCTCGACTGCTCGACTTGAACATTCGTGGGTCGCCCACTGCGCTCGATATCAAATGTCAGATAAACTCGCTTCGCTTCCGAGACGCGCGGATCAACTTCATATTTCAGCCAGTTCTCGGTAACTTTGCGTTGTACCGCTTCGACGTACCACGAAAATCGGCTGCCGAAGTCGCCGCCGCTTCCGGTGAATCCGAAGCCGCCTTTGGCGCCGCCAGCCGTCATGGTGTAAGGGCCGCTGACCGGGCCGCCTTCACCATACGGAATTTGATTCGTTTCGGGCGGTTCGGGTTCCGCTTTCCTTTTGGTCGCGCTGGTCACGGGCTTTGGTTTGACCTTTGTGTTCTTGTCGGGAATCGGAATCGCTTCCGGCTCTTTTTCCTGTATTTCGGGCTGCGACTTCGAGAGACCTTTGGATTCCGTAGCCAGGACATTCGTTGTCTGGATAGGGTTGGCGGGCAAGGGAACCGAACTCACAAGCGTGGCTCCCATGGCGTCGCCGGTGCCTCCACTGCCCCAGCCCGAGCCCCGAAAGCCCTGAATGAACGTTGCATAGAGGATCACAAAGGCCGTAAAAGCGACATGCAGTCCGAACGACCAGGCCAGCGGACGGCGCAACTGCGCGTGTTCGGAATAAATGTCAGCGTCGTACATGTCGATCGTCGTATGTTTCAAATATCAATATCAATATCAGTGCCCGCCGCCGTGCGCGTCGATGGGCTGCGTCACGATACTCACGTTGCTAATGCCCGCCTGCTTGATGGCGTCCATAACGGTCGCGAACGCGCCAAACGGAACATCTTCGTCGGAGCGCAAATAAATCGCCTGGTGCTGCGGATCGCGAATCTTTTTCTTTAGGGCGGCACCAATCTGGTTGATGTTGATCGGGTCGTTGCCGAGAAAAACTTTTTGCGATTTGTCGATGCTGATCACGAGACGCTCTTCGGTGATCTCTTTGACAGTGCGCGTGTGCGGCACGTTTACTTCGATGCCAGACTGCAGCACAGGTGCGGTTACCATGAAAATGATGAGGAGCACGAGCACAACGTCGACGAGCGGCGTGATGTTGATGTCGGCCAGCGCGGTCTGAGTGCGTCCGTTGGCGGCGGTAAAGGCCATCAGCGGCGTACCTCGCTGACTGGCTGTGGCCGTTCTGACTGCGTCTGGCGCTCGACCATGTTGAGCATTTCGAGCGCGAAGTCATCGTTGCGCGAAGCCATTTCGCGGATCGAGCCGATGAGCAGGTTGTAGGCGATCACGGCAGGGATGGCGGCGGCCAGGCCGGCGGCGGTGGTGACGAGGGCTTCAGAAATTCCGGGGGCGACGGCGCGCAGGGTTGCTGCTCCAGCAGTACCGAGGCCGTGGAACGCATCGATGATGCCCCAGACGGTTCCAAAGAGTCCGATGAATGGCGTGACGGCACCCGTGATCGCGAGCCATGGAACATTGCGTTCGAGGCGCGTGATCTCTTCTGACGACGCAATCTGCATGGCGCGCTGAATCGCGATTGGATTATGGACGGTTCCAGTTGTGCCCATCTGGCGTTTGAATTCAACCACTGCGCCTTCGAAGACTCCCACCAGCGGGCTGGGACGGAATTGTTCGGCAACCGGCGCGATGTCCTGCAAACGCTGCGCCTTGCGAAATGCTCGCACGAACCGGCCGCTTTGCGCTCGCGCACGACGGACCAATCGCCACTTGGAAAGAATCACTGCCCATGAAAGCACGCTGAAGGCAATGAGAATGAAGAGAACGGTTTTGGCGACCGGACCAGTCTGAAGGACGAGATCAACGATTTCGCCGCCGACGAACAACAGCAGGACGGAAGAAAAGTGCATCGGTTTAGGGAAAACCCCTGATTGGAATTATAGACCACGCTCGGGGCGGGCCCGGCCGGGGTATCGCATCGGTCAATGTTGCGGACGATCAAATCATTGAATCACTCGAATCGAAGGGCTCGATGACTTAGCAATTCGCTGATTCGATGACTCACCGTTTCGACGATCAATGGACGTCTCGCTCAGGATTACGGAATTACTGCTTGGGATACATTGGAGTAGCCGCTCTCCTCGTCCTGGGAGTTAACCTCGGTCGCGACGTAATAGTACGTATCTCCGGCAACGACGGTGTAGTCGGTGTAGTTAGTGGAGGAGTCGAGCGAGGTGTTGATCATCTGGTAGGGGCCGCCCTGCGTAGTGCTCCTGTAGATGTTGTATCCCACCGGATTGCCTCCGCCTGCTTGCCAGGAAAGATAGACATTGTGGGAGCTTTGCACGCCTGTGCCCGCCACTTGTTCCACAGTGGGTGAGTTCTCAGCGTTACTGTTGAATCCGACTTGGCCGGACGCTCCGCCCGACGCATTAGGCGTGAATTGAATAGTGACAGGTAGGCTCTGGCCGGATTCGAGAGTGACCGGCAGGCTCAGGCCGGTGATGGCAAACTCCGAACTCGTCGAGCCATCCGAGGAGATCGTGACCGAGCCGTTTGAGGCGGTGATTGTGGCTTGCAGGGTGGCACTTGATCCAACGTCGACGTTTCCGAAATTGAGCGAGGCCGGGTTGATTCCTAGTTGCGTGCCGGCCTGGCTTACGCCGTGACCATATAAGAAAACGTCAAGCGGGGAGTGCGGATCATTGCTGGTTAGGTTCACGCTTCCGCGAACCCATCCCTGAACAGTGGGCGCAAAAGTCACGGGCAATTGGACGCCTGCGCCGGGTCGCAGTTTCATGGGAAGAGGGAAGTTGCCGACCGAGAAGGCACTACCATCCACGGATAGGGATGTGATTCGCAACAGGCTGCTGCCAGTGTTGGTGAGTTGAATGGAGTAGGAACTGGATTCGCCGATCTGCACCTTGCCAAAGGCGTGCTGGCAGGGATTGCATTGCAACTGCTGTGCGTTGGCCGGAGCAATCGCCAAGCCGCTGGCGAGGCCTGCGATCACAAACAGGGGGAAACATCGCACGGATTGATCTTCGCAAAGCGCTCAGTCTCTCGGCAAACTCGGAAGTGCATTTGTCACATCTTTAGTACCGGTTTGGTGCTGGCCGTCCGCGCAGCCCGCTGGGGCGGACTGTGCTATGCTGCGCGTGAATTCGTGACGCGTGCCAACAACTTAACTAAGGACCCTTGTGCTGGCTGAACTGCGACTCGAAAATTACGCGGTGATCGACAATGTCGCGATCGAATTCGCGGCAGGACTGAATCTTTTGACCGGCGAGACCGGGGCGGGGAAGTCGATTCTGATCGACGCGCTGGGCTTGCTGCTCGGCGAAAAGGCGTCGTCGGATGTGATTCGATCGGGCACGGAGCGGGCAGTGGTTGCGGCGGTGTTTGAAAGCGAGGGAAATGCCGCGCGCTCGATCGAATCGATCTTAGAGACGAACGGACTGGATGCGGAGAATAGTTCGGCCGGTGGCTCGGAGAGTAGTTCGCTGATTTTGCGGCGCGAGATTGCCACAGGCGGCAAAGGACGCGTCTTCGTCAACAATCAGCCGGCGACGGTAGCGGTTTTAAAACAGATTGCACCACACCTCGCGGTGATCCACGCGCAGAACGAATCGATCGTAAATTTCGATGCCGCTGCGCGGCAGGATCTGCTGGATGCTTACGCCGGAGTTGAGTTGAAGGACGTCGCTGCCGCGTTCGCGCACTGGAAGCAGATTCGCGGGCGCATTGCCGAGCTCGAACAGGATGAGCAGGACCGCATGCGATTGCTCGACTTGTGGAATTTTCAATCGCGCGAGATCGAAGAGGCGCGGCTGCGGGCAGGTGAAGACGAAGGACTGGAAGCCGAGAAGCGCGTCCTGTCTAACGCGGAGAAAATCTACGGCGCCGCCATCAATGCCTTCGACTTGTTGTACGAGGGCAACGCTTCCACGTCGTCGAGTCTACGCGCGGCGCAGAAACACATAGAGGAGCTGGCGCGTTACGAGCCTAAGTTTCAGGAGGCGCTGACGGCTTTGGAGTCGGCGCGCATCAGCGTGGAAGATGTCGGCGCGACGCTGCGCGATTATGCGGGAGGAATCCAGGCGTCGCCCGAGCGCCTCGCTGAGATCGAAGAGCGCCTCGCGCTGCTCGATCGCCTGAAGCGCAAGTATGGACCTACGCTCGCGCAGACGATTACATTCGGCGAAGATATCCGGCGCAAACTTTCTGAGATGGAGAATAAAGATCAAGTATTGCTTGAACTGCGGGCCATGCTCGCAGTAGCGGGCGGCGAATACCGTGAGGCCGCCCGCGGCGTGTCGCGAAAACGATCCGAGGCAGCTCGCAAGCTGGAGAAGTTGGTTGAAGCGGAGATCAACGACCTCGCCATGCGCGCCAGTTTTCGCATCGCGGTGGAAGAAAGTGACGATGAGAAGCATTGGACGCCGTCCGGCATCAACCATGTGATCTATCGCATTGCGACCAATGCGGGCGAAGCGATGAAGCCACTGGAGGAGATTGCTTCGGGAGGCGAACTTTCGCGCGTCATGCTGGCGCTGAAGGCGAGCGTGGAGGCCGGAACGAACCCGGCTGGCAGTTCGAAGAAGAAGTCGGCGGCCGCGCAGCGCACGTTAGTGTTCGACGAGATCGACACCGGCATTGGAGGCCGCGCGGCGGAAGCTGTGGGGAAGAAATTGAAGGCGCTCTCGAAAGGCAATCAAGTGCTGTGCGTCACCCACCTGCCGCAGATCGCAACCTTTGCCGATCATCACTACGTCATCGAAAAACGCCAAGCCGGGGGGCGGGCGAAGACTACCGTTCGGGAAATTACCGGCGACGAGCGGACGGAGGAAGTGGCGCGCATGCTATCGGGGGCAAAGTTGACCGAAACTTCGCGGAAGCATGCCGAGCAGATGATCAAGGCGAATGGGTAAGTCCGTTGCCTCCTCTTACCGTACAGCCTGGGGTATCCCCTCCCCCCCTATTTTCACGCAAAGTATTCAAAATAAAGGACATAATGCTAAAGTATTCAGGAATAAGGAGTTAGCTTTAGGCTTCTGGCTGCGACACCGGATGGGGGTTGTTTCGGCTCGAAAAAAAATAATTTTCTTCCTATTAGAATCATTGACTTAGCTGGCGGGAAATTCCTGCCAAATCTTTGAGTTTACGGGACTTATTCGTAAAATATTCCGGAATAAGGACTTAGCAGGTTTCCCCATTTCGACGTGTTGTTTTTTTCCCGGGCTGGTCAGCCTTGGGTGCGCGGGAAGGCCGGGGCCGGAACTCGGCTATTTTGTCTTCGGCTATTTTGTCAAAGATCGAATCCGGGATACGGCAAACTCTTTGTTTGCTATGAATCTATTTTAACATTTGGTGTCAAGCTCGATTGTGTCGGAGATTTGCTTAGTTGCGATTCCAATTTCCGGTGTAGCGGCGCGGGGATGTCAATGGTGACGCGAACTGAGTTCTTTCTCATGAACGTGATTATCCCATTTCGCGCCTGGGATGTGAAAACTGGGTAGTGGGCTGTTTTGATTGGTCGTTCTGCTATGCCAAAGAGAAGAACGTCCCTGTAGAGAAACAAGGGACTGGTGCGGGAAGTGTTTGGACGTGGACGGCCATTGACGCGGATTCTAAGCTGATTCTCTCGTACTTGTGCGGTGGGCGAGATGCGGAGTGGGCTTGCAAGTTCATGGAGGATTTAGCATCGCGTGTGACCACGCGCATTCAGATCACAACAGACGGCCATCGCGCCTACGCGGGAGCCGTTGAGGGTGCCTTCGGAATGGACGTGGATTACGCGATGCTGATAAAGCTGTACGGCGCACCCTCTGATAACCCTGAGACGCGCTACAGCCCCGCAACGTGCATCGGCATTCGCACAGCAACATTGAGCGGCAACCCTGATCGGCAGCACATCTCGACTAGCTATGTTGAGCGGCAAAACCTGAACCTGAGAATGGGCGTGCGGAGATTCACGCGGCTAACCAATGCGTTCTCTAAGAAGTTTGAGAATCACTGCCACATGGTTGGGATCTACCACGCCTATTACAATTTCTGCCGAGTGCATCAAACGCTGCGCGTCACTCCCGCGATGGAAGCTGGAATTGCGGATCATGTGTGGACCTTGCAAGAACTCGTGTTATTTCTGGAATACAAAGAACTCACAAAGGTGGCTTAGGTTTTTCTTCCACAAATTCGACGGTCTCAGACATAACAGTTTGTATAATCCGGTTTGCCGCACACCATTCCCTAATGGAAAATGCCAAGCAGATAACCGCTAAACCGCTCGTCGATAGCGCACTAAAAAACAATTTATTACTAACGGATTCCGTTACTGTGACGGTCCAATAGGTTAGCCACAGCGTTAGAGCCGCACCTGCGAATAAGCCGAACAGGGCTAGGCATGGCGAGGTATACCCGGCTTTCAATGAGTCAACTTCATGTTTCTGTAATGAATACATAATCAAATTCCGGCGGCGGTGAGTAATGCTCGTAATGGAGTTTCCACGTTGGAATGCCATAGCTCTATTTGCCTTCCGCTCTTTTGAGCAAAACCTCTAGAGCTATCATTTGAATATTGCCGCAGGTCTGACACACCAAGGCAATCGAAGGTAAAACCGAACTGCCTTGGCGTCTCATGTGCTGAAAGCTGCCTGGCTCGACCTGCCACAGCGAAGTCCCGCACATCGGACACTTCGCATCTGGAATCACGACTTCCAGTGCCTTGATAACTTGCTCGTCCATGTCCATGGACGGGAAGAATACGCCTTTGCCGCATTTTATGGAAGATTTTCAAAACAGCCCACTACCGAAAACTGAGTAGTGGGTCGCGTGGACGAAGTTCTGCCGCTGCGGCAGGGAGCGCAGCCGGACTCGCGCGGCAGGCGATTCGAGTTGGGAGGGCCGAAGTGCGCCGCGCTGACGGTGTCGGTTGGGTAGGGGTCTTTCGACTCCGTAACTGCTTCGCGTTCGCGAAGCAGTTACTCCGCTCAAGATGACAGTTGGTTGAGAGAGGCGGTCGGCCTGATTGCGCCAGTCACCTCCGCTTGACTTAGCTAACTTACATTAGCTAACATATATCCATGGAAACAATCACCATCCATAAGGCCAAAACCGAGCTTTCACGGCTGATCGAGAGGGCGTGCCGGGGCGAAGAGATCGTGATTGCCCGAGGGAAGAAGCCGGTGGTGCGCCTGGTTGCGATTGAGGACAAACAGGGCCAACGGAAGCCGGGAGCCCTACGCGGGAAACTGAAGGTCGGGCCGGAGTTTTTTGAGCCGTTGCCACCGGAAGAACTTGACGCCTGGGGGCAATAGCGTGCGTCTCCTGCTGGATACGCACGCGTTGCTTTGGTGGTATAGCGACGATCCCGCGCTGCCCAAATCTTGCAGAAAGATCATTACCCAGCAGGACAACAGCATTTTTGTCAGCGCAGCGTCCGCCTGGGAGATTGCGACGAAATTTCGATTGGGCAAGTTGGCGACCGCTTCCGAACTTGTGCAAGATTTCGGAGGCTATTTGGACCGGGAGAGGTTTATGAGTCTGCCGGTGTCCTACGACCATGGGATTCGGGCAGGGATGTTGCCAGGGCCTCATCAGGATCCCTTCGACCGCATGCTGATTGCGCAGGCCGAGATTGAAAAGCTGTTTATCGTCAGCAACGAAAAAATCTTCGATCAGTACGGCATACGACGAGTCTGGTGATATCACGGGAGGATGTGATCCCGTTCACCCGCCCCTTTTCCCCGCTCGCTGCTAATCCCCACACTCTCAAAGGCTTACATTGACCGGAGGGTATATCTTTCGATACTCTTAAAGTAACTTTTCTAATGCGAAAGTGTACCCTAGTGGGTGGGGAGTTGACTTGTCTGAGACTGGCAGTTTACAGAGGAAGAACGTGCACAATAAGACCTTGCTGCTTTTGAAGCCGCGCGGATTTTGCGCTGGGGTGGTGCGGGCGATTGATATTGTCCGGATTGCGCTCGAAGCTTTTGGTCGTCCGATTTATGTCCGCAAAGAAATTGTGCACAACCGCTTCGTGGTCGAGGAACTGCAACAAAAGGGCGCGATTTTTGTCGACAGCGTCGACGAAGTGCCCGAAGGCGAACGCGTGATTTATAGCGCGCACGGCGTGTCTCCCGAGGTGCGCGAAGCGAGCAAAGCGCGCAAGTTGCGCGTGATCGATGCAACGTGCCCACTGGTCACCAAGGTGCACGTGGAGGCGGTGAAGTTCGCCAAGGAAGGCTATTCGCTGATTCTGATCGGCCATCGCGATCACGACGAAGTGATTGGAACGCTCGGCGAAGCGCCCGCGGTGACGCAGGTTGTCGGTTCGCCCGCGGAAGTTGCGTCGGTGACGTTGCCCGATCCTGATCGCGTAGCCTATCTAACGCAGACCACGCTGAGCCTGGATGAGACGCGCGACATTATCGCCGCGCTGCGCGAGCGGTTTCCGAACATTAAAGGTCCGGCGGCGCAGGATATCTGTTACGCCACCGAAAACCGACAAGTGGCCGTGAAGCACGTTGCCTCCGACGCCGATTTGCTGCTGGTTGTGGGCTCGGATAACAGTTCGAATTCCAAGCGCCTGGTTGAGGTAGCGCGCAGTTTGGGCACGGAGGCGCATCTAATCGATGACTGCCACAATATTCAGCCGCAGTGGTTGCACGGCGTGAAGACCGTCGCCGTGACCGCAGGAGCGTCGGCTCCAGAACATCTGGTACAGGAAGTAGTCGAATACCTGGCGGAGCAAGGGTTTGGCGACGTGCAGGAGCTCGAAATTATGCCGGAGAATGTGCGCTTTGGATTGCCGCCAGAAATTGTGGCCACGATCTCAGCCGCACCGGCCGTAGCCGCGCAGTAGTGGGTGTCGTGAAGTTTTTGCAACTGGAGTTTTATGGACGATTCCTCCCCTTACAGTTCGGCCTCCGCGCCGCAGATGCGATTTGGAAAGATCGACGACCTGGGAAGCAGGGTGGCCGTCGCAGTCGATGCGGCTCGCAAATATCTTTTCTCGCAGCAGCACGAAGAGGGTTATTGGTGCGGAGAACTGGAGGCCGATACCACCCTCGAATCCGATTATATCCTGCTCCACACACTGCTCGGCACGGGCAATCAGGCGCGCTTTGACAAAGCCGCGCGGCATATTCTGAACTACCAAAATGAAGACGGTGGCTGGAGCATCTACGCCTCGGGCCCGTCCAACATCAGCGCTTCTGTGAAAGCCTACTTCGGGCTGAAGCTGGCTGGCTTTACTGCGGATCATCCCGCGTTGGCGCGCGCCCGCAAAAAGATTCTTGAGATGGGCGGCGTCACCGAAGTCAATACATTTACCAAGATCTATCTCTGTTTCTTTGGGCAATACGATTATGACGCGGTGCCGGCGATTCCGCCGGAGATCGTGCTTTTTCCCAACTGGTTCTGGTTCAATATTTACGAAATTTCTTCGTGGTCGCGCGCCATTCTGGTGCCGCTTTCGATCTGCTACGCGAAGAAGCCATTCAAGAAAATCCCCGACGAGATGGGCGTGGAAGAGCTCTTCGTCGGGGGACGCGACAAGTCGCGCATGCATTTGCATTGGGCCGACAAACTGATTTCGTGGCGTAATTTCTTCCTGCTTCTAGATCGTCTGACGCACTGGTTCGAGCGCGTGCACATTCGTCCGCTGCGTTCGCTCGCCCTGCGCAAGGCGGAGAAGTGGATGCTCGAGCGTTTCGAGATGAGCGACGGCCTGGGTGCGATTTATCCGTCGATGATGAATGCGATCATCGCTCTGCGCTGCCTCGGATATTCGGTCGACGATCCGCAGTTTATCCGTGCCATGGATGAATTTGAAAAATTAGGCATCGAAGAGGCTGACACTTTCCGCATGCAGCCCTGTATGTCTCCAGTGTGGGACACGGCGTATGCGTTGTTTGCCCTAGGCGAGGCAGGCGTTCCGGCAAGCGATCCGCGGCTGGTAAAGTGCGCCGACTGGATATTGCAGAAGCAGGTCCGCAAGCCGGGCGATTGGAAAATCAAGAATCCGAAAGGCGAGCCGGGCGGCTGGTACTTCGAGTTCAACAACGAGTTTTATCCTGACGTCGACGACACCGCGATGGTCTGCCTGGGGTTGAGTCGGGTCGAGCATCCGAACGGCCGCTATCAGCGAGAATCGGTGCAGCGGGCGATCGATTGGGTTTTGTCGATGCAGTGCAAAAACGGAGGCTGGGCTTCGTTCGATAAAGATAACGACCGCATGGTGTTCCAGTACGTGCCCTTTGCCGATCACAACGCCATGCTGGATCCTCCGACCGTCGATATCACGGGACGGATTCTCGAGTGCCTCGCGACGTACGGATACGACCAGAGCCACCCGGCCGTGAAGCGCGGGCTCAAGTTTATTCGCAAAGAGCAAGAGCCGGATGGAAGCTGGTTCGGCCGCTGGGGCGTGAACTACATCTACGGCACGATGCAGGTGCTGCGCGGCTTGGAAGCGATGGGCGTTGATCGCAACGATCCCATGATTCAGCAGGCGGCGGAATGGCTGCGCTCTGTGCAGAACGCCGATGGCGGCTGGGGCGAGACGGTCGGGTCGTATGACGATCCGAATCGGCGCGGTCAGGGCGAGAGCACGGCTTCGCAAACCGCGTGGGCGATTATGGGATTGCTCGCCGTGGGCGATACGCGCAGCGAATGCGTGGCGCGCGGCATGGCGTATCTATTGCGCACGCAGAAAAAAGACGGTTCGTGGGATGAGCCTTTCTTCACCGGAACCGGCTTCCCGCGCGTGTTCTATCTGATGTATCACCTGTACCGCCAATATTTCCCGCTGATCGCGCTGACCACCTACTCGAAAGTCATGGCGGAGAAAGGCAGCAACTAGCACTTAGCATTTAGCAATTAGTTAACCCAGCGGTTGGGGACTAATTGCTAAATGCTAATTGCTAAATGCTAAATGCTGGCTTTCGTCACCGGCGCCACAGGATTTCTGGGCAGTCATGTTGCGCGCGTCCTCGCCGAGCAGGGCGCCGAGTTGCGGCTGCTGGCGCGGCCTTCAAGTGATTTGCGCAACATTGCGGAGCTGAATGCCGATCGCGTTACTGGCGATCTCCGCGACGCAGCATCGATCGCGAAAGCGTTAGCGGGATGCGATGTCGTATTTCACGTGGCCGCCGACTATCGGCTCTGGGTGCGCGATCCCGATGAAATGTACCGCTCGAATGTCGAGGGAACGCGGTCGTTACTCGAGGCGGCGCGAAAACAGGGCGTGCGGCGGATCGTGTACACGTCGAGTGTCGCAACGATGGGATTCGCGGCAAATTTGAATTACGACAACGTCGCCGACGAAGACAGCCCGGTCGGCATCGCGGACATGATTGGGCACTACAAGCGCTCGAAGTTCATGGCGGAGCAAGTTGCGGTCGAGGCCGCAAAGTCGGGAGTCGACGTAGTGATCGTGAATCCTACGACGCCAATTGGCGAGCGCGATATCAAACCGACTCCGACAGGACGAATCGTCGTAGATTTTCTCAAGCGAAAGTTTCCGGCGTATGTGGAGACGGGATTGAATCTGGTGGATGCGACCGAGTGCGCTCGCGGCCACGTGCAGGCGCTGGAGAAGGGAAGACGAGGCGAGCGCTACATTCTCGGCGGAGAAAATTTAACCCTGAAGCAGATTCTCGACCGGCTGGCGGCGATTACAGGATTGAAATCGCCGACTGTGAAACTGCCGTATTTTTTTGCGCTCGCCACCGGAGTCGTGGACGAGATAGTGACTGGCCGTATTTTGGGCCGCGAGCCGCGGGCCACGATTGACGCAGTTCGCATGGGGCGCAAGATGATGTTCGTCAGTTCGGCAAAAGCCGAGCGCGAATTGGGTTGGCGAACGGTTCCAGTGGATGGAGCGCTGCGGCGGTCGGTGGAGTGGTTCCGCGCGAATGGTTATGCCTAAAATTGCTATCCTCGCCGCGCTGGAGCGTGAAGTACGGCCGCTGATTCGAAGCTGGAAAGTCAGGACGATTGAACACGCCGGACGGCGATATCGTCTATTTGAAAATGTTTTTGAGCATGGAAGTGCAGCTTTGATTTGCGGCGGCATTGGAGCAGAAGCGGCGCGGCGCGCGACCGAGGCGATTATTCAGGAAACTAGGCCAACGCTGGTCATCTCGGTCGGCTTTGCCGGCGCTCTTGATTCTTCCCTGAAGGTTGGAGATGTTTTGCGGCCGCGCACAGTGATCAACGCCACCGACGGCGCGCGAATAGAGATCGAATCCGGCCAAGGAATTTTGGTGAGCTCGGCGACCGTAGCCGGCAAAGATCAGAAGAGTGGGCTGGCCAAGAGTTATAACGCCAGCGCGGTCGACATGGAAGCCGCTGCTGTTGCGCAGGGCGCGGAGGCGCGGAGAGTCGAATTCGCAGCTGTGAAGGCGATCTCCGACGCTGCCGATTTCAGCATGCCAGCGAGGATGGAGCGCTTCGTCGCCGCGGATGGAACGTTTCGCTCCGGTAAATTCGCAAGCCACGTTGCGCTGCGACCGTGGTTGTGGGGAAGGACGATTGCGTTGGCGCGAAACAGCGCCACGGCGAGTGAGGCTCTTTGCGGCGCGATTGCCAGTTACCTTGGTCGTGAAATTCGCAGCAGTCCGATGCTGCCGAATGCGTCGTGGGGTTCTCCTTTGAATCAAATAGTTTTGGACCAGAAAAGAGCTGGACCGTCCGCTGGCGCACATACGAGCACTGGCACTCAGTCCCATACTCAAATTACGGGGAAGTAATACGGGGATCATCAAACCTAATATGGCAGTGGCGCAAACATCGACAGTAACCGTTGACAAGACGCGGGGGCGCGAAGGGGTAGAGATTCTTTCAAAAATTCCTTCGACGATGCGCGCCGCTGTTTACCGCGGCATCAACGATGTGCGCATGGAAGAAGTGCCCGTGCCCGAAATCGGCCGCGGTGAGATTCTGGTTCGCGTCCACACCTGCGGAATCTGCGGTACCGATCTCAAGAAGATTGCGACGGGCTCGCATTCTGCGCCGCGAATTTTTGGTCACGAGACGGCCGGTGTTGTTGCGAGAATAGGCGAGGGCGTTCGCAAATTTGGCGTCGGCGACCGCGTTGTCGTCTTCCATCACATCCCTTGCGGAGAATGTTTTTACTGCCGCCACAAAACCTTCGCACAGTGTGTCACTTACAAGAAAGTCGGCTGCACAGCCGGGTTTCAGCCATCGGGCGGAGGGTTTGCGGAGTACGTCCGCGTGATGGACTGGATCGTCGAGAAGGGTACCGTGCGCATCCCCGACGGCGTCAGTTTTGAGCAGGCGTGCTTTGCCGAGCCGGTGAATACCTGCATCAAAGGTATAGAGACGCTTCGCCTCGAGGCCGGGGAGACTGTCCTGGTAATGGGGCAGGGTCCGATTGGTCTAATCCTGGCGACACTGGCTAAGCGGGCAGGGGCACGGGTAATTACTTCCGATTTGTATCCGGCGAGGCTTACAATAGCGAATAGCTTCGGCCTACAACATACTATTGACGCTTCCAAGGCTGACGCCGTGCAAGCGGTGCGCGGAATGACAGAAGGGCGGGGAGCCGACGCTGTGATTCTGGCAGTGGGCGGGAACGGCCTCATACGACCCGCCATAGATGCCACGCGTCCGGGAGGTCGTGTGTTGCTGTTTGCGCAGACGGTGCGAGGCGAAGCGACGATCGATCCAGCAGCAGTATGTGTGGACGAGAAGGCTTTGCTTGGATCCTACAGCGCGTCAGTAGAACTGCAGGAGGATTCGGTGCGATTCGTTATGAATCGTGAAATGGATCTGGAACGGCTCATCAGCCACCGTTTCCCGCTAACAAGCGGTGTGGAAGCGCTGAATCTGGCCGCTCATCCTCAGCCGGACTCGATGAAGATTGTCATCCAGCCCGGTCGCGATCGGGCATCCAGCACGTCCGCGAGAGAAGGAAATCAACTGTGAATGGCAAGATGACAGCGGCCGTCCTCTATGGCAAAGAGGACATCAAGATTGAAAAAGTGCCGATTCCGCGCGTGGGCGAGGGCGAAGTTCTGGTCAAAGTTCACGTGGCGCTAACCTGCGGCACGGATTTAAAAGTCTATATGCGTGGCTATCACGCGCGCATGATTGTGCCGCCGGCGTTGTTTGGGCATGAACTGGCCGGCACGGTCGAAGAAGTTGGTGAAGGTGTGCGCGGATTCAAGAAAGGCATGCGCGTGGTTGCGTTGAATTCAGCGCCCTGCGGCATGTGCTTCTATTGTTCGAAACATCAGCTGAATCTCTGCGAAGACCTGCTGTTTAACAACGGTGCTTACGCGGAGTACATACGAATTCCGCGGCGCATTGTTGAAACTAATATGCTCGTCGTGCCTTCGAGTGTGACCTTCGAAGACGCCGCGATGACCGAACCGCTAGCCTGCGTGCTGCGAGGTCTGCATGAAACCGGAGTCGAGATTGGCGACACCGTAGCCGTGATTGGCGGCGGGCCGATTGGCTTGATGTTTGTGCAGGTGGCGAAAGCCATCGGCTGCAACGTGATCGCAGTGGTGAAGCGAGATTCGCAGGTGTCGCTAGCGCGAAAAAAAGGTGCGCACGAAGTAGTGCAGATCACCAAGGTTAACGATGCGGTCGAGGCCGTGCGCGAATTGAGCCCGGAGCGGCGCGGCGCCGATGTGGCCATTGAGGCCGTAGGCCGCGCGGAGACCTGGGAGTGGGCGGTGCAGATGGTGCGCAAGGGCGGCACGGTGAATTTCTTCGGAGGTTGCGCGGCCGGAACAAAAGTCCAGCTCGATACGAACCGCCTGCATTACTCGGAAATCACTTTGAAGGCGACCTTCCATCACACGCCGGAGACGGTGCGCCGGGCCTTTGGGTTGATTGCCGAGAAGAAAGTTTGCGGCAACGATTACATCACCGGCGAGGCGCCGCTCTCGCGTTTGCAAGATGTGCTCCGACATATGCTGAACCGCGGCGGGGAGATTAAGACCGCGATTATTCCGGGGCATTAGCAGGCCGCCAACTTTTCGCCACACCGTTTAAGTTGTCATCCGGAGCGCAGCGAAGGACCTCTGCATTTCAGCGCCACCAATAAATCCATAGGTCTCTCGTTCGCGCCGCTAAAGATGACACCCGTTGAAGATTAGATGACTACTGTCACCAGCCGTACGCCGACTGCGCCACTCTCCTCTGCCTGGAGTGTGCTGCCGCCGGAGTACGCCATTCCAGATCGCGCTCCATCGCGGGCCGAGGCGCGCGAATATTGCCGCCGACTGGCGCGCTCGCATTATGAGAATTTTTCGGTGGCGTCGTGGTTTCTCCCGGAGCAGCTGCGCCAGCATTTTTTCAATGTTTATGCCTACTGCCGCATTTCCGATGACCTCGGCGACGAGGTCGCCGATCCGGCTGCGTCGCTGCGATTACTCGATCAGTGGGAGACGGAGTTAGACGCCTGCTACGATGGGCAGCCGCGTCACCCCGTGTTTGTCGCACTGGCTGAAACAGTCCGCGCGTTTGAAATTCCGAAGTATGAATTCTCGGATTTGCTGACCGCGTTTCGGCAAGATCAAGTGGTAAGCCGCTACGAAACTTTCAGCGACCTGCTCGGCTATTGCCGGAATTCGGCGAATCCAGTGGGCCACCTTGTGCTTTCTGTCTGCGGATACAGCGACGCCGAGCGCCAGACGTTTTCCAATTACACCTGCACCGCGCTGCAACTCGCGAACTTCTGGCAGGATGTGAGCGCCGATTTCGCCAAGGGGAGAATCTATCTTCCGCTCGAGGACCTCCACCGATTCGGAGTCAGCGAACAAGAGATTTGCAACGGCGAGAATACGACGGCGTTCCGCGCGATGATGAAGTTTGAAGTCGAACGGGCGCGGGAGTGGTTTGCCCAAGGCTTGCCGTTGGTCGCTAAAGTCGATCGCGCACTCGCCACTGACATCGAACTGTTCGGCCGCGGCGGACAGGAAATTCTCAAAGCCATCGAACGACAGAACTATGCCGTGCTGGGGCGCCGTCCGGAAATTTCCAAATCCCGCAAACTGAAACTGGTCGCTCGCGCTGCGCTAGGTAAACTGATGCCGAGGCCGCGGGAGAAGTGTAGATGACGGCCGCCGTGGGAAATGCGCCCATACAATTTGCACCGACTGCGTCGCAGCTTGAAATGGCATACTCCGTTTGCCGAAGCATTGCTCGCGCGACCGCCAAGAACTTCTACTATGGATTTATGGTGCTGCCGCGGCGAAAGCGGAATGCATTGAGCGCCGTGTACGCCTTCATGCGGCACTGCGACGATATCGCGGACGACACAACGCTCAGCCGCGACGATCGCCAGAACAGGCTTGCGGAATGGCTGGACAAGGTCCATCGCGCTTTGGCTGCCCAGTCGACGGATGATCCCGTGTTGTTGGCGTTGGTCGATACCCAGCGCACTTACCGGATTCCGATTGGACTGCTTGACCAACTCGCCTTCGGCACGGCTGCCGATCTCGATTACAGCCAGCCGGAGAACCCTGGCGATGCCGTGCTGGTAGCGGGTTTGCCAACCGCGCGTTATCAGACCTTCGAGGAGCTACGCCAATATTGCTATGGCGTGGCGTCGGTGGTTGGATTAGTGTGCATCAAGATTTTCGGATATCGCGATCCTGCTGCCGAGCCGCTCGCCGAACGCTGCGGCTTGGCGTTTCAGTTGACAAATATTATTCGCGACGTCAAAGAAGATGTTGGCATGGGTCGCCTTTATTTTCCGCAGGAAGACTTGGCACAGTGTGGTCTCTCAGCCGCGGATTTAGCCGCGCCTCGAATCGACCTGGCTCGTGTCCGGCCACTGCTGGCGCTGGAGGCCCGCCGCGCGCTCGACTGCTATCGCGCCGGCGAAGAACTGATTCCGCTGGTAAATGAAGACAGCCAGCCCGCACTGTGGGTGCTGATCACGATCTATCGCCGCCTGCTCGAAAAAATCATTGCGCAGCAATATGACGTCTTCGGTGAACGCGTGCAGCTCGGCGTTCGCGAAAAGCTCACGGTCATGGGCAAAGGAATTCTCAAACGCCTGCTGTGATGCCACCTTCCCCACAACCTCCCACAGTCGCCATCGCGGGCGGCGGCTTGGCCGGCTTGGCCGCTGGATGCGCCTTGGCGGAAGCTGGGTTTCGCGTCTCTCTATTTGAGCGGCGTCCTTATCTCGGTGGTCGCGCCTCTTCGTACCAGCATCCTGGCACTGGCGAAGTTGTCGATAATTGCCAGCATGTGTTGCTCGGATGCTGCACCAACCTGCTCGCTTTCTATCGGCGCGCGGGAGTCGAGGACAAGATTCGCTGGTACGAGAAGCTGACATTTCTTGAGCCTGGAGGCCGCGCTTCCGAGATTGCGCCGTCGCCTTTGCCGGCTCCGCTGCACACGGCTCCGGCATTTCTGCGGGCGGAGTGTTTGAATCTTCGCGACAAGCTAGCCATCAGCCGCGCCATGGCGGCGCTGGCGTCGTCGACTCCGGAAGATCGCGGCGATTCGTTTCTCGATTGGCTGAAGCGCCGCGGACAGACCCCGCAAGCGATCGACCGTTTCTGGAAGACGATCTTGGTCAGCGCCCTCAATGAAGAACTCGATCAGGTCTCCATCCCTTACGCGGCGCAGGTGGTGCGCGAATCATTTCTCAAATCGGCCGCGGCGGGGCGCATGGGAATTCCAACCGTGCCCCTCACCGATTTGTATAGCACTGCAGGCGATTATATTCGCGCGCGTGGAGGCGAGATACAGTTTCGCGCGAGTTTCGAGTCGTTTCAGATGGACGGCTTCGAGGTTAGCGTGACGGCCAATGGTCAAGAACAGAAATTCGACTATCTGATTCTGGCTGTTCCTTTTGAGGCGCTAGGCCGTGTATTGCCCGATACTCCATCCTCAGCGCCTCTTCTCGATGCGCTTCAACAGTTTTCAAGTTCGCCCATCACTGGCATACACCTATGGTTCGATCGGCAGATCAGCGATCTTGATCATGCCGTGCTGCTCGACCGCACCATTCAGTGGATGTTTCACAAATCTCGAATCATTGCAGCGCGAAATCAAGAAATGCTGAACCCCGACAGTCAGGGCAAGGGCGGCAGCTACATTGAGCTGGTCGTGAGCTGCTCGCGAAGCCTGGTAGAAAAGTCGAAAACGGAAATTGTGGAGATGGCGATCAGAGAAGCGCAGGAATTTTTCCCGTACGCGCCCGACGCGGTACTCCTGAAGTCGACGGTGATCAAAGAGGTGCATGCAACCTATTCGCCGCGCCCGGGAATCGATCAATACCGGCCCCAGCCGCAGACCGTGTGGCCGCGCGTTTTTCTGGCCGGCGATTGGACTGCGACCGGTTGGCCCGCCACCATGGAGGGCGCAGTGCGCAGCGGCTATCTGGCTGCGGAAGCCGTGGCGCGGTTCGCTGGACGCAAGAGTGTCAGCTTCCTCGTTCCTGATCTGGCGCCTAGTGGGCTGATGAGATTTTTCAAATAACGGCTCGTCAATTTCCCAAAAAGACTTCAGTTACGCCAGTTTCAATCCGCGTTACCTTGATGCCATTCTCAAGCCTCCGCGCGCAACGTACGATCTTATTAATATGGCTCAGCGCACCGACGCCGACGAAAATCGTCCCCGTCATCCGCGATTCAATTGCGGTGGTATTGCAACGTTCAGTCGCCTCCCATCTAACGGCATCTTCCTTCCTGGCCAGGTGCGCAACCTTAGTCTCGGCGGATGTTGCGTCGACACCACTTTGCCGATGGAACGCGGCGTACGAGCTGAACTCGTCGTGCACGTCAACTCTGCTTCGTTCCGGGCCGTGGGTGAAGTAAGGGGACGTCGGGGCCATTCCGAAGCTTGCATAGAGTTCGTTTACTTGAGTCGGGGAGGAAAGAGTCTGCTGGCCGATGTGCTCGCGGAGTTGGCGAGGTCGGAGGCGGCCGTGAACCAGCTTAAGTCTGCCCGATACGCGGAGGAGATGGAGTTATTCCGGAGGCGACTGGCAGAGGAACAACTCCTTCTAAGGGAAACGCAGCCGCTTGTGATCCCTGCGCATTTATTTATTTAGCGGCATTCACACCGCCATCAGGACCACTCCACCCGCGACGAGCAGAGCAGCAATCCAGCGACGGCGCCCGACGTGCTCACGCAGGAAGATGCGAGCCGCAACTGCGTTGGCCACAAAAGTAAGCGACGCCGACGCGGGCACGACCAGACTAAGGTTTCCCCAGGAGAGTCCAAAGAGCAAGCTATAAAAAGCGACGCCCATCGCCGCCACCCCGAGAGGAAATGTGGGCGTCGAAAGCACGCGCCCAATCACTGCGAGCGCGCCGCGCCGCTTCCAGATTTCGCCGACGTCGCCGACGCGCTTCATTGAATACGAAAGCAGAACGTCTCCTGTGGTGGAAGCAACGACGATGATCGCAATCGCGGCCCAGGCGAACATCTCGCTCATGATTTCACCTCCTGTGCGATTGCGTCAGGGGACTCATGAGGATTCTCGCGCTCGTGGCCGGGTGTTATCGACGGTCCGGCGGAGACAAAGCCTACACCGGAGGCGATCAGAGCGATGCCCAGCCATCGTGTCGGAGAAATCATTTCATGCAATCGAAAGTGGCCGACGAGAGCGACGAGAACGTAGGCCAGCGACGTGGCGGGCAGCACATAGGTGAGGTCAGCCCAGGACAGCGCAGACATATAACAAGTGAAAAATGTGAGCAGGAAAAGAATTCCTAGAGCGACCCACGGATTCAAGATCGCCAGCATGAGGCCGGGTAGATGATGCAGTGAGACAGCGCCGACATCTTTCATGCCCCGGGCCAGCAGGGAGTCGCCGGCAGTGCTGAAGACGGTGATTCCGGCGAGGACGAGGTATTTTCGAAAGGTCACTGACTCAATGCACCGCTTACGCCTTCGCCGGTTCTGGTGCGGGCGCTTCTTCTTTGCGGTTTTCCTTGACCCACTTGTGGCGCTGGGCGCGCAATTTCAAGAAGGTCCGCGCTTCCTTGTACAAGCGTTTACGTTCGAAATTGTCGAATATCGCCTTCCTCAGGATGCGGTACGCAGCCTTGGGACGGAAATAATATTCGTCGTAGAAGTGATGAACCGCTTCCATAAGCTCAGCGGCGGGCAGGCCGGGATACTCGATCTGCACCATCTGATGGCCGCCATCGTCCACCATTTTTGATTCGCTGGTGATGAAGCCATTCTTCATCGCGAATTCGTGAAGTTCGGTGCCGGGGTATGCATGCGCCACGGAAACCTGAATCGTCTCGACGTCGAGTTCCTTCGCGAAATTGATCGTGTTCTTGATGGTCTCGCGGCTTTCTCCCGGCAGGCCGAGGATGAAATCGCCGTGCACCACGAGGCCGAGTTTGTGGCAGTCTTTGGTGAACTGGCGCGCACGCTCGACGGTCGCGCCCTTCTTAATGTTTTTCAGAATCTGCTGATCGCCCGATTCGTAGCCGACGATCAAGAGCCGGCATCCCGCTTCTTTCATTGCCTTGAGCGTTTCGAAGTCGGTAGTGACGCGCGAAGTGCATGACCAGGTCAGGCCCAGCGGCTTCAACTTAGCGCACAGTTCGACGGTGCGAGCCTTTTGCAGGTTGAAAGTATCGTCATCAAAGAAAAATTCTTTGACATACGGCCAGTAGTCTTTCGCCTTGGCCATCTCACGCGCCACGTCGTCGGTGGAGCGCTTGCGCCATGGGTGCCCGCTGAGCGTCTGCGGCCAGAGACAGAAGGTGCACTGGGCAGGGCATCCGCGCGTGGTGTAGAGCGAGACAAAGGGATGCAACAGGAAAGGCACGTTGTAGCGGCGAACGTCGAGATCGCGCCGGTATACGTCGGTCACGTGCGGCAGGGAATCAAGATCCTGGATGGTCGGGCGGTCGGGATTATGCACGACGCCGCCATTCTTGCGATAAGAAATGCCTAAAATATCCTCGATCGGCTTGCCTTGCGCGTATTCGACGATGGAGTAGTCGAATTCTTTGCGGCAGGCGATGTCGATGACCTTCGCCTCCATCAAGGATTTCTCGGGCAGTACGCTGACATGAGGCCCTACGAAGGCAATCTTGATGTGAGGATTGCTGTCTTTAATGGCCTCGGCGATGCGCACATCGCCGGCGAATCCGGGGGTGCTGGTAAAGAGCACGAGCAGTTCGTAGTCCTTGCAGGTGCGGATCGTCTCTTCCGCTGTGATGTGATGGGGCGGGGCGTCGAGCAGGCGTGCGCCCTCGAGCATTCCGGTCGGATACGCGAGCCAAACGGGGTACCAATACGACTCAATCTCACGTGTGGCCGGCCAGCGCGAACCGGCGCCGCCGTCGAAATTCTCAAAGGAGGGAGGATTTAAAAACAGCGTTTTTAAAGGCATAGTTGGGAGTCTCTATTTTAACACCGTTGCGGCCGCTCTAATCCCGGCAGACGCTACTATTCAGGTACATCGTTGACCTTGGCTAAAGCATGGAACTCTTTGTCCAAGTGTGCCTTAGCCAGGGCTAAAGAGCAAAAGAACCACGCCGAACGTCGTTTTGGCGCATTGAGGCGCGAGAATCGTGTGCTCGCCGGATGAGGGGGTTGAGGTGGCCCTGCTATTTCGAGGCCGGGACTGGCGAGGCGGCGTCTGGCAATGCCCATCTTTCCAAATCGCCGGTGGCGCGAAGCAGGTTCAAACGGACGCGCTGATACTCGAAATCAGCATCCTGGAAAAGCAGATAGCGCTCCGCCGCCTGCACACGTGCATCCGCTAATTCATGCAAGGTGCCGGTCTTCGCGTCGACTCGCGTCTGTGCGGCTTCGAGGCCGGACTGCGCCAGTTGATATTCCAGTTGTGCAACGTCGCGGGCGGCTTCGAGTTGCTCGGCGGTGCGTTGCAGTTTTAGTGTATCTTCCGCGACCTGATTGCGAGCCGCGACTGCCAGACTCTTAGCTTTCAGAGCTTCAGCCTGGGCGGCGTCGGCGCGAGCACGTTGGCTGGCATTGAACAGTGGGATCTTAAGGGCAACCCCAATCGTGGCGTTGTCGGGTCTAAAGCTTCCTTGAGGCAGGTACTCGGCGTAGTGATTGAAGGTGGAAAAGCGGGCATACTGGGCGGAGAAATCGATTGACGGCAATAAAGAGCGATGCTCCCCGAGGGCGCGCATTGACTCTGCGAGAGAATGTTCTTGGGCAACCTTAACGGCCGGGCTGGAAGCGATCGCTCGTTCGGTAAGATCTTCTGGCGCAGCCGGCGGCAGAGCCGGAATTGTTTCTGGCGCGATATCAATATTCGAAGCCGGCACGCCGGTCAGGTTCGACAGGTGACGGCGAAGCACGTCGGCTGAGCCACGCGCTTCGGCCTGATGAAGACGAACCCGGGCTACCGTTAACCTGGCTTTATTGAGATCGACGGCGCTGTCTATGCCTTGTTGCAAGCGTTCGGCCACAGCTTGTTCCATGTGCTCGGCCTGGGTTTGATCCTGCTGCAACCGAACAAGCCTTGCCTCCCACTTTGCCAGCTCAGCATAGGTTAAAACGACGTCTTGAATGGTGGCGTTGCGTTGGTCTTTGTCTTGAAATTCGGCCGCATGCCATTCCGCTTTCGCTGCGCCGAGGAACTGCTTTTGCGCGGGGTTGAACACCGAGCTTTGCGCGATGGCATTCGCCAGTGCCGGTGCGCTTCCTTCGATGCTCAGCGGATAATTGTAGGTATAGCCGAGTCCTGAACCAAGATAGAGTTGCGGAATGTAGGCGTTGTGAAGTTCGCGATAAGAGGCCAAAGCGCGCTGCACATCGGCGCTGGCGATTGCCGAAGTCGTGCTATGCGTCAGCGCGAGCCGAATAGCGCGCTCAAGGGGCAACGGTTCGGCATCGCCGAGCGTTGCGGTCATCAGTACGGCGGTCAGTGCGGCCGTAAGGGATGCAAGCAAATGTGTGGAACGCGAACGCTGCGTCAATCGGAATTTCATCTCTTCACCTTCATCGGTCGGCCAGAAATCGCCAAAAACTATTTGGAAGCCTCAATCAGCCTGCGCAAAGGGAGCAGGCCGCGCCGCGCCGGGAATGACAATTCGCGACGCACAAATTGTAGTGCTCCGGACGCAAGGCGGGGAGTGACTTGGCAAGCTATTGAGAACACCACGGCGAAGGGGAAGAAATCTCACCATCCTCAGTGAGCAACTCGGGTGAGCGCCTTCTGCGCGCTGCTGAAGTTATGAACCAGCGCCAGGGAAGCGCGATACTGGCGCGCGGCGCCATCTTTGTCGCCTTGTTTTTCTAGCAGTGTGCCGAGCAGATATCGCGCCTTAAACGCCGGGGCCGCCTCTACCGGACCAGAGGTTAGATAGCGGCGCACCATTTCGATCGCGAGGGAATTGTTGCGGCCGGCTCCGTAGAGCATCTGGGCCGCCTCGACCAGCACATCGGGCTTTGCCATCGGCGCCTGACTGAGCTTCACGATGGCTTGTTCCATTTCATCGAAGCGCTTCTGGCGGCGGAGAAAAAGTGCAAGGTTGAGCCACGCCTCCGCATCACCGTGGCTGAGATCGATGTACTGGTGATATTCCCGTTCAGCGGTTGCCGGGTCATCTTTCCGTTCGGCGATGCGGGCGTAGACCCAATGCTCGCGGGCAGGGTTAAGCGCGCCTATCGCCTGCGCGTGCTGCCGAGCTTTCTGTTCCCCGCCTCCGACGATGCCCGGAGCGGACAGATAGAACTCCGCGAGATCGAGACGGGCATCCAAATCCTTCGGATCTAATTGCACCGCGCGTTCGAATTCGCCGCGAACCTTTCCCGCGAGACCCGCCGCCGATAAAAAATTTACCCGATCCGCTTTTTCTCCATACACGCGCCCCAGCCAAAGATGAAAGCGGCTGTTGTCAGGATCGAGCGTCGTTGCTTTTCGACAGTGCGGTTCCGCGCGATCCCAATCGCCGAGCGCGTAGTAAGCGCGGCAAAGCAAGTTCGAAGCCTCGGCATCGGACGGAACAGATGAAAGACGGCTATTCAAATTGGCGATAGCGTCATCGATGCGGCCAGCCGCCAACATGTCCTGAAGAGTATCCGCCACACTGGCCGTCAGCGCGCCAAGGAGGATGAGCGCGACCAGGAAAACTTTGGCGACGCGACCGATCATCTAAAACTTGACCTGCGTTCGGTCACCGATAGGCTTGCCATTAATTGAACTGATCGCGACCATGTCATTGACCGAGAGGCCGCTCTTGATTTCAACCTGGGTGAGACTGGAAAGGGAAGTCTCCACATCGCGGCGCTTGAGTTCGTGGCCGGAGACTTCCAGGACGTAGGGCTTGGAGTCGTCCATGCGCACCGCCTCACGCGGCACCACCAACACGTGATCGTGCTGAGCAACCACAATGGTTACTCCGACATTGATGTTCGGAAGCAACTTCAAATCTTTGTTATCGATGATGCTGGTCGTCTCGCCGACGTTGCGCGTGCCGTGCAGCTTTACGGTCGAGGGAACGGCGGTTACAGTAGCGTGCCACACGCGGCCTGGGACGGCATCCCAGGTAACTTCAATCGGATCGCCGGGAGTCAGCCGGCCCACGTCGGGTTCATCGACAAAGGCGCGCACCAGCACTTTGCGCAGATCGGCTACTTGCAGCAGAAGGTCTCCGGCGGCGACGAAGCCGCCTTGCTTCGCGGGCAGCGAGTAAACGATGCCATCAAACGGAGCGCGGACGTTGGATTTGGACAATACGTCCTGCGCCGCTTCATAAGTGGCGTCAGCTTCCAAGCGTCGCGCTTCGACGTGCGCTAAATCGGCGTTGGAATATCGCTTCGTCTGTTTTTGCTTGAGGAAGGTAAGCTGCGCTTCGGCGGTCGCAAGAGTACTTTCGGCTTCGCGTACTTCGCCCGCTGTGGCGGCGCCTTCGCCTTCGAGTTTTTTCAGCGCGTCCAAATTGCGCTGCGCGGTATCGCGATCGGCACGGGCTTTTACAAGCTGGGAGTCGAGGCTCAGCATTTCTTCCTGGCTGCCGCCGCGTTCGGTGGCGCTCAGGTCGGCCTGCGCCGCCTTTAACAAAGTCTGGGCGCGAGCAGCCTGGGCGCGAGCCTCAGCGTCATCGAGAACAACCAGCAATTGCCCCTTCTTGACCGCGTCGCCTTCTTTGACCAGCACGCGCTGCACGCTGGTTGCGACCGGAGCGTGCGCTTCGAAGTTGTTGAGCGGCTCAATTTTTCCGTTGGTCGAAACCAGGCTGCGAATCGAACCCTCCGCGACGACGGCGGTGCGTACTGCGATCGAATCATCGCGGCGCGAGACGAAGGCTGCGAGCACAACTACCGCCGCCAGAATCGCAATACCCGTGACCCACCAGCGCCGCGGCTGGCTTCCCGAACTGTTTCCATTCAATGGCATGAAGAGAAAGCTGCAAGCTTCACTGTATATCATCCACGCGCGGCGAGACGCAGGCAAATGCACGCGAGACTTGCCTTGTTAGATGCCGCGGACTGTCCGTTTGCGTCAGAAATGGCAACCCGAATTGTTTTTGCATCAGGCAACCGGCTCGCCATTCGTCCGCCCGTGAATCGGTGTCGCTCTCGGTACAATAATCAGATGGCAAAATCTTCCCGCTCGCGATCTTCCCACAAGGCATCGCCGCGCTATACAGCTGAGCATGCAGGCGCCGGCCTCGACCACAATTTTCCGGAAATTGAAACCTGGCCGAACCAGTTTCCGGGATACGAAATAATTGTCGACGATCCCGAATTCACTTCTGTCTGCCCCAAGACAGGCCTGCCTGACTTCGGCGACATCGTGATCCGATACCAACCCGATCGTCTATGCCTGGAATTGAAGTCGTTGAAGGGATATCTACAGTCGTATCGCAACCTCGGTATCTTTCAGGAAAATATCGTCAATCAAGTGCTGGAGGATGTCGTCCGCTGGGCCAAGCCGGTATGGGCCGAGGTCAAGGGAGAGTTCCGGCCGCGTGGAGGGATTTCGACGGTCGTGATTGCGAAGTGGCCGAGGGGAAAGAAGATGGTGACAAGGAGACGAAGATGAGCGGCATAAGCCAAAAGATTCTGCTGATTTACTCAGTTTCGATGAGCACGGTTTTCGGAATCGTTCTTTTGACCGGGGCTGCCACTCCCAAACATGACAGCTTCGACGAGCTCACCGTTCATCGCATTAACGTCGTTGAGCCCGATGGAACTTTGCGGATGGTGATTTCAGACCACGCCAAACTGCCAGGCATCATCGTCCACGGCCAGGAGCGGCCGTTTTCCAGCAAAACCTCGCGAATATTTGCCTGATTCAGTTCGGACTCAGCCACGGCCCCGCGCGCCATACGATCTCCTCGGAGTGCGGTCTCTGACTTCTTTCCTTGTCATGCTATATTCGCTCGAACTATATTCGCTCGACTCGTGCCTCCGATCAAACTTTATCCGCGCGCGGCGCTCGCGCTACTGACGGCGCTGAACCTCCTTAATTACATCGACCGCTCCGTCCTGTTCGCGGTGCAGGATCTAGTCAAAGCGGAATTTCATCGCAGCGACGCCGCCTTCGGCTTACTCACCAGCATCTTTTTCATTTTTTATATGTGCGCGGCGCCCTTCATGGGGCCGCTCTCCGTCCGCTTCTCGCGCAAACGCGTAATCGTTGTCGGCGCGTTGATCTGGAGCGCAGCCACTCTGTTAACTGCAGTCACGACAAACTTTAACCAACTGCTCATCCGCCATACCCTGGTGGGCATTGGCGAAGCGAGCTTTGTCATTCTTTCTCCAACTTTTGTCGCTGACATGTTTCCCGTCGAAAAGCGCGGCCGCGTCATGGGCGTATTTTATCTCGCGATTCCGGTTGGAACCGCGCTTGGCTATTTGCTCGGCGGAGTCGTGGGTTCAAAATACGGTTGGCGCGCTCCCTTTTATGTAGGAGCTGCCCCCGGCGCGGTTCTGGCTCTGCTACTGCTGTTGATCCCGGAACCCCCACTCGGCCATTTTGATATCGCGGAAATCAATACCAAAGATCGCGACACACTGCCCAGCCTGCTTCGCAACCCGGCGTTCCTCACCGCGACATTCGGCATGGCTATGATGACCTTCGCGCTCGGCGGTCTTCAGGTCTGGATGCCGACATTTCTCCATCGTGCCCACGGCTACAGCCTCCTCGATGCGAATATTATTTTCGGCTTGAGCACGATTACCAACGGACTGGTTGCATCTCTCGCGGGCGGATGGATTTCCGATCGCTTATTGCGGCGCACTAAGTCCGCACATTATCTGGTGTCGGCCGTCAGCTTGGCATTAGGCATTCCGGCCATGTGTGTTGCCTTGTTCGCGAACGGCAAGCCGATGGTTGTCGGTATTTTTGCCGCCGAGTTTTTGCTTCTTTTGAACACAGGCCCGCTCAATGCCGCGGTGATCAATTCTGTCGGACCGCATGTGCGAGCCGCCGCCCTCGCCGCCAACATTTTTGTCTTCCACCTGCTCGGCGATGTGCCATCGCCAGTCCTCATCGGCTACATCTCGGATAGGTATTCGTTGCGCCTTGCCTTTCTTGGTCCGGTTGTCGCAATCGCGCTCTCGTCTGCCATACTGTTTTACGGCATGCGCTTCGCACCGCCCGTGCGAATGGCGGACGAGTCTGCGGCATTGCCGGTTTCCTGAAAGGCATCTTCCCGGCCGAATGCATTGGCAAATAATTAATTGGATTGCAGGCGGGATTCTCGCACTCGCCTGGTTTTCGCGCATTGTCGAAGCGGCGATCGGCATGCCGCACGTCACCGACATAGCGCGGCCAGAATGGGATCGCAGACCCGCGACAGCAAGTGGCGAGCCCCGAGTCAGCATTATTGTTCCGGCGCGTAACGAAGAAGAAGACATTCGCAAGACGCTTGGGCAGTTGCTTGCTCTCGATTATTCCAACTACGAAGTGATCGCCGTCGACGATCGTTCGACCGACCGCACCGGCAAAATCATGGACGAAGTGGCAGCATCATGTGGAGCGGACACTCCTGTCCGCTTGCCGAGAGTACCCACACTGCCGACAGAGACGGATAAGAGTGTCTGCTCTAAACCGTTGAAGGTGATTCACGTTTCGGAACTACCCTCAGGATGGCTAGGAAAAACGCACGCCATGTGGACGGCCGGCCAGAAGGCGACCGGAGACTGGCTACTCTTCACCGACGCCGACGTGCTGTTTAAGCCGGATGCCCTGCGGCGCGCCATCGCCTATGCCGAAGTCGAGCGCGCCGACCATGTCGTTCTTTTTCCCCGCATGATCATGAAACGACCGAGCGAGAGAATGATGATTGCCTTCTTCCAGGCGCTTTTTGTATTTGGACACCGGCCATGGAAAGTGGCAGATCCAAGGGCGCGCGATCATATGGGTGTCGGCGCTTTCAACATGGTGCGGCGCTCGGTCTATGACTCGGTGGGAACGTATCGCGCCTTGCGCATGGAAGTAGTCGATGACATGAAACTCGGCAAGATCGTCAAGAACTCTGGATTCGCCCAGCGCAATGTCTTTGGCGAAGACCTGATTTCGCTCCACTGGGCAAAAGGCGCATTTGGCATCGTCAACAATCTCACCAAGAATGTTTTTGCCGTACTTTCTTTTCAATGGTGGCGAACCGTGATCACGATTATCGGCCTGGGCTTTCTGAATCTCGGGCCATTTCTCGGTGTCTTTCTGGCCCATGGATGGGCACGCGTTCCTTATGCAATCGCGCTAATTTCACTCTTTGGTATTTATCGCGGCATGTCGGGCATGTCGGCCGTGCCATCTTATTATTTTTTTCTGCATCCCGTGAGCACCAGCCTGTTCATGTATACGCTCTTGCGCTCCATGATTCTCACGCTTTGGAACGGGGGTATCGTGTGGCGGGGGACTAAGTATCCTCTGGACGAGTTACGCAAGGGTATGGTGTGAGATAAGTCACGCATAAGTGTGATAATGTCACGTGTAACACCACCTTCAGAATGCTATAGTACCGCTGTATTACGGTCGACTTTGCGCTAAGTAGCCTATCTAACTGTTCACTAAGAGCCACGGTTAGATGTCAGGTTCGCAATCGGAATCAGGTTGAAGTTCAATTTTCGCAAAGGAGAAAGTATGCAAAAAGTTGTGGCTTTGATTGTATTTCTGGGACTTCTTTCGCTTCCGTCGATGGCGCAAGATAGGGTAGAGGTGTTCGGCGGCTATCAATACCTGCACATTGGCGGTAGCGATGGCGTAAGTGGCCAAGGTTTTAATGGCTGGGATGCTGCCGTAACCGGCTACTTCAACAAATTTGTCGGTGTGACGGGCGATTTGAGCGGCAGCTACGCAACGGTCGATGGCGTAAACGCTCACGTTTACAGCTACTCCGGCGGTCCGGTGGTTGCGTTCCGCGAGGGCAAGGTAAACCCATTCGCGCATTTCCTGGTGGGCGGATCCAGCCTCGGCGCGTCCGCAGACGGTGTGTCGGTCTCCACGAACGGTTTTACTATGATGTTCGGTGGTGGAGTCGACGTCAAAGTTGCCCATGCCATCTCGTTTCGCGTAGCGGATGTGGATTGGGTCTACTACCATATCGGGGGTATTGACGGAGGCCCCTCATCCAGCCAGAGCAACAATGTGAGGATCACAAGCGGTATCGTGTTCCGCTTCTAGGTTTCAAACAACTGACAAGTGGCATAGGGCTGCTTCGAGCTGCCGAGCTGAAGCAGCTTTTCTTACTGCGGTTCTCCGGCCTCTTCAATTGGAAGTGGCGCTTCTTCTCTAACGTTTTTCGCCTTGGGAGTTTTCACGCGCTTCGCTTTCGTCGCGTTGTGGCCGGCGCGTTCTACGTCGTAATCGGTGGGCACCATGGGAAATAATAGGAATGCGCCCTCGCCCAGCTGTTTGGCGCGGCGCAAAATGATCTGAGTGCGACCGTCATAATCCTGGATCGTTCCCTTAATCTCGATCTGCTGGCCTTCGAGCTGACGCACATCGCCCATTTTCTTGAGGTCGGAGGGGAACACAACGACGGTGAAGGGACACGCCTTGCCATCTTTGCAGAAGTTGAGCACGGTGACACCTTTGGTGCCCGTCTCAACATGCAGCACAGTTCCGCGGACGCATTGGCCGGCGCCCAAGTGCTTCGCCGCCTCGGCGAATGACACACAGTCATGCGCAGGAGTATTGCCCGCGTCGCACATCGAGGCCATAGAAAGTACGATCACAAAAATAATTGCAACGAAAACAGCAGAAGAGCGAAGCATAGGGACTGAGGCGGCGAGAAGTGCGTCCTCAATTTTGATTGTAGGTGGAAGGAAGAGGGTCAGCGTTGATTCGCGCGCAATTTTTCGCGGCGCCGTGCCGAAAAGGGAAGTAGCGCACCTCGTCAAAAAAGGTGGAGTGCCGGGGCCACGCCCCGGCTGGCCACAAATTCGCGGCGAACTATTCCCGAATGAAGCAAGCCGCGTCCACTATTTCGTGAAAGACTTTACCGCGCCCGCTTCGTCTTCCTTGACGTCAAAGACGGTGTAGAGTTTCGTAATCTGCAGCAGGTCGTGGACTTTCTTGGTGAGGTTGAGCAGCTTGAGTTCGCCGCCCTGATTCTTGGCGGTGGTAAATGCGCTGACCAGCTCGCCGATACCGGAGCTGTCGATATAGTTCACGTCGCCGAGGTTGAGCAGGATTTTTTTCTGCCCCTTGGAAAGCAGGTCGCGCACAGTTTCGCGCAGAACCACGCTGCCTTCGCCGAGGGTGATCCGGCCGCTGAGATCGACAATCGTGACGCCATCCACCTGTCGAGTGCTGGACTTCATTGTCACTGAGGAGCCTCCTTGGAGTCCGCGGGGTTGCCGTGGACGTGCTTGATCATTATAAGTTCGGTGCCCGTCTGGGAGGGGTGGATTTCCACCTCGTCCATGAACGAGCGTATTAGGAAAATACCACGCCCCGATGTTTTCATCAGGTTCTCGGGCGCCAACGGGTCGGGAATCTTGCTGGCGTCGAGGCCTTTACCTTGATCTTTGATGACAATGACCAGGTCGCGAGTCGTACGTTCAAATGCCAGTGTAACCTTCTTGCTGGGGTCGTAGGCATTGCCATGCAAGACTGCGTTCACTGCCGCTTCACGCACCGCCATGGAGATCTTCATGACCTCCTCGTCGTCAAAACCGGCTTCGGTCGCCATCCGGCCAGCCGTTTCTTCGGCATTGTTCACCGTCTCCAACGTCGAATCGAGCGTATAGGAGACGCGATCTGCGGGCATAAAGTGAATGTTTCCTGGTTCCGTCTTCGCCTCGTCGCGCACGTGGCAACGAGCTCGTAGCGCGCCCCAAATGCAGAGCACGCGCGAATTGAGAGTTTGCCTGTAGGGCACGCAAAAGTCAACGCGATACCGACAGTTAGACTTGGGACAAGCTGATTTTGAAGCGTTTGCGGGATCGTGGGATATTTAGCTGCCGTCTGCAGACTCGTGCAGATAGCGGGCCCGAAATCGCCGTACTGGAGAACTCAGTGCCGGGCAAACGCGAACCGGAAGTTCCGGAGAGCAGCCACCACAACGCAAGCCATTTCCCAACACCCTATGGATGTATGAGCGTAGTGGCTCTCGTTTTAAGCGCCTTGGTTGCAATGTTTTTTTCGTCACTTACGATAGGGATCGCGATCTTAAAGTAGCCCCTCGAGGTTGGCCACTGGTTATTACGCGCCCGAGCTGCGGACCGCTCGAAAGAACCGCTTTAGCTTGGTTGGGTCCAGCTTGCCGTCGGTTCGTACGCCGGAACATACATCGAGCGCGAACGAACCTACCTCTTCGATGGCCTGGCCGACGTTCTCGGGATTGAGCCCTCCGGCGAGAAACAGCGGGACGCCGATTCGTTCCCGGATCGTGCGACTGAGCGTCCAGTCGTGAGTTCTTCCCGTCCCGCCTAATTCCTTGACCGCGAGTTTCTGGTTTCCGGAATCGAGCAGGATTGCGTCCACATGCGGTGCCACACGCGTCGATTCCTGCACGGATTCGGGACCGGTCACGTGGATGACCTGAACCACAGAGATTCCAGGCAAGGCATCTTTGAGATCGCGGTGTGTCCCGCGAGTGAGATGATCGCAGAGTTGGATCGTATTCGTCCGGCAGAAGCGATGCTGCTTGATAATGGCGGCAACGCTCTGTCGCGAGGTCAGCAGGAATGTTCCGATGGCGGGCGGAACGCTCGCGGCAATTCGCCCGATGAGTTCATCGCCGATTACACCCGGCCCGCTCGGCATGTGTGAAACCAAGCCGAGCGCGGACGCTCCACAGTCGACCGCCACGGCCGCTTCCTCAACGCTCCCGATGCAGCAAATTTTTACACGAGGCGTGCGCGTTGCTTTCATGAGGCTTACGTGATTTCCAGTAGAGACGAAGGCCGCACGCCTTTACAGTCCCTTACATAGAACGAGATCTACGGCTTTCCCGTTATCAAGGATCACAAGCCAGTCACTGTCCCGAAGCATGACTACTTCCTTCCCCTTCGAGCGAACTCCTAGTCACCCACAGTCTCAGGTAGGTTGGCACAGTACTGGTCGTAAGGTCGCGCCTGGTTGTACGTTCGGATGGCGCCGAACCGCTCCGTCAGCTGCTTTTTCGTTTTCCCCTCAACAAGCTTTACAACCCACGTATCGTGAGTCATTGCTACGAGCGCGTGGTCGAGATTCATGTTCTGATTAAGGCCATGCTTCCAGAGCACGTACTCGATATCTATCGGGTCGTAGTCCATCGGGTACCGCTTCACCATTTCGATGAACCACACCCATGAGAACAGCACTCCTAACCCCACTAAACAGGAGCCGATTACGATGCGCTTCAGCCATATTTTCATCGCAGGTCTTATGGGGATGCCTCACCACGTTAATGCCAACGACACGCTCTCTATTCGCCGTAAGGAACCCAGATATTCTTCACTTGCGTGGCATGCTCAAGAAACCACCGTCCCTCGCCCAGTTTCGGGTTGAACCAATCGATGGCGCGCCCTTCGTTCGTCCACACCTGCTTCAGATTGCCCACCGACATCGCCTTAGCCGCGGCGGCACTGGCCTCATCGCCGAAGCACCATATGGCATCGACGTCGTCGTGTTCAGCGAGCGTCTTCAAGAGCTGCGAGGTATATCCGGTGACAATGTTGAGCGCGCCGCCGGGTAGATCGCTGGTATCGAACAGTTGGTAAAGATCGCCCGCGATGAGCGGATAAGTTTCGGATGGGACAGCGATCACCGTGTTCCCCACAGCTAGCGCCGGCATCACGACAGAAATAAATCCGAGCAGCGGCGTCTCTCGCGGGCAAATGACGCCCACCGTTCCAATCGCCTCATTCATCGCGATCGCAACATTGCGGAACGGAGGATTGTGCACCGCGCCATCGAACTTATCGGCCCATGCCGCGTAAGAGAAAATGCGCTCGATGCTGAGCTCCACTTCCACGGCAGCCTGCTTTTCGCCAACCGCGTCGGCTAGCCGATGTGCAATTTCATCGCGCCGCTGCGAAAGATTTTCCGCGCAGTAATAAAGAACTTGCGCGCGATTGTGCGCCGTGGCCTTCGCCCATCCGGTGGCCTTGCGCGCCGCCTCGACAGCGTTGCGAATATCTTTGCGATTACCCAGCGGAGCTTCTCCGAGCAATCGTCCGTCGGACGCGCGCACCTCCGTGCTATAGCCCGAGTCAGGCCGCGCCTGCTTGCCTCCGATATAGAGCTTGACAGTTCGATCGATTGTCGGAGGATCGATCGCCCGCGCAACACCGTCAACGGCGCCAGTCGACGTGTCAAAATCCTCGTCGAGTTCCGTCTCGAGCGTCCGTGTCGTCTCCGCCGGCAGCATCGGCGCGTTCTTGAACCACGCCGGCTCCATATATTCGAGCAGGCCTTCGCGTCCGCCTTCACGTCCGTAGCCGCTCTCGCGATAGCCGCCAAAGCCGCAGGACGCGTCGAACAGATTCGTGCAATTCACCCAGACCACACCCGCCTTGATTTGCGAGGCAACATGCAAGGCGACGTTGATGCTCTCGCTCCAGACGCAGGCGGCCAATCCATAAACCGTGTTATTCGCCAGTTCGACCGCTTCCGAAGGCGTGCGGAATGTCATCGCCGCCAGCACCGGCCCAAAAATTTCTTGCTGCGCCACAATCGACGTCGGGTGCACATTGCTCAGCAGCGTTGGCGGATAGTAAAATCCGCGCGAAGGCAACGCGATCTGCGGCTGCCAGCAAGTGGCCCCATCGGCGACGCCTTGATCGACGAGCTTGCGAATGCGATCAAGCTGCACGCCGGCAACAATCGCGCCAATGTCGATCGCCTTGTCGAGCGGCGCGCCGACGCGCAAGGTGCTCATACGATCCTGAATTTTGGCGATTAGAACTTCGGCAATGCTCTCTTGCATCAGCAGGCGTGAGCCCGCGCAGCACACCTGACCCTGATTGAACCAGATTCCATCGACCAGCCCTTCGACCGTGCTATCGAGGTCGGCGTCCTCGAAAACAATAAACGGAGATTTTCCACCCAGTTCAAGCGAAAGACGCTTGTGGCTCGCCGCCGTCGCGGCGCGAATCGCACGTCCGACCTCCGTCGATCCGGTGAAGGCGATCTTATCGACGTCAGGATGTTTGACCAGCGCCTCGCCCGTTGCGCCGTCTCCAGTGACGATGTTGACCACACCCGCGGGCAATCCGGCTTCCTGGCAGATTCCGGCGAAGACGAGTGCAGTGAGCGGCGTGAACTCTGCCGGCTTCAAGACAACGGTGTTACCTGTCGCGAGCGCCGGGGCAATCTTCCAGGCCAGCATCAACAGCGGAAAATTCCAGGGGATGATCTGCCCAACGACCCCGCAAGGAACATACTCGGGAAATTCTTGATCGAGGAGTTGCGCCCACCCCGCATGGTGATAGAAATGCCGCGCCACCAGAGGAATATCGATATCGCGACTCTCGCGGATGGGCTTGCCATTGTCCATCGTCTCGAGAACCGCTAACAGCCGCGAATGTTTCTGCACCAGCCGGGCGATCGCGTACAAATAGCGCGCGCGAGCATGTGGAGTAAGTGACTGCCATTTCGAAGATGCTGCCCGCGCGGCTTTGACCGCAGCCTCAATATCAGCCGCCGAGCCTTGCGCAACCGACGCCAGTTTCTCTCCGTTTGAAGGATCGACGGTATCGAAATACTCGCCGGCCGCCGGCGCCCGCCACTCGCCGCCAATGAAATGTTGGAAGCGGTAGCCATGACGCTCCAGCCACGCCACGGCTTCTTTCGAATCCTCAGGAGCGGGCCCGTACTCCATGCTCACAAATTTTTCGGCAATGCTCATTGGCGTGTGCTCGATTCTTACTTAATTCAGTTGTCACTTAACGCACCAAGATTTCTTGCACCAAGACCGTTTCACGCCAACGGATGCCGATACTCCGCCGAATAGCGCCCAGTCGCGTAGTGCTCAAGTTGCCGTTCAATGTCGCCCAGCAACCCACTCGCTCCGAAGCGAAACATTTCCGCCCGCAGCCATGACGAGCCTAGCTCTTCTTTAATCATCGCCAGCCAGTCGATCGATTGTTTCGCGGTCCGAATGCCGCCTGCGGGCTTGAATCCCACCGCCATGCCAGTTTGCTGCGCATATTCGCGGATGACACGCGTCATCACCAGCCCCACCGGCAAGGTTGCGTTCGTCGGTTCTTTGCCCGTTGAAGTCTTGATGAAGTCAGCGCCTGCCATCATCGCGACTATGCTCGCTCGCGCCACGTTACGCAGGGTAAGTAAGTCGCCGGTTCCGAGGATGACTTTCATGTGCGCCGGCCTGCATGCTTGTTTAAAGGCCGCCACTTCGTCATAGAGCGCCTGCCAGCGCCCGCCAAAAACGTGTGCGCGGGTGATGACGACGTCGATCTCATGCGCGCCCGCCTCAACGGACCGGCGAATCTCATTGATCCGCTCCGCCAGCGGCGACAGGCCGGCAGGGAATCCGGTTGACACAGCCGCGACATGGATTCCGCTGCCCTCAAGCGCGTGCAAAGCCGTTTCCACAAACGTGTGATAGACGCAGATGGCCGCAACTTTAATCTGCAACGCTTCAATTCCAAGTTTCTGTTCCAACCCCGGCTGGATCGGATGCCGCCCCTTGGCGCACAATCGGCGCACGCGCTCGTCGGTGTCATCGCCGGAGAGAGTCGTCAGATCCATGCAGGTGATCGCGCGCAGCAGCCACGCCGCCTGCCATTCTTTTTTCACCGTCCGCCGCGCGACCTGCGACTGAGCTCGACGTTCGATCGCGCTAGTGTTGACGCGAACCTCACGCACCCAATCCAGATTGAGAGGAATGCCAGCATTTGGCAGGAGGGGCCGCCCCGCCAGTTCAGCGATCACGCCGCCAACAGAGGCGTGTGGCGCGATGCTCCGAGACTGGTTGTGTTCGACAGGCATGATGTTCTGCGCGAATCGCTTGACTATCGACCGCCGCTTTAGGGGCGCCGACAAACCCTTAGATGTTGGTTTCGGCGACGGGTCGCAACCCCCAAAAGTTTGGCAAGCGACTCATTGCCGTGTAATTGTACGGCACATACGATGAAAGCAGATACGATGAAAGCGGAATACCGGTGATGCCTTGACAGTGGGAGGTTGCGCGGCTACGCTACGGCCCGATTCCTGCGTCTTGTAATTCGCATTTTGGAGGTACTTCTCATGATTCCGACCGACGGTTTTCAAATCCCGCAAAAGTTTATAGTCGCCGCAATTCTCTCCGCATGCTTCGTAATGACGCTCTCGATCCCCGCATTTGCAGCCGGCAAGAAAATCATCCTCGATACCGATCCTGGTTCCGACGACGCCATGGCGCTGATGCTAGCATTGAATTCGCCCGAGCTCGACGTTCGCGCTGTCACCGTAGTGCCGGGCAACGTCACCGCCAAGCAGGGCCTGGAAAACGCGCTGCGTATGATATCGCTAGCCAATCGATGCGATATCCCTGTGGCCGCCGGCGCGCAGCATCCTCTCTTTCAAAAGCTGATCACTGCCGAGTTCTGGCACGGCAAAAATGGATTAGCCAATATCGAATTGCCCCCGAGCAAATGCAAAGTCGATTCGCGTTGGGGCCCTGACCTGATTATCGAATTGGTGCACGCCGCGCCGCATGAAATCACGCTCGTCCCAGTCGGACCGCTCACCAACATCGCGCTCGCGGTCGAAAAAGATCCCTCGATCATCCCTCTCGTAAAAGAAGTCATCATCATGGGCGGATCGATCACAGGAGGCAATTCAACCGCCGCTGCCGAAGCCAATATTTATAACGATCCCGAGGCGGCGCAGATCGTCTTCCACGCGGGATGGCCGCTGACTATGGTCGGCCTCGACGTTGGCGACAAAACGTTGCTTTCGCCAAAATATCTCGAGCAACTGGGGCAGATGCATGGGCCGGTGAACGATTTCATCTATCAGGTGGCGCACTATCTGATCGATCTCTCGGCGAAGTTCGGTTCCAGTGGCACGCCAATGTATGATCCGCTGGCCGTTGGGGTAGCGATCGACGCAACGCTGGTCAAAGCTCCGCCTATGCACGTGGATGTCGAAACGCGCGGCGAATTCACGCGCGGCGAGACCGTCGCCAATCGCCACAACATGGTTGAGCGCAACGTGCTGCACGGCGATCGTTATATGGTCGAGGGCGTCGACAAAGTTGAGCCCAATGCCAAGGTCTGCGTCGAAGTCGATGCCGACCGATTCCTGCAACTTTTTGTTTCTAGAATTCGCGGCAAGTAAACCCGCGAGAAAGCGCCGTCCGGAGCCAGTTCGGAGAGCGACCGTCCTGGCAGAAACTTAAGGAGAAACGATGTTCACACCCCACACTCTGGGTCTTGCACTATCAATGATGATCACAAGCGCCATCTGTTGGGGTTCCTGGGCTAATACTTACAAAGGCGTGAAGAATTATCGCTTCGAGTTATTTTACTGGGATTACGCAATCGGCATTTTTCTGGTGTCGCTGATTCTCGCGCTCACCATGGGCAGCACCGGGCATGACGCCAATCGTTTCTTAAACAACGTTCGTTTCGCCGACACCACCAACATCGTCTCGACCATGGTCGGAGGCGCGATTTTCAATCTCGCGAACCTCCTGCTCGTGGCCGCGATTGACATGGCCGGACTCGCCATCGCCTTCCCGGTTTCCATTGGGATCGCGCTCGTCGTCGGCGTAATTTCGAGTTATGCCTTGCAGCCTAAAGGAAACGCGGCACTCCTCGCCGCCGGCGTGGTTTGCGCATTCATCGCCGTAGTGCTCGACGGCAAAGCCTATGGCAGCCTGGCCATTGCCGGCCGCTCGGTCTCCAAGAAGAGCATCGTCACTTGCGTCGTTTCTGGCGTTCTGATGGGGCTCTGGGCGCCGTTTGTGGCGCGCGCGATGACCAATGGCAACACGCTCGGTCCTTATAGCATTGCTGTCTTTCTCACGCTGGGCGCGTTGCTCTCCTGCGCCATTTGGAATATTTATTTTATGAAGCATCCGCTGGTTGGCGAGCCGGTGAGTTTCTCAGGCTTTTTCAGCGGCCCTATCTCCGGCCACGCCCTCGGACTGCTCGGCGGATTTGTTTGGGGCATCGGCATGGTCTTCAATCTGGTCGCTGCCAGCTTCACGGGAGTAGCCATTTCCTATGCCATCGGACAATCCGCACCAATGGTTGCTGCGCTGTGGGGAGTTCTCGTGTGGAAGGAATTTGCCGGCGCTCCCAGCAAAGCGAAAATGTATCTTGCTCTGATGTTCGTCTTTTACTGCGTGGGAATTCTGTTGGTTGCGCGGGCGAACGGGTAAAGCAGATTCATACGTCGGCGTCGTAGGAGCGATCGTTACAAGTGGAATCAGAATTCTACGGAAATTAGAAGGCGTGAAGCTGCGTGCCGGTCGGTGGTCGCGCAAAGTTACCGCGCTCCTCCGCGAATCACAATCGCAGGCCGCCACGTCGGCAAGAATCCGCGAAAGCATAAGACGTTATGAAAAACTGAATTCCCATTCCGAACGCCATCCATTCGCCACTTAGCCACGAAAACTCTTGACTTTGCATTTCTAATCTATTTATATGGCCCATCGCTAAAAAGGGATAACTCCCGATTGTTTCAGCGGGCCTCAGCCTTGGGAAGTCATGTCTAATTTGCCGCTGCGTCGACGAAGAGCAAGTGGCCGTAAAAGGTGAGAACTAATGTTGAAGAAAATTGCGCTGCTCGTTGCCGTTCTGTGTCCGGTATTTTTCCTTTGTCCGCTTCTTTACAGCCAAGCCAATGGCAGCTTCTCCGGAAACGTTGCCGATAAAACCGGCTCGGTAATCGCCGGCGCAAGCGTGAGGATCACCTCCCAGGCCACCGGCCTGACGCGCGATACCAAGACCGACGACTCAGGGCACTACCTTGTCCCGCTGCTGCCCCCGTCCATCTATACGATTCACGTAGAGTCGCAGGGCTTCAAAACCACCGAGCAGAAAGACATCCGCCTGCAAGTCGCGGAACAGCTGGAGATTGATTTCTCGCTTGTCCTCGCCTCTGTCACCTCGACCGTCGAAGTCAACGCCACCGAGGTGTCCGTAGAGACGGCGAACCCAACCCTCGGCCAGGTCATCACCGCCGAGGAGGTCGCCGACCTCCCGTTGAACGGGCGCAATTTCGTGCAGCTCGCGACGCTGACTCCCGGAACAACTTCATCGACGAACCCGAACAGTTTCTTCACCCAGGCCGCCAGCAGCGAAGCCGCCACCCGCGGTTCCTTCTCGCTTTCGGTCGGCGGATCGCGCGAACAGAGCACTGACTGGCTACTCGATGGCAATGACAACAACCAACTCGACGAAGGCGGAATTGCGATCTTCCCGGATATGGATGACATCCAGGAATTCAGAGTCCTGGCCTATAACTATTCCGCGGAATATGGAGAGCGGGCCGGCCCGACCGTCTTAGTCACGACTAAGTCGGGCACGAATCAGGTTCACGGCACGCTTTTTGAATTCTTCCGCAATACCGATCTCGACGCGTCGACTCCGTTTATCAACAGCGTGGGGAAATTCAATCTGAACCAGTTTGGCGGATCGCTCGGCGCTCCGATTCAGAAGGACAAGACCTTCTTCTTCATCGATTATCAAGCCAAGATGCAGCGCAAAGGCGTGCCGTTCACGGGTTTTGTTCCGACGGCTGCCCAGGTTACTCCCGACGCGAACGGCAACTACGAGGAGGGCCCCACCGCTCTGGGTGCGACGACGCTCAACAACCCGTACTCAGGGCAGCCTTTTCAATGCGTGGGAAACACCGTTACGCCGGAAGCGGTGCTATCCAATGGAAGCCAGACTCCGGGGACAGCCTGTGCCGTCATTCCCGCAGCCTTGGTCAATGCGCAGGGCGCGGCGGTGGCCGCACTTTACCCTGTACCGAATGCCCCCCCGAGTGCCACCGGATTTAACTACGTCAACCAACCCGTGCGCAGGCTCAACGAAGGCACAGGCGACATCCGGGTCGATCACAATTTTTCCAGTAAGGATACGATTTTCGCGCGATTCAGCTACGATCAGGCGACCAACTTCGTCCCGGGCGGCTCGCCAACCTGGTCGGAAGAAAACGCCTTTGGCAGCAACCAGCACATCGAGAATCATGGCCGCAACGCGATGGTATCCGAGACTCACGTGTTTTCCGCGAACACCATCAACCAACTCAATCTTGGATATAACCGAATTTTCAATCACATCAATTCTTTCGGCACCGGAACCTGCGAAGCTGCAAAGTTGAACATTCCCGGCGCTGACCTCGGGGCTGCCTGCGACGGGATAACCGGCTACCCCGCCAGCCTGAATCAGTCAACAAAAGATTGCGAGAGTTGCGGCCTCACTTCTTTCCAGATGGGAAGCTATTTTTCCATCGGTGACCGCGGCTACGCGCCCTATCAGGGTGGCACCAACGTCTACTCGGCAGGCGACACGATCGATCTCATTCGCGGCAAGCACGATATCCGTATAGGCATGACCTATCGCGCCAACGAAATGAACGTGCGCAACAACGCGTTTCAGGATGGTTACATCGTAAACTTTGGAACCGCAACCGGCGATGACATTGCCGATCTACTGCTCGGCAGCATGGGTGTTTTTGCGGCTCACGACCAAACTTTTCTTGGAGCCACCACTGGCCGCCGCTTCAAACTGTTTCGTCCCTACGTGCAGGATGATTGGCGCGTGACTCCCAATCTCACTTTGAACCTTGGCTTTGCATGGGCTCTGGTACCCCCCGAAACCGAGAGCGAAAATCGCCAGGCGAATTTTGATGTTGTGAGCCTTAAGTGGTTCGTTCCGGCGGGCAGCCCAGGCGTATCCGGCTGCACCAGTTGCGTCGCCACCGATGGGCGCGTCGGCATTCAGTTTGACAAGAAGGCCTTGGAGCCGCGCATCGGTTTGGCGTGGAAGCCATTCGGAGGCGACAAGACAGTGGTCCGGGCCGGTTATGCCATTTACCATGATTCTTCGTGGGATCAAGGCGGCCAAGGGCTATGGCAGAATCCGCCCTACTATGCGGAAGTCGATCCCTGCACCTTTTGTCTAACCTACGGAGTGGCCGCCGGTTCATTGTCAGGAGGCTTCCTTCTTCCGGTCGGCACTCCATCTTCGACGACCGTCAACGGCGGTCTTGGTGCTGTCTATAGTTCGCCCGTGAACCCCTCTGCCTACACAGGCTCCATTCAATCCCAAAATCGTAATTTCAGACAAGGCACCATTCAGCAATTCAATCTAAACGTCGAGCGCCAGGTGCCAGGGAATGTGGTGCTGACCGCGGGCTACGCCGGGACGCGCAGCGCGCATATCCTCGTCAGTCAAGTGAATGAGAACATCGAGTCACCCTTAGCTTGCTTCCAGCAAATCTTGAACGGTTCCAACCAGCCCATTCCCAATCCGGCCTACCAACCCAGCTATACGCTCGGCTGCGGCATTGACTCGACCCCTTATGGAACCGCTTGGCCCTATGCAGCGCCCTACCAGAGCGTCGACAGCAACAACAGCATTGGCCAAGCCCGCTATGACTCCCTTGAAATCAAAGCTGAAACGAAGAGCGTGAGACACGGACTTTACGCCCTCATTGGCTACACCTATTCCCGCACCTTTGACTCGGGCATGCCAGACGGCTTGGGAACGAACCCCGGAGCTTTATATTGGCCGCTACCCGGAACAAAAAAGCTGGATTGGGGCCTTTCAGAACTGAACCTCAACGATAGCTTCACCGCCAGCGTTATCTACGATCTGCCATTCGGCAAGGGTAAGTACTGGGGCGGCGACTGGAGCGGTCCGGTTGACGCCGCGCTGGGACATTGGCAAATCAATCTGATTGAAAGGGCTACGTCTGGATTCCCGTTGTACGTAGTCGATAGCAGTAACGTTTCCGGAGAGGATTTTTCTTACAACGGAAATAACTTCGCGCGTCCAAACCAAGTCGGCAATCCAAACGTGCCAGGTCCCGTAGCGGCAAATCCCACCTGCCCCTATACACCACCTACAAAAGTACACACGATCTCACAGTACTGGTTCAACCCTTGCGCGTTCGAGGTCGCCACGACCGGAGAACTCGGCACCGGAGTCCGCGCCCCGGTCTACGGTCCGCGTTTTGTGAATACAGATTTCTCCCTGATCAAGGACATTCCGTTGGCTTTCCGAGAGGGTACGGCTTTGCAATTCCGCGCGGAATTCTTCAATCTCTTCAACCATCCGCAATATTACCTGGAGGGTGCCGCGGGAACTGGAATGATGGACATAAGTTCACCCTCCAGCTTCGCCATCGTCAACAACACGGTAAACAACCCGCGCCTGATTCAGCTCGCGCTCAAGCTCAAGTTTTAGGCGGCCGGCTTACGGTTTTCAACTTCGGGCAGACTGGGCAAGCTGGAATTTCGGCACCAAGTCTGCCCTTAACTTTTTCCCGTCCCAAAAGCTCTGGAGAACTTCGTGAGCCTTCGTGGCTTTGCGGCTTCTAATTTCAAACGCAGCCTTAACGTTCTATCGTCGCTGCTTCTTCTCACATGCTTCGCTGCCTCAGCGCAGCAACGCCGCAAAGTGATTATCAACGAAGATTGCTCCGGCCCCGGCGGAAGCAACATGCAAACTCTTCTCGTGATGATCCAGTCGCCGCAAGTCGAGGTGCTGGGCATCACTGTCGTTAGCGGAGACCAGTGGCGCGATGAAGAAGTGGCGCATACCCTGCGCTTGCTCAAGATCATCGGACGCACCGACATTCCCGTCGTCCCCGGCGCAGCCTTTCCCCTGGTTCGCACTCGCGAGGAAGCGCAACGGTGGCAACAGCGTTACGGAAAAGTGGCCTACGCCGGCGCCTGGGACGATCGCTGGTGGCATGAGCCGTTTGTCGTGCCCACGCTCCCCGAAGGCCAGCCGACAACCAAGGCAGCGAACGAAGATGCCGCCCATTTTCTGATTCGAATGGTGCACAAGTATCCGCACGAGGTAACGATTTACGAGGGCGGACCCATGACCAACCTCGCGCTGGCTATCTCTCTCGACCCGCGATTTCCGGAACTGGCGGAAGAGTTGGTCTTCATGGGCGGAAGCCTCGGACCGCAAACCGATAACGCTGAGTTCATCAATAATCCGAGACACGAATTCAACTTCTGGTTCGAACCGGAAGCCGCGCACGTCGTCTTGCGCGCTCCGTGGAAAAAGATCGTCTGCACGCCCGTAGATATCTCAGTGAAGACCAGCCTGACGCCTGCCATGGTCCAAGAGATCGACAAGGCCGGCACTCCGGTAGCTCACTACATCGCGCGCTTTTATCAGTCTTTTCCGGGCGCCGATATTATGTGGGACGAACTCGCCGCGGCCGCGTGGATCGATCCATCCATTATCACCAAGAGTGAGATGCGCTATATGAGTGTCGACATCGACAAGGGAGCGGGATACGGCAACACGCTGACCTGGTCGGAAAAAAATGGGCCCGTTGCAATGACCCTGCAGCCGGTAGAGATTCAAGTCGACCTGGACAAAGAAAAGTTCAACCGAATGTTCGTGGACCTGATGATTGGCTCTACGCCCGCGCCGTGACCGGCATCAGGGGTGCGGTTGCGAGGAGTTCGCTTTGCTGTTCTGCAGCGAGACCACAAACTGTTGAATCTCGCGCCGCTCACGGTCGACAGACTCCTTTATTTGCTTATCTAAATCGGCATGCAGTTTAAGTTCTACTTGAGCTTTTGCGGTGTCACCCGTGCGCGCATATGTCTGCGCCAGCCGATAGTGCGCTTCTGCGAGAGTCTCGTCGCGATCGGAACTGACTTCGATGGCTTTTTGATATGCCGCAATTGCCTGTGAATAATCACGGCGCTGCGAATAAACGATTCCAAGCTGCAAATATGCGACGCTCAGTTTGGCATCCAGATGCACTGCCTTTTGCAGCAGCGCCTCCACTTGCGCCGCGCGGTCGGCATCGGCCTGCGCGTCAAACGCTTCATCCGCCTTCGCCGAAATCGTATTCCAAACTGCGACTGCGTAATAATAGTTGGCCAGTGCATTGTCCGGTTGCAGCTGCGCGAATCGCGCCAGGCGATCGACGGTTTGCTGCGAGAGGGTGGGGGTAACCTTCAGCATCTTTCCGAGAAATAAATATGGCGTCGAATCGTCAGGAGCCAGGTCGGAAGCATTCACCACATACTGCGCCGCTTGATCGTAGCCACCGCGAGCATACCAGGAAACGCCGAGCGCGATCAGCATCCGCACCGACTTTGGAAACAGGCGATTGCCTCTGGTGAAAACTTCCGTGGCCGGCTCCAGCGCGCGATGGGTGAGCAACTCAGTCCCCCAGTCGAACAGATAGGGTTCGCTGGGATCGAGCTCTGCCGCACGCTGATATTCGCGCACCGCTTCGAGCGGATGCCCGAGCTTCTCTTCAACGTCGGCCAGTTGGTGATGAAGGCCGGGATCTTTAGGACTCTCAGCCACTGCGTTGCGCAGCGAACTCTCGGTCGCCGGGGAAGGTAACGCGTCTGCTGAGGCGCCGGGCTTCTTGTCCGACAAAACGCCGAGCGAAACCGTCGCCCGCGCCAGGGCCTCGCTGGTTCGGAGCACGGTGTCAGATCCGTGTCCGCCCCCCGTCGCGCCCGCGGTCACGCCCGCGACAGTGAATTGCGGTTCGTCGAAAAATTCTGGCGCCGCTGCGTTCGGCTTGGCAGTTGGCGGTCCGGTCGGTAATGTTGCTTGCGATTCAGATGTCTTACGCGGCGAGAGCACGAGATCAATCTTCTTCATCTCTTTGCGCGCGAGTGGAATGCGACTGACGATCGCTTCCGCATACCCGTTCATCTGCGCGCGCAGGGTGTAGGCGCCCGCCGGAAGCGATGCAAAACGATACGCTCCTGCGGAATCAGTTTGCGTGCTCTCTGGCGATATTGCCGGGGTCGAAGATTGGGTGGCGAGTTGCAGAAAGACCGTAGCATTCGCGACCGGCCTAGCGCTCGAATCGCGCACATATCCTTTTAAGACGCCACCATTCGCCGGCTCTTGTGGATACGCACGAATCGGAGCGAGAACGACGATGATCGAGAGGAAACATGCCGCGCAAATTCCAACTGATCTAAAGACGACACTCACGCGGATCGGCCTCTGGGGGAAGAGAAAAACGGAACTAGCATCTCTTACGACGAAACGGAATCCTTCTTAATTGCCCCAGCTCATTCTATTCGCCGATCGACGTAGCCCGCAATTGTTGCTGCAATTACGCATTTCTTGAAAAACTGGCAGAGCTCCCCAATAGGTTTTACAATGGCACGCTCCCAAAATCCTGAACACATGAATGGAGTGCGTGAATGAAGTTGTATCGACTTCCCAATCTTAGAGCCATTGCAACCGTTGTTTTCGTTCTCATCACAAGTCTCCTGTCTCAATCGCAGACCTCTCAATCTCGCAAGCGCAAGATCATCATCGATCAGGACGCGGCCGGCCCCGCCGGCACTGATCAGCAAGCCATACTGCTGCTCATCCAATCTCCGCAGACTGAAGTATTGGGCATCACCGTGGTGACGGGCGACGCGTGGCTCACGGAAGAGGTCGCGCACACGCTGCGCATGCTCGAGATCATCGGACGAACTGACATTCCCGTGCTGCGCGGTGCCGAGTATCCGCTGGTCAGAACAAAAGAAGAGGCGGAGCAGTGGGAGCAGCGCTATGGCGCGGTCGCTTGGCTCGGCGCATGGACTCCGTCAAGGTATCACGCACCGCGAGAACTCGGCGCGATGCCGGAAGGTAAGCCGACGACCAAAGCCTCTGATGAGGATGCCGCGCATTTTCTCGTGCGCATGGTGCATAAGTATCCGCACGAGATCACGATCTACGAGGGCGGGCCGATGACCAATCTCGCGCTTGCCATCTCGATCGATCCGGAATTTCCGAGTTTGGCCAAAGAGTTGGTCTTTATGGGCGCGAGTCTCAGTCCGCAGACAGACGACCCTGAGTTCGTCGATACTCCGCGCCGCGAATTTAATATCTGGTTCGATCCGGAAGCTGCCCACATCGCATTGCGCGCTCCGTGGAAAAAGATTGTCTGCACGACGGTGGATATTTCGGTGAAGACAAGAATGACCAACGAGCTGATCGATAAAATCAAGGCCAGCAATATGCCGTCCGCGCAATACATAGGCAAGTACGCGCACCTGCGCGGCTCGTATAACTATCTGTGGGATGAACTCGCGTCGGTGGCGTGGCTCGATCCCAGCCTGATCACGAAGAAGGAAGTTCGCTACATGGATGTAAACCTCGATCGCGGCGCGGGCTACGGAGACACGCTGACCTGGTCAGAGAAAGACAAACCGCAGCGCGAAGTGCAGCCGGTCGAGGTGCAGGTCGATCTGGATACGGAGAGGTTCTACAAGCTCTTTGTGGATTTACTGAGCGCGCCGACGCCGCAGGCCAAAGGCTCTGTGCCTTAGCAACTCACTGCAGCGGGGTTCCGTTAGCTAAGCAGTCATCCGGCAACCCCTTGGCGTCGACTTTTATGACTCCGGTCTCATCCGAGCAAAATGCTCTCACTCCGCTTTGATTTCGGACCAGTGGGTAGGCAACGATTTGGTATTTATCACTCTCCATGCCAGTTTGAGAGTGAATGCGATTGCGGAGCTCAAAGCGGTAACCGCTCTTCTGTCCGGAGGCGAGCTGCGCGTCTATCAGACAGGCGCTGCTTTCATCGGGAGGCGCGCACTTGCTACCCCCGAGTGCGGCCAGAGCAGGGGCAGAGCCGACTTTCATATAGGTGGAGGCGTAACTGATCTCGGCGATGTTGAGATCGTGCAGTGAGCCGACGGCTGAGGCCTCATTGGCGGCGATTCTTGCGCGCAAAAGGTTCGGTATCGCGATGGCGGCAATGATCAGGATGGGGATGAACGCGACCCCAATATATCCGAAGACGAGTCCGGTTAGAGCCATACCGGCTCCGTGCAGGCGACCACCGCGCTTGCGAATCTCCGTCCGGGAAATATGGCCGAGGACGATAGCGACTATCGCGGCAGGGAATAGGACCAGCCCAAAGATCCCCGTGATCAAGCTCCCGAGCGCTTTTCCGCTCGTTGTGCCCAACTCGGATTGCGGTGCGGCCTGTGCATAGGCGGGGTTAGGCTGAGCAGTTGCCGGCGCGCCGCAGTGGCCGCAAAACTGGCTTTCCTCCTGCACCGGGGCACCGCACTTTTGACAGAACATGGATCCTCCCTGTCGGTCCTCATCCAAAATCGATGGTCAAGATAATAGACGACTAAGAAGGTTTCTTTTTGCTTTTTTTCTTGCCGGCCGTCGGCGGTGCTTCGGCATCTTCGTTCCAAAAGCGGTGCCCGGTGCGGTGAATGAAGACATCCTCCAGCGTCGGCTTGCTCACACTCAGCGACTGAATCTCTCCGGGGAAGGCCTCGACTACCTCTGGCACGAAGTGGTGTCCGTTTTCAATCTCGAGGCGGACGTGTTTATCCATGACCGTGGCATCGACTTGAAACTTATTGCGGATGCGGTCGGCCAGCGATTGCGGGTCGCGCGCCTCCAGCAAAATCACGTCGCCGCCGATCTCGCGAGTTAGAGCTTCGGGCGTGCCGAGCGCTACCAGATTCCCTTCATTCAAAATGGCGAGGCGATCGCAACGTTCTGCTTCTTCCATCAGGTGCGTGGTCACGATGACAGAGACGCGCTCCTGATCGCGGAGAATCGCCAGATACTGCCAAAGGTCGCGCCGGGCGCCGGGATCGAGACCGGTGGTGGGTTCGTCCAGCAACAGGATTTCAGGATGATGCAGCAAGCCTTTAGCGAGCTCGATGCGGCGCTGCATGCCGCCGGAGAAAGTCTCGACGAGATCACCCGCGCGATCGAGTAACCCCACGCGCGTGAGAATTTCGTTGATGCGCGCCTTTAATTCCGCGCCGCGCAGTCCGTAAAGGTGTCCCTGATGCCAGAGATTCTCGTACGCGGTGAGCTTTGGATCGACACTCTGCGCTTGAAACACGACTCCGATGCGGCGGCGCAGCGCTCCCGGCTGGCGCACGGCATCGACGCCGGCAATCGTGGCGCTACCGGAAGTTGGCACCATGAGCGTCGAAAGAATGCGGAACAGAGTTGTCTTGCCGCTGCCGTTCGGGCCCAGCAATCCAAAGAGCTCGGCGGGGCGAACATCGAACGAGACGCCATTGAGCGCGGAGCGGTCCTGGTAACGATGCACCAGGTCGCGCACGCTAATGATGGCTGGGGCTGTAGTTTGGACAGACTGGGGGGGCGGAGCGACGTCAATGGCCGTTGAGTTCGGGGTCACAATTCATTCTACGACGGGGAGGGGATGATTATCATCTAGAGCGGAATCGGTCATCGTCAAGTTCACATGTAGGAGTCCAGCTTGCCTCGGTAAGCCAATCTAAGCGCAAGCGCGATCCTGATCCTGAAAATCTATATCTCTGCAATCTAACCTCTGACCTCTAACCTCTAACCTCTAACCTCTGACCTCTGACCTCTGACCTCTGACCTCACCCTAAGCCGCCACTGGATCCTGCCCCGGCACGCGCTCTTCGAAAGCCACAGGAACGTGGCGCCAGACTTGGATCACGAGCACGACCGTAGTCGCGAGCAGCAGCGCTCCGACGGCAACGTGAGTGACAGTCGCGGTCACCATCGGAGATTCGGGCTGTGCCGCGTCTCGTCCCCACATCACACGGGTAATAAAGGCGAGAAAGCCTAAGCAAAGCTGCGCAACCATCAGGCCGAGCATAGCGATAGCCGGGCGCCGAACGGCGTCGACATTTGGGTAAACGGAGATGGCGCGAATCGCCGTCCACGAAAGAACGATAGCGACGACGCCCGCGTTGATCACGTGCGGCCACCAACTCATGCCGTGATGACGAAACATGGCACCCAGAATGAGCTGCACATAGAGAACAAAAATGGATAGCAGCGTCAAAGTAAACAACGCCGGCCGGCGCTGATCAAGCTCAGTCCGCGGATGCTCCTCAACCCACCGCCGTCCGGTAAAAACGGCGATGGCGACGGCGATACAAAAAAAAGTCTGCGCTACGGTGGCGTGCGCCGTCGATACCCATGGCGGTTGGAATAAGAGCACCGTGAGCCCGCCAAGAATTGCTTGCGTGATCACCGTTCCGAAGGCAGCAATACCGAGCCATTTCATCCAGCGGCGGCGCTCGGCAAAAAATGTCCACACCGCGATCGAAATTGTCAGCAGAATGATGGAGCCGGCAATGGCGCGGTGGCTCCATTCGTATTGCACCCCGCCATGCAATTCGGGAACGCTGAAAGATCCGAAGGATCTGGGCCAGTCAGGGATGGAAAGGCCGGCATCGTTGCTGGTTACGAGCGCCCCCGCAATGATGAGAACAAAAGTCGCGCAGGCCACGAAAATGGCGAACCGATGTAGCCCGCGGTTATATGGAACCTCGATCCCCTTCAAAATGCCCCCATGACAAAACGGCGTACAGCCGAACGCTCCTCGAAACGGAATAGTTTAACAGAGGGCGGGTCGCCCACGAGATCGGAAACACCTATCATTTCCCAGTTCGAAACGGGTTCACAACCTGAATTCCGTCGATCTCGCGGCCATCTTGGAAGTCTTCGGTCAGCAGAACGCTGCATCCAGCTTGCTTGGCCGATCGCAGAACCAGCGCATCCCAAAAGGAAAACCCGTGCAACCGATGGAGATCGATGGCTGCGAGAATGTCCGAAACGTCTGGCGTGGCAACATCAAACTCGGCCAGAATTTCGACCTTGCGCCGTGCGATATGGGGATCGACACGCAGCTTTCGTGTGACGTTTACGAAATACTCCTGAAGCACTTGCAGCGAAACAACGCCACTCCTGGATCGCCTATGTTCTGCTACGAGATCGCGGGAACGACGCTGTTTGGCCGGCGCAGATTCGTCGTCAGAGCAGAGGAGGACGTTCGTGTCGAAAAAACTACGAACGCTCATGCGCCTCGTCACGATTGAAGCGCTGGCCGTGGGAGTTTCCCGTGCCTGACAGTCGTTCAAACTCCGCGATGCTGCGCTCAGCATCGTCAACACCCGCAAGTTTCTGCAGGTATTCCCGAATCAACTGGTTGAGACTCTTGCCCAGCGCTTCGGCTCGTTTTCTTGCCCGTTCGACGGTCTGCTCGTCAATGGATAGAGTCACATTCACTAACACAGTATATGTGTGCGCATATCCTGTGTCAATATGAGAGTGGGGCCAGCTACTTTGCCGCGCCGGCGGTCGCACTCTGCGTTTCCAGCGCCCGAATGATAGCGTCGGCAAATTCCGATGTCCCCGCCGTCCCGCCCACGTCCCGCGTAAGCTTGCTGCGATCCTTATAGACCTCGTCGATGGCGTTGCGAATCTTCCACGCCGCGTCCGCCTCGCCAAGATGGCGCAGCATGAGCAGCGCCGAGCGCAACACAGCCGTGGGGTTGGCAATATTTCTCCCTGCAATATCGGGCGCCGATCCATGCACCGCCTCAAAAATGGCGCATGTGTGTCCGAAATTCGCGCCCGGAACCAGCCCCAGACCGCCGACCAATCCCGCGCACAGGTCGGAAAGGATATCGCCGTAGAGATTTTCCATCAGCAAAATATCGTATTGGTAAGGGTTCATTACCAGTTGCATGCAGGTGTTGTCGACGATGTGCTCACCGTAGTTAATCTCGGGATACTCCTTCGAGACAGCACGCGAACAGCGCAGAAATAATCCATCGGACAGCTTCATGATGTTGGCTTTGTGGATGGAGTGAATCTTCTTACGCTTATTCTTGCGCGCATACTCGAAGGCAAAACGCGATACGCGCGTCGAGGCCTTCTCAGTGATGATCTTCAGGCTCTCGACCACCCCGGGAATCACTTCGTGCTCGATGCCAGAATAAAGTCCTTCGGTATTTTCGCGCACGACGATTAGATCGATGCCCGGATAGCGCGTAGGAATATGCGGCAGATTGCGGATCGGCCGAAAGTTGGCGAAAAGTTCGAAGCGCTTGCGCAATTCGACATTGATGCTCGAAAAGCCGCCCCCAATGGGCGTAGTCACAGGCCCCTTCAATCCAACGCGAGTGCGCTCGATCGATTCGCTGAGCTCCTTCGGAATGTATTCGTGGTACTTCTCAAACGCTTCGGCGCCCGCGGCGAAGCTCTCCCATTCAAACTTGACGCCGGTCGCTTCGAGTATGCGAACGGTGGCATCAATGACTTCAGGGCCGATTCCGTCGCCTGGGATGAGAGTTATTTTATGCGCCATTCTGGGTCAGAAAAATCTGCAACTTCCTAGTAGGAACACCCGTAGTCATGCGCATATTTTAGCACCGGCGCATTCGGCTACTCGTCCGTACTCAAGTATTAGCTGCATTTCTTGAATCAACAGCCGAAAAATTTGGTGCCGCCCATGCCCCGATTAGTTAGAGCATCATCCTCGGCGAATGTGATTTACTGTCCATTCTTAGTTCTTCACGGCTCGATGACATTCTTCTCCCGCTTTCTCGCTAAAGACCCGACGCAACAACGGCGCCGCATCGGCGACACCTTCTTAGTGGTCGCGCTGGGATTCGGCCTGGCGCAGGTCTGGGCTTGCCGGTACGCGTTGACGCCCGACGGCATGGACTATCTCGACATTGCGCGAGAAATCGCAAAGGGACACTGGGCGGCTATCGCCAACGGCTATTGGGGCACGCTTAATTCCGTGCTGCTGGCTCCTTTGTTTCGGCTCCATCTGCCGCCGGAGAAGGAATTGCCGCTGGCTCATTTCGCAGGGATCCTCATTCTGCTATTGGCGTTCTTCGCGTTTCGCTTTTTCTTGAACGCCAGTCTCGACACGATCAGCCTGAATGGCGACGCGAAAAACACCAATTCGCCTGCGCTCCCCGAATGGGCACTCTGCTTGCTTGGATATTCGCTATTTATGTGGTCGTCGCTCGGCATGGTTACGGTTTGGCTGATTGGCCCCGATCTGCTGGTTACCGCCTTCATTTACTTGGCGGCTGGTTGGTTATTGCGCTTGCGCCGGCAAACTGGGCTGATGAACTTTGCGGCTTTTGGATTGACGCTCGGCGTTGGCTACTGGGCGAAAGCGATCATGTTTCCCATCAGCCTCGTCTTTCTGCTGGCGTCGTTCGTCAAGGTGCCGCGCTGGAAGCAAAATCTGTGCAGCGTATTAGCGTTTGCGGTGGTGGCGGCTCCTCTCTTGATTGCACTATCCGCACCTCGCGGCCGCTTCACCTTCGGCGATTCGGGAAAATTAAATTATTCCGCCTTCGTGAGTCCGGGCGGGACGGTCATTAACTGGCAGGGCATTCCCACCGCGAGCGGCACGCCTAAGCATCCCACCAAAAAGCTCGCGGTCGAGCCGCCCGTTTACGAATTCAATGGTCCGATTCCCGGCACTTACCCGCCGTCCTACGACCCGTCGTACTGGAACGAGGGGCACCGGGCTACCTTCAACCTCCGCTCGCAGCTCAGCGTGATCGCGCATCATGTGCCGCCAGTGCTTGAGTTGTTTGTTGTGGCCCAGCCCAGCCTGACCGCGGGATTTCTGTTCTTGCTGTTGTGGAATTCCGCTGGCTTCCTGCACGGGCTCCGGCGTCATTGGGAGTTGCCGACAATATCCGTGGCCATTGTCAGCCTTTACATGCTGGTCCATTTCGAGACACGTTTTGTCGGGGCTTTCGTGGTCTTGATCTGGCTTTCCCTACTCCTTTCGCTGCGCCGACCAGTGAACCACGATTCGCACAACATCGATTCCCAACATATCGCGGGATTGAGCGTGGCTGCTTTAGTTGTGGTCATGATGCTCTCCTTTGCCAGCAGCACCGCCAAGCTAATTGTGAATGGATGTCCCGAGTCCGCCCAAAGCCAATTAGCAATGGGCCGCCAGTTGCCCATTCCGCCGGGCACTGCGGTTGCCGTTGTGGGAGCGGGAAACTATTCCTATTGGGCTCATTTCGCGCAGCTCCGCATAGTCGCCGATATCATGTCGCCCGATGAACCGGAATTCTGGCGCTTAACCGAAGAAGGGCGCCAGCAACTCTACGCCGCTTTCCGCAGCACCGGAGCGCAGGCCATCATCGCAGAACCACCCGCTGCTCTCGCCGGTCTGCTCGATGCGCGATGGAAGCAGGTGGGAACGACGGCGTACTACTATTATCCCCTGCGCCCGTAAGGCGGCGGCGCCGAATCACCTGCGATCCGAATCGCCTAAAATATCCCTATGAAAATCGACAAGCTGCTCAGCCGCTATCGCGTTGAACACGGAAAACATTTTCACCTCAAGGATCACGATCCGGCGGACACGCACGGACTCGGCTCAGAACTCAAGCCGCAGGCGAAGGAGTTGCTGGCCGATGGCGTCAAGAAACTGGCCGACCTGCAGGATATTCTTGCCGCCCAGGACCGCTGGGGCCTGCTGCTCATCTTTCAGGCGATGGATGCCGCCGGCAAAGATGGAACCATCAAGCATGTGATGTCGGGAGTGAATCCGCAGGGCGTCGACGTGTGGTCGTTCAAGACGCCCACGGCGGAAGAATTGCACCACGGCTACTTGTGGCGAACCTCGAAGTGCATGCCGGGCAGAGGTCAGATCGGCATCTTCAATCGATCGTATTATGAAGAAGTGCTGGTGGTGCGCGTCCACCCCGAGATTCTGGAGAACGAGAATCTGCCGAAGACGCTCGTAACGAAAGATATATGGCGCGAGCGCTTCGAAGATATCAATAACTTCGAGCGCTACGTTACTCGGAATGGCATTGCGGTGGTCAAGTTCTTCCTGCATCTCTCAAAGAAGGAGCAGAAGAAACGCTTCCTGGAGCGGCTTGACACGCCCGACAAAAACTGGAAATTCTCTGCCGCCGATATCAAGGAACGCGAATTCTGGAATGATTACCAGCAAGCGTACGAAGAGATGATTCAACACACGGCCAGCGCTCACGCGCCCTGGTATGTCGTGCCCGCGGATAACAAGTGGTTTACCAGGCTGGTGGTCGCGCAGGCTGTGGTCGATGCCCTCAAGGATATGGATTTGAAGTATCCGACGGTGAGCCGGGAAGAGAAGGCCGCGTTGGCGAAGGCGCGTCAGCAGCTTGAAAAGGAGTAAGCGCGGAGCGCCTGTCGGCGCGCCCGGGGAGCACTTCTCATTCACAGTTCATGATTCAAACCCGTCGCTCGCCACAGCTTCTTCATCATTTCAAAATCACGGGCAGCGGCTGGTCATAGGGCTGGATCGCAACCGTCAGAGATTTGCGCCGATCGAAGGCCTCTTTGGTGACCTTGAATCCGACGACAATAGTTCCTCTTTGTACCGTTCCGGGGAGCAGTTTCGTCTCCGGTGAAAGCGGCGATTCCGAACTCTGCTTTAAAACTGGGAAAGCCTGGTAGTAGCGGTCGAGATCGACGGCCGACGCGGCTTCGTCGTCGAGCGTTTGATTGTCAGCCGTGACGAGCTGCGCTTTTAGAGAGTGAATCCACAACGGCTTCTCGCCGGTATTGCGCAGCGTTAGCGTGATAGCGCTCAGTACCATATTCTGCCCTGGCACGTCCGTCACCGATACGAAGTCGATGGAGCCCGCGCCCTGCGGTTTCGCACGTTCGGTGAAAGCGAAAATCCCCACAACTACAGCCACTGCCGCAAGGCATATCAGGACGATGCGTACGGGCGGCAGGTTGCGCTTGGCCGTCCCGAATTCATCGCCGATATGAAACTCGGTAATTTGCGCAGGCGCAGCAGGAGGAGGCGGAGGCGCGGCCGGCGCAGGAGGTGAAGCAAGCGGGGGAAGCGTCGGCCTAGCCGACGCCAGTTCGGGTTGGGGTCCAGGCTTTGACTCGGAAAGCGGCTCGGGCATGAAGAGATTGTAGACGACCTTAACGCGGACCGTCCCATTCGGACGCTGACATTTGGCGCTGCGATTTTCGGTGCGATGTTCATGGTCGCCGTGGTTACGACAATCGCGTGTTACCGCGAACCGATTACCGCAAAGCCCTTATCGGGAACCAGAGGGCCAAGTATTCCTCTCCGTGCAGTGCCATGACTTTGGTTACCTTGTCCGATGTGACGGATGCTGCGACGATGCGGAAGATTTCCTTTTGGAGGTACTCGGCGGTGAATCGTACAACTCTCTTTGCCGCGTTAACTTGCGCGCTGATGGTGTTCAGCATGCTGGGCTGCGGAGCGACCAAGAAGCTACAGTCTATTCAGCTCTCAACCTCGTCCACATCCGAGACGTCCACGTCCGGACTTAACCTGCAGGGTATTTCCGCAAACCTCCAACTCTACGCTTGGGCAAACTATAGTAACGGGAAAGCTGTCCTCATTCATGGGGATGAGGTTGCCTGGCAGATCGTTCTCGATCCCATATATAACCAAGACGCCTTTGGCTTTGCGCTGCCTCCGCCGCCGCAGGTTGTCCAGTTAAGCGCGACGGGCTTGGCGACAGCCGTCGACCCCGCCTTCTGCACCTGGGTCGATGGTGCCGCGGTTACTCAGGCAGACCCGACTCCGACTCCCTCTTGGGCGATAAGTGGCGCTTACGATGTTACGGCCACCTTTCAGGGGATGGTTACCCCGGTCGTTGAGATCGCAGTAGCCGACACGGCTGGCGACCCCAACAATCCCAATATCCCCGGCACTGGCGGTGTCGGTAACAACCCAACCTCGTTATGTGGCCCTTCCTCAACTCCGTGATCTGACATTCGATTCTCAATTCCGCGAGGGCGGTGGCTCAGCTGCCGTCCTCGTTTCCTTTTAGAGCGACGATTTAAGTCGGATCATCCCACTCCCGCGCTGTCCATTTTTCATTCACTCCTCACCCGTCGGTTTGAGTGTCCCGCCTGCACCCTTTATAATCTTTAGGTTTGCCCGTGAAGGCATTCTTTCCCTATGCTTGATATTCCCGCCAATGAAATCGTGTTCGGATGAAGGTTCGCACCGGCATAGAGGTGTCCAGCCAATCCGACATCGGGTGCCTGCGCCAGAATAATGAGGATTCGTTCGGCTATTGGGAGCCCGACGATGACCAGCAATTCCTGCGCAAGGGCCGGTTAGCCGTGGTGGCCGATGGCATGGGCGGATACGAAGGCGGCCAGGAAGCCAGCCGGTTGGCGGTCGAGACGCTGATGGCAGTGTATCGCGATTTCGGTGGCAATGATCCCCAGGCCGCGCTAGTTGAGGCTTTGCAGGCTGCTCACGAGCAGATACGGCAATACAGCGTTGCTCATCCTGAGCTGCGCGGCATGGGAACCACCTGCACGGCCGCAGCGATCGTGCAGGACGAGCTCTATTTCGTGCATGTCGGCGACACTCGCCTCTACCTGATTCGCGACGGCCGTATTACGCGAGTAACCCGCGACCACTCCTATGTTGGGCGGCTGGTGGAGGCGGGAATGATCAGCGCGGAAGAAGCCGAGCATCATCCGCAACGCAATATTCTGACCGCCGCTTTGGGCACGAATCCCGAGCTGATCATGGATGCACCCGAACGACCCGAACCGCTGCACCCCGCCGACGTGCTGGTGATCTGCACCGACGGATTGTGGGGGCTGGTACGCGACCCCGAGATTCTCGACATCGTCGAAAACAACAGGGCCGAGAAAGCGGGCCGCGAGTTGATTGCGCTTGCCAAAGAACGCGGCGGCCCGGATAACATCACGGTCGAGATTCTGCGCCTGCGCTGATTGCTTCGCTGGCATCGCCAAAGGTGGCGTAGAACTTGGGCACAGCATAACTGCAAAGCCTTGCATAGCCGCGTGCTTCCGAAGGACGATGCAACTGCAACCCGCTGAAACCACATATCGGGTCGAGGTGAGATTCGCATACGCTTTGGCAATGGGCTTGCATTTCTATAATGCCTATTAGTGAGATAGAGTTAGTTTGGCGGAGTCGGGCGGACACTATGAAGGTTTCGCAAAAAGGGCTGTACGCGTTGCAGGCGCTGATGGTGCTGACCCGGCGCTACACACAAGGCGCGATTCGGATTCGCGACATCGCCTATGAAGAAAATCTTCCTGAGAAATTTCTCGAGCTGATTCTTCTGGAACTCAAGAACGCCCGCATCGTGGAGAGCGTCCGGGGCGCCAAGGGTGGATATCGCTTGCGCCGCTCGCCGGCGGAGATTCGCCTGAGCGAGATTATCCGTTTGATTGACGGGCCGCTGGCGCCCTTCGGCGATGCCGACCAGTTGCGCGCTTTGATCGATCGCGATGCCGAACACAGTGCCCTCTACAAAGTTTTCCTGGAAGTGCGGGACGCGGCGGCGAAGATTCTGGAAAATACAACGCTCGCCGATCTGATCAGCCGCGGTCCTGCGGCGAGTTCTCATCCGAAGAGCATTAACCGGAAGACTCGCAAGAAAAGGAAACCAGAGCCCACCGTGCTGCCCATGGTGGCGCGACACGAAGCGTAGTAGGGCAGGTGGCAGATGACAGGAAAATCAAAAGCTAGGAAAAGCGAAAGGCAGGAAAAGCGAAAGTGCAAGAAAAACAAAGCAGTGACCGGGAAAGCAAACACAAGGCCAGCCGTTAGGACGGCCGAGCTGCTGTTTTGATTTTCCTGTGCTTTGCTTTTCCTCTGTTTTTGCCTTTCCTGCACTTTTGCTTTTCCTGCCTCTTGCTTTTCCTGCATTTTCGCTTTTCCTGTAACCCGTCACCAGTCAGCTGCTTTAAGATTCCCTGTGCTCGTCTTCTGGATTCTCTTTAACCTGTTTGTCCTGGCGATGCTGGCGCTCGACCTTGGCGTGCTCAATCGCGGATCGAGCCCCGTCGGCGTTCGCCAGGCGCTTGCCTGGTCGGCGATCTGGATCATGCTCGCGGCAATATTTGCAATGCTGGTACTGTCGCGCTTCGGGCGCCCTCAAGCATTGCAATTCGTAACCGCTTACGTCATCGAACTCTCGCTCAGCGTCGACAACCTGCTTTTATTTCTTCTCATCTTCCGCTATTTCAGCGTTCCCGAAGAGCATCAGCACAAGGTGCTCTTCGCCGGAATCCTCGGCGCTCTCGTGATGCGCGGCGTCTTCATCATGGCCGGCGTAAGCCTGCTGCTTCGCTTTCATTGGATCATCTATGCATTCGGCGCCTTGCTGGTTTATTCGGGGATTAAGCTGCTACGCCACGGCGCCAAAGAAATTCAACCCGAAAAAAACGTCATTCTGCGCCTGTTCCGCCGCGTATTCCCGGTGACCAAGGAATATGTCGGCGGTCAATTTTTCACGCGCCGAGATAAAGGTAGTGACGCCAACAGGCTCTATGCCACTCCGCTCCTCGTGGCGCTGCTCCTGGTCGAGACCAGCGACATTCTCTTTGCGGTGGATTCAATTCCGGCCGTGCTCGCGATCACGCTGAATGCCTTCATCGTTTACACCTCGAACGTGTTCGCCATTCTCGGCCTGCGCTCCATGTACTTTGCGCTGGCGGGAATGATGGACCGGTTCGGTTATTTGCATTACGGGTTATCGGCGGTGCTGATTTTTATAGGCGTCAAAATGCTGGCATCGCATTCCGTGAGCATTTCGACCGAATGGACGCTCACCACCGTGCTGGTCGTTTTGGGAGCCTCGATTCTTGCCTCGCTGCTGCATCGGCAAAACATTGCGAGCAAATAATGTAGCGGATGTGCGCCTTTTTGCAATAACTTAGCCCTCGTCTTAAACCAAATCAAAACTCCGCCTTCCCACAAGCAGTCCATTTCCATCACAAATAGAAGTAAGCGCCATCACATCCGAAAAAGACTAGGTTGGCGGATGATAGCTGCAAATCGGCGCGCGGAAGCGGTAGCGCGGGGTGGATTCCGAGGTACCAAACGCGGATTCCAGAATCGAAGAAAACTGCGGCGCGTGGGTAATTTGAGCCCTTGCGTGGCACATTAGCGGAGTCTCGAATGTCGACACAAACGCAACTGACCGCGGCCGCAAGCGGTAATTTTGCGGAGTCGCTTACCATAGCCCAAAAGGAGGCGCTGCAGTGCGCAGTCGCCAAGATTGTCGCTTTCGGCGCGCAAGTAGGCGTCAGCGCGGAAGAGATGATTCAGATGCTCCAATCAGGCCTCACGGTCGGCGAACTGCTGCAGTATTTGGCCAGCCGAAGCGGCGAAGTCGCCTGACCAAAGCCGGGTTTGCAACTTTACAACCTTGAAACTTAGAAGCGTTGCCTTTAATTGTTTGCCGCCGCGCCAACGATTGGGTAATCTCTAGCGATGCCATTGAGCCAGGAATCGCGCCTCTTTGAAATTGGAATTGGAGAAATTAGACGTGAACCAGTCCTCCAATCCGATCGAGCCTTGTCGCTGCGGTTGCCGCTGTGCGCGTTGATTATTGTTGCAGTGACCGTATTCGGTTCGACAGCTTCACTTTCAGCCCAGGTAACCTCAACCTCCCAAACTCAGACGGGCGCTTCCTCGGCCGGACAACCTCCAGCTGAACAAACGACTAAGCCCTCAGCGCCTCCTCCGCCGGTGGCCTTTTACAATCTGTTGGAGAGGAAGTCCATCGTTTTCCCCGACATCGCTACCAGTGCGGAGCGGCTCTCTACCGGACAAAAGTTTGAGCTGTTCGTGGACAACAGCATTTCCGTGCATTCGATAACCTGGGCTATGATCGGCTCGGCCGTCAGCCAAGCGGACGACTCGCCCACCGGCTTCGGCCAGGGTTGGGACGCATATGCCAAACGGTTCGGGTCCGATATGGGGCGCACGGCGTCCAGCGAATTCTTCGGGACGTTCTTGCTGGCGTCCGCTCTGCACGAGGACCCGCGTTTCTACGCGGAGATCAACCCGCGTTTCGGCCACGCCATAAAGTACTCGGTGCAACACGTATTTATCATGCGCAGCGATCAAGGTCGCGAGGGCATCGCCTGGTCTAGACTCGGTGGCCCGCTGATGGGCGAGGCGCTCGCAAATGTCTATTGGCCCGACCGCAACCGCACCGTCGGGGATACTTTGTTACGCTATGGTCTGGACCTCGCGAGTCGGGCGGGCGGAAACATGCTCCGCGAGTATTGGCCCGTAGTGGTGAAGAGGATGAGCCACCCTTCGGCGTCGGGACACGACTAACCCACGGAAAAAGGCTGACAATCTTTTTTGCTCCCCGCATCTAAGTGAGAAAATGGTAATCGCAGCAGAACCTTGGGCCCACGAGCGCGGTTGATAGACTCGGATAACAAAGTAGCTGAGGCGCCATGTTTTTTTGAAAATAAAGAGGAGATCAAGATTGAGGATTCGGATACTGTTCCTGCTTGTTTTCTGTGGACTCATTGCATCGTTAGCTTCTGCACAATCGAGTTTCAGCCACTACAATTTCACCGCGGGCGCCGGACTGGGCATCGGTCGCGGCGATGTCGCTCAGTTCGTCGGCGACTCGTTTGACGCAGTAGTCGGCGCCGGCTGGAACTTCAACCGCATCTTCGGCGTCGATGGCGAATACATGTACTACGACCTCGGCTTTAAGCCGACCGTGATCCGGGACCAGAGCCTGCCAGGCCAGAGCGGCCGCATGCAGTCCTTTAGCATTGATGGCATCGTCAATGTGCCTCGCCATATCGGCAACTGGGGAGCCTATGGAATTTTCGGCGTAGGTTTCTATAGCCGCACCGTTTCCGCGCGCTACCAGTTGCTGTCCACCGGAGCCCTCTGCCAGCCCGCATGGACTTGGTGGGATCTGACCTGCTACGGAAATCCCCTTGCGCTCACGTTTCCGCAACCGCTGGCCTCAAACACCAAGATTGCCGGCGGCTACAACTATGGCGGCGGAATTACCTATCGCACAAACCATTTTCGCAATGCCAAGTTGTTTGTCGAATTTCGCTACCATAAAGCCTACGACAGCGATGTCGAGACCAGTTTTTTCCCGATAACGGTTGGCATGCGCTGGTGACGGAGAGAATTGTGACTTACGCGACTGCACTGGCGGCTTGATTCTACCCGCCAGTTCTCATCTTTTTGTTTGTTGAAGAGCCTGCCTAAAAGGATTGTTCCGCATGAATGTTCCGCATTTATTTGCGCCCTTGGCGCTGCGAAGCCTCACTCTGCCCAACCGAATTGCCGTATCGCCCATGTGCCAATATTCTTCCGAGGATGGCTTCGCGAGCGACTGGCACTTCGTGCATCTCGGGAGTCGCGCAGTCGGTGGCGCAGGCCTGGTGTTTACCGAGGCGTCAGCGGTGTTGCCCGAGGGCCGCATCTCTCCGCAGGACTTCGGCATCTGGTCTGACCAGCATATTGATCGGCTCAAGCGAATCACAGATTTTCTGCACTCGCAAGGCAGCTACGCCGGTATGCAACTCGCACATGCTGGACGGAAGGCGAGCATGTCGCGGCCTTGGGACGGAACGCGTCTCGTTCCGCCATCGGAAGGTGGTTGGGATGCGCAATACGCGCCGAGCGCGATTCCGTTTGCAGAGGAGTACGGCAAGCCGACTGCGCTGACTCAGGAGGGAATTGCAACCATCAAAAACGCTTTTGTTGCTGCCGCCGCGCGCGCCCTCGCGGGCGGTTTCGACGTGATTGAGATCCACGCGGCCCATGGTTACCTGTTGCACGAATTTCTCTCCCCGCTCAGCAACCAGCGCACGGATCAATACGGCGGCAGCTTCGAGAATCGAACAAGACTTCTTCTTGAGGTCGCAACAGCGCTGCGTGAAGCGTGGCCTTCTCACCTGCCGATCTTCGTTCGCATCTCCGCCACCGACTGGCTCGAAAGCTTTCATGGAGAAGGGAAGAACGGCGTTGAAGCTGGATGGACCATCGATCAATCCGTGGCGCTATCTTCGCTGCTGCGCGAGTGCGGCGTCGACCTCGTGGATGTGTCGAGCGGCGGCAATGTAGCCAAAGCTGACATTCCCGCCGGGCCGGGATACCAGACGGCCTTCGCAGCCCGCATTCGGCGCGAATCTGGCATCGCCACTGGTTCAGTCGGCATGATCACCGACCCCGCGCAGGCCGATTGCATCATCCGCTCACAGCAAGCCGACCTGGTGCTGCTGGCGCGCGAAATGTTGCGGGATCCCTATTGGCCGTTGCGTGCCGCCCGCGAACTCAAGTATCCGGCTGCTTGGCCCGTGCAATACGGTCGTGCCGCCGATGGCCGCGCTCATGCGCGCGAGCCGGTGATGCGAGCTGAGCCGGGCGATTCTGCGAAGACGGGTGCGAAATAGGCGCGCCGATCTGTATACGCTATGATGAATCTTAATCTCAATGATCAGCGTTCCAGTCGCCACCCCATCGCGATCCTACGAAGTGCTCATCGGCGGCGGCCTGCTTACGCGTGCTGGCGAATGCCTCGGTAGGTTTCTCGAAAACCGCCGGGCATTTGTGGTGACGGTTGCACCGGTGCGGCGGCTCTGGGCAAAGGTGTTGAAGAAATCATTGGCAGCCTCCGGAATCGAAACCGAGCTGCTCGAAATGCCCAATGGCGAGCGCTCAAAGCGCCTTGCCACACTGGAAAAGTTGGCAGAACAACTGGTCAAACTGGGCGCGGATCGCGGCATAACGCTGATCGCGCTCGGCGGCGGCGTAGTCGGCGACGTCACCGGATTTCTGGCCTCCATCTATATGCGAGGGGTGGATGTGATCCAGGTGCCGACGACCGTATTGGCGCAAGTCGATGCGGCGATCGGCGGAAAGACCGGCGTCAACTTAGTGTCGGGAAAGAATCTGCTGGGGACTTTTCACCAGCCGCGCGCGGTCCTCGTCGACCCCGCCATTCTCGAAACTCTGTCGACGCGCGAATATTTCGCTGGCCTCTACGAGTCGCTGAAATGCGGCGTCATCGGCGACCCCGGGCTGTTCCGCCTATTCGAAGACAAGCGCCGTGAGATTCTCGATCGCGATCCAGTGATGCTTGAAAAAGTGATAGCCGATTCGGTACGGCTGAAAGCTTCGGTGGTGAGCGCCGACGAGCGCGAAGGCGGGCTGCGGCAGGTGCTCAACTTCGGCCACACCATCGGGCACGCGCTCGAGGCTGAGACGCGCTACGCGGAATTGCTGCATGGAGAAGCTGTAGCGTGGGGCATGATCGCCGCGACGCACATCGCGCTCTCCACCGGCAAACTTGATAGCGTAACAGCGGGACGCATCACGAACGCCGTGCTTGGCTTTGGCAAACTGCCGCGCATGAAGTTGCAGACCGCAAACATTGTGAAGCGTTTGCGCTCCGACAAGAAGACGAAGCAGGGAGTCGTGCATTTTATCCTGCCGCGCGAAATTGGCAAAGTTGAAATCACGAGCGACGTGCCGGAGGCGATCGTGCGCTCGGCAGTCGATGAGATACGAAAGCTGGCGCGGAATTAACACCGTGGACAAAGAGTTTGATTCCCGAGTTGTCGGCGCCGCGCCCGTTGGTGCGCGAGATCGCGATTCAGCGGCGCGAGCCGTGCGCGAGATGTTTACATCGATCGCGCCGCGCTACGATCTGCTCAATCACGTTCTCTCCTTCAATATTGACAAATTGTGGTGGTGGCGCACGGCGCGCAAGTTCGACGCGATTCTGCGGCGCCCTAAGGCGCGCGTGCTCGATCTTTGCTGCGGAACCGGCGACATGACATTCGCCTTGAGCCGGCGAACTGGTTCGCAAACTCCGCAGATTCTGGGCGCTGATTTTTCTCATGCTATGTTGCAGCGCGCGTCTGCAAAGTCGGCGCAGAAGGGAAGAGCCGCTACGTTGCGTTGGATTGAAGCCGATGCTTTGCGGTTGCCGTTTCCCGATGGCCATTTTGATCTGGTGACTTCGGCATTTGGATTTCGAAATCTTGCCGACTACGATGCGGGATTGCGCGAGATTGCTCGCGTGCTTGCTCCCGGCGGAGAATTTGGCATTCTCGATTTCGGAGAGCCCGGCGGCGTGCTTGGCAGCTTTTATCGCGTCTACTTCAAGAAAGTTCTTCCCGCGATTGGCACCGTGATCTCGGGAGTGAAAGGCCCGTATGCCTATCTGCCCGCGTCGGTCGAGCGCTTTCCCGCTCCGGACGAAATGATGAACCGCCTGCATCAGGCGGGCTTTCGCGAGGTTTCCTGGACTCCTTACTCGTTCGGCATTGCGGGACTCTATCGCGGCGTGAAGAGCGCGTAACCGCCGAGACGCTGAGAACGCCGAGCCATATCTCAACAAGCAAACTGAATTGAGCTAGTATGATGCACGTCATTTCCGCGCCACCCGTGAGTAAGCTATGCCCATGCTTGAGACAGTTCTAAAGCGCTTCGAAGAGCCGGACGAGATACGAACTTTTGAAAAAGGAAAGTTCGAAGTGGTTCACATCGGAGGCATGACCATCGGCCGCGCTACATACGAGCCCGGATGGAAGTGGTCGCTTCACGTCGGCCCCAGCGTGGGCGCCTCACGCTGCAACGTTGAGCATGTTGGGATGGTGCTCTCCGGCTGCGCCACGGCTGCAATGGAGGATGGCACAATTCACGAACTCCGCGCCGGCGTGCTCTTCTATATTCCGCCCGGACCTCCCGGTCACGATAGCTGGGTGGTGGGTGACGAGCCTTACGTGTCGCTGCACTTTCTTGGGGCTGTGCAGTACGCTAGCAAATAGTGGGTGCGTGCTTTTAGAAGTCAAAAGCTCCGCCACTCGCAAAAAGCGCGACAAGGACAGGCACCCTCGTGAGTTCAAATGGCGATGGCCTGGGCCACCCGGCAGCCACTCACGGCCGCGCCGACTTCACATCAGTACGCGAGAAGTCTTGGCCTTTGAACAGAAGCGGCTCGCCCTTGGATTTTGCCAGCGCGTAGGAGAAGCAATCGCCGAAATTCAGTTTGGCGGGATGGCCGCTGGTTTTGCCAAAGTCGCGATAGGCCTGGCGGGCTATACGGGCCTGCGCTTCGGTGACCGGCTCGATGGCGATTTGCGCCTCCTCGATCAATTCATCAAAACGGCGGCTGGCAACGGGATCTTTGCTGCCATCGATTACCGCTCCCGCTTCGACGTAACTTACGGCCGAAATGCGGCGCTGGGCGGCACTTTTCACGGTACTCTCGATGATTCTGGCGAACTCCGGCGCCTCCGCTTCAAAACGGAGAATGGCGATGAGGGCGGAAGTGTCGAGAATCATTTCGGCAACCCTTTCTCGTCATAGAGAAGGTCGCCGTGATCGGCGGAGCGAAACGGTTCCTTCAGACGCGGGGCGCAGTCGCGGCCGATCTCGAGCAGTCGATCGGACAGCTTGGCGGCATGTTTGTCTTTTTCTTGCATCTTCTTAAGCCGTTCGCGGAGCGCTTCGGTGACGGCCTCGGTCATGCTCTCTCCGGTGAGCCGGGCCAGGCGCTGGGCGAGCTTGTGGGCATCGTTGTTTTTAATGTTCAGGCTCATGTGTGGTAGATATTCTACCTTCAAGTTCTCCCATTCTACCATAAAAGGCCGCGCTGATTGCGAATAACGTGTGGCATCGCTAAAGCGACGCCCTGAAACGAATCCTTAGTTTTTCTGGAACGCGTCCGCGAAAGCGTCGGCGTTGGTTTTCTCGATGACTCGTTCGTAGTCGCTGCCGAGAAATTTTCGCAGGCGGTCGCTGTTCATGATGTATTGGCCGGTCATGTAGGAAACGGCATCGGGCGGAATGGCGGAGATCTTCCAGTTCCACAGGAACTGGAGAACGCGGCGCATGGCCCACTGTCCGGGAACGCGCAGCAGCTTGGCGTGGGCCATTTCGATGCATTGCGCGAAGGTCATGGGTTCGCCGCGTCCGGCAACGTTGAGGATGGTCAGGCGCTGGGCTTCGGGCTCCCGTTTCAAAATCCAGGCGATCAGCCGGGCCATGTCGTCGACGTGGACGAACTGGATTTTATTGTCCAGATACTTCTGGCCGTAGGGCAACATGCAGGGCAGGCGCTTTGCCGCTTTGCGTATGCGCTCGGCGCGCGAACTTTTGCCATTCGGCGTTCCGCGAAAGGCGCCCATCAGATAATTTTCGACAGTCGCGCCGGCCAAAATGTGCGGACGCAGAATAAACACTCCGCAGCCACGCAGCGAGGGCGCGCGCCGCTGCACCACGAGATCGCTCTCTCTTTTGTGGATGGCATACGGCAGAGTGTGACCGGCGAGCGGCGCGTCTTCCGCGACCGGCTCGGGCAGATCGGAGCCGTAGGCCGAGACGCTGCTGGTAAAAATAAACTGCCGGATGGTGATTCCGGCCGTGCGGTTGGCCTCGGCAATCGCCTCCATCACGCGCGCCGTGCCGGCGACGTTGATGCGCCACATGCGGTCGACATCTAAAATTCCCGAGCGTTGGGGATCGATGACAAACGCGAGATGCACGACCGACACCGGTTTCAGCTCGCGCAGCAACAGAAGGAGCTCGCGGGTCGACTCTTCGCGGCCGAGGTCGAGCTCGACGAACTGGTCGATTGGCGAATGGCCTGGCGAAGAATGGTCTGGCGAAGCTGCGCCCAGCGCTGACGGAGCGGGCGGCACGATATCGATGCCCACTACCTTGTAATCCGCGAGCTGCGGTATTAGCCGCTGCCCAAGATTGCCAGAAACACCGGTGACGATGATGGTGGGCTTTGCCGTATCCATTAAGTGCGCATCTTTTTAGTCGGCCGCTTTGCGTTCTTAGTCATTGTCGGGTGCGTGGTCGGGCGAGTGTTGCGGCGGCGGCATCGGTCCCCGCGGTGGCATCGGCATCCCCGGAGCACGGGCGGGCCCGAAGTAGGCGTCATTCAAATCAGGGGCGCTCTGATACGACTGCATGGTTTCGCGGTAGCGCTGGCTGGAGAGAACCTTGCGGATTTCCGGGGTTGCGACCTCCAGAGTCAACGTCTCTTTGCTGACCATCTTGTAGATGTAGTAGCCGCTGTTCGCGTCGGTGATCACTTCGGAGACTTCGCCGGGTTTGAGATCCATGACCGCTTGATGCGCAGGCGGCAAATTGGCGCGGCGTTGCTTCTCCAACTTCGTGCTGGGTACGCCGGGAAGACCCGCGGCCGTGTAGGCGGCTTTCTGCAGTTTGTCGGGGTCTTCGCCTTGGACGGCACGCTCGCGCAGCGATCTTGCGAGTTTGTTCATCGCTTCTTCGGCAGTTTTTTTCTGCGCCTCGGTCGGTTGGGCTGGGGCTTTCGCCGTGGCGGTGGTACCGGCCTTCGTGGCGGTCGTGCCAGTTGTGGCGCCTGCGGCTGTGCCCGTCTTCGCTGCCGTCTTCGGAGTTGTTGCCGGCGTGATTTGCTTGGTCTTGGGAATAAAAATTCGCGTCAGCGTGGCTTGCTCGTAGGTGGCTTCATTTTTCTTGTAATAGTCTTCGACGTCGGCGTCGGTAACTTTGGCCGAATCCGCTTGCAGCGCGGTGCTCAATTCCTGCGAAAGAATCTGCATGCGCGCCCACCGCATCTTTTCTTCGAAGGATGGCTCTTTGTCGAGGCCGCGCTTCTCCGCGTCGGCCGACATTTTCAGCGCCCACGAATAACGAGTTGCGAGTTGCCGGCGAATGGCGGGCGACATGTTTGGCTGCAATGCATCGGCGAGCTTGTCGAATTGCGCGCGCGTGATCACGGTTTTGCAGGCATCGCCCTGTTCCGAAGAGCCGGGGCAGAAACCTTTAATGGTAATCACCGTATCGTTGGGGCCAACTTCCGGCGCCTTCGCTTCGGGAGCTTTATCGGTGCCGGCGGAAGCCTGACCAGTTGCGGCGGGAGCGTTTTGTTCGGGCTTGGCGCCCGCGGCGGGCGTCATGGGAGTTGGAGCTTGCCCGAAGGTCAAGCTGGCGAGCAGGAGACACACGAGGCACTTTAAACGCATGAACGAAAATCCTCCTGAGGGAAATATTGCGACGAATGTTCATCCTAGCATGTACCGCTATGGGCGGGGCAAGGGGTTGCGTGCGCCGGATGGTGCGCGCCCATTCGTTATAATCATAGGTTGAGAGAATGATGGGTAACGAGTATGACTACTACGACACTTCCCGGAGCTGCGCCGAGCGAACATCCGCGCGGGATCGCCGCATCCGACTACGGTGACGTTCGCGCCGAGTTCCAAGCCTTGCTATCTGGCTGCGGCGTTTACGATCTTAGTTGGCGTGCCAAGCTTGCTGTTACCGGCGGCGACCGCGTCCGTTGGATGAACGGCATGGTTTCGAATAATGTGCGCGATCTGGCGGTTGGCCATGGCGTCTATGCATTTCTGCTGAATGCGCAGGGGCGCATTCAAGCTGATCTTTACGTCTTTCAGCGCGGCGAATCTCTGCTGGCGGATACGGAGGGCGCGCAGCGCGAAAAAGTGTTGCAGATATTCGATCGCTACATCATCGCCGACGATGTTGAGATTGCGGATGTTGGCGACAAAGTCGCAGCGCTCGGCCTAACTGGGCCCCAGGCGCGCGAAGTTCTCGAACGCGCCAGCGTCGCTGTCCCAGAGCTGGCGCACCTGCAGTTCGCCGAAGTCGCATGGGAGTATGCGGGCCGGCAAACGACGCTCACGCTTTTGCGCTCAGGCGAGGAGGCGCGCGAGTCCTGGCAGGTTTGGACTTCGCCTGAGCAAATTAGCACATTGCGGGGTTGGCTGATCACGGCGGGGGCGCGCCCCGTCGGGACGACTGCGCTGAATTTATTCCGCGTCTCGCGCGGCATCCCGCAATTTGGAGTCGACATTCGCGACCGTGATCTGCCGCAGGAAACTGGCCAGGCGCGCGCATTGAATTTTACTAAAGGTTGTTATCTAGGCCAGGAGATTGTCGAGCGCATACGGTCCAGGGGCGCGGTACACCGGCAGTTCATGGCGTTTGCGGTTGAGGGCGGCGGGCTGCCGGAAACGGGCGCGAGGATTATCGCGGAAGAGAAAGAGGTTGGCGAAATTACCAGTGCGGCAATTCTTCCTTTACCCGGCGAGGATCGTCCTGTGGCTCTCGGTTATTTGCGCCGCGAAGCCATCGGCAAAGAGTTGCGCGCGGGGGCCGCGAAACTAAAGCCTGCGTCGCTGCCGCTGGCGTGAGATCCAGAAATTCTTAACAGGTAGAGTGCTGGGAAAATAGATTCAAAGAATCGATTTCAATTATTCAGGGTAAACTATATGGCGCAAAAGAGAAAAGAAGAGAGCGAATTTAAGGTTAGCGACAGGCGCTTGTTCACCGCCGACGGTCAACTTCGATCGGATGCCGAAGAGGAACAAGCACCGCCGCCAGTAGCGACCGATGCCCCGCCCGCACCGGCTCAAGCGGCAGAGCCGCCAATGCCCGCTGCTACGGCAAACGTGTCGACAATTACCGATGCCGCACCCGCGCATCCCGCTCCCGAATCTGACATTCCCGAGCCTCCGAGCGTCACCGAGCAGCAGGAGCAGCACGATGCCTACAAGAAGTCTTCGCGCGAACTCGATGCCAGGGTCGAGTTGAATGGACATTCGGCGAAAGAACTCGAGATGAGTTTCGAGCGCTTCATGGCCTCGCTCTACATGACCGCGATGATGCAGCTTGGCCTGATGCACGAGCAGGGGGGGCAGCCCGGAGTCGACATCATCGGCGCGCGCCAAACCATCGACACGCTCGGCATGATCGCCGAAAAAACCAAAGGCAACCTGACACCGAAAGAGCAGGGATTTCTGCAGAACTGCCTCTATGAACTGCGCATGGCGTACGTGGAAGTGACCAACGCGCTCGCGCGTCCACCGCAGGCGCCCGGCCCGCACACAGGCACCAACGGCTGATGCAAGCGACGCTGACGGTATTAGGCAGTGGCACATCGATGGGGGTTCCCACTATCGGTTGCGACTGCGCCGTCTGCTGCTCGTTGGATCCGCGCGATCGCCGCACTCGCCCCTCGGTGATGATCAGCTATCGTGATCCTCACGACAATGCCCGCCACGTATTGATCGACACCACCCCTGACTTTCGCGAGCAGGCGTTGCGCGAAAAGATTATCCAGCTCGACGCCGTCCTCTACACCCATACTCATGCCGATCACATCTTAGGGATCGATGACCTGCGCCCTCTGACCTATCACCACAAGCCGGGCAAAATGCCGCTCTACGCCACGCCGCGAAACTGCGAATTTCTACGCAGCATGTTTCGCTACATTTTTGAACCAACATATAAATTTGGCGGATTGCCGCAGGTCGAGCTGCATCCGATCGAAGGCGCAGTCGAACTGTTGGGCGCGCGCTTCGAGCCGCTGACGGTCATCCACGGCGAGACGCCGATTCTCGGCTTCCGTTTCGGATCGGCCGCTTATCTCACCGATCACAGCGAAGTGCCTAACGAAACGCTGGAGAAGTTACACAATCTCGACATTCTTTTTCTGGACGCGTTGCGCTACAAGCCGCATCCGACGCATTCGACGGTGGAGCGGTCGCTCAAGATCGTGGAAGCAGTAAAACCGAAGCGCGCATTTTTCACGCACATCTGCCACGACCTGCCGCACGAGGCGACCGATGCGTCGTTGCCGCCGGGCGTCCGGCTGGCGTTTGATGGGATGAAGTTGGAATTTGAAATCTAGGTTCACCGCCGAGACGCAGAGACGCGGAGTAAGACATGGGAAAAGGGGCCTGCGTCCGTAGGGGATGCACGTGTCTTCCCGGGGTTGGGGCGCAGAGGAGGCAGAGGGAATTTGCGTTTCCTTCAGGGTTCGTGGAAGGCTGCGGCTTCCCATTTTGCTTTTCTGGGATTTGGGACGGTGCGTGAGGCGGATTGTTCACCGCCGAGACGCAGAGGAAGACAAGGGAAAAGGGCTGCGTGCGTCGGTAGGAGATGACGTGCCTTCCCGGGATTGGGGCGCAGTGGTGGCAGGGGGAATTTGCGTTTCCTTCAGGGTTTGAGGAATGCAGCGGCTTTCCCATGTGGTTTTTCTCGGCGTCTCCGCGTCTCGGCGGTGAAGATCCTTTTCTGGGAAGATAAGAGCAGAGATGAATGTTCTAGTACTCAATTCAGGCAGCTCCAGCTTGAAGTTTCAAGTGATTTCCACGGATATGGACCGGATCCGGCAGGATAGCGACGAGCGGCTGTGCCGCGGCGGCGTGGAGCGGATCGGTGGCGAGGCTATCGTCACCGTCGAAAGCAAGAACGGTCCACGACAGAAATTCACGGCGCCGATCCGCGATATTTCCGCGGCATTGGATTACGTGCTCCGCTGGCTGGCGTCGGACCGGTCCGGGATCGCCGAGATCCACAACCTGGGCGACATCCAGGCGGTGGGCCACCGCGTGGTGCATGGCGGCGAACTCTTCCAGGAATCGGTCCTGGTGGACGATCGGGTGATCCAGGGGATCGAAGAGTGCATCGATCTGGCGCCCCTGCACAACCCCAACAACCTGCGCGGGATTCGGGCGGTGCGAGAACTTTTCGGCGTGCAGACGCCCCAGGTAGCCGTCTTCGACACCGCTTTTCACACCACCATTCCCGAAACCGCCTACTTGTATGCCCTGCCGTATCATCTATACCGCCGCCATCGCATCCGGCGCTACGGTTTCCACGGGACGTCAAACCGCTATGTGGCGTACCGCTACCGGACCCTGCTGAACCTCACGCGGGAACAGACCAACGTGGTCACGCTGCACCTCGGCAACGGCTGCTCCGCGACGGCGATTCGCGGTGGACGCTCGGTGGAGACGTCGATGGGGATGACGCCGCTCGAAGGACTGGTGATGGGAACGCGGTCGGGCGACCTGGACCCGGCGATCGTCAACCTGATCGCCACCAAGGAAGGCATGTCGGTGCAGGAAGTGGAGACCATGCTGAATACTCAGTCGGGGCTGCTGGGCATTTCGGGCCTCACCAACGNNAGCTGAAAGATCACGACGACCGGCGGGTTCGGCTGGCCATCGAGATGTTCAGTTACCGGGCCCGGAAATACATCGGGGCGTTGCTGGCATCGATGGGTGGCGCCGACGCGGTGATTTTCACGGGAGGCATCGGGGAGAACTCGCCCGAGATCCGCGCGCGCATCTGCCAAGGCCTGGAATGGGCCGGGGTGAAACTGGACGAGAGCCGCAATCGGCAGACGCTGGGGCGGCCGGCGCAGATCGGCGC
>PKXQ01000124.1 GCA_003132405.1 Acidobacteriaceae bacterium | reverse complement strand
CCATCTACTGGACGAGTACACACACTTGTAAAGCGGCCTTCCAACATGATAAGGTGCGCCGTCGCAGCTACTGATAATCTCTAATGAAATTTTCGAAAATCACGAGGACCCTATGAGCTCTCCCGCGGGCGATGCCCCTGGAACGATTCGCAAGCATCGCCCCTATGTTCCAGAAACCATGCAAATGAAGGAGCTGACCCTCCGAGCTATGTTTCTGGGGCTCATTCTTACGGTGGTGCTGGGAGCGGCCAATGCGTATTTAGGATTGCGGGCCGGCATTACCATCGCCGCAACGTATCCTGCGGCGGTGATTTCGATGGCGGTATTGCGCGCTTGGAAGGGATCGCTGCTCGAAGAAAATATTGCTCGAACTGCGGGGTCAATCGGAGAGAGCGTCGCTGCCGGCGCGATTTTCACACTACCTGCCTTTGTGCTCGCTGGAGTCTGGCCATCATTCTGGTCGTTTGATTCTTACTGGAAGTCGACTGCCTTGATCATGGTGGGAAGCATTCTCGGCGTGCTTTTTATTTCTTTGGTGCGGCGCGTCATGGTGGAGGATCCCGAACTTCCCTTCCCCGAATCGGTAGCGGCGTCCGAGATTCATAAAGCCGGGCAGCGCGGTGCGCAAGCGGCCAAGTATCTGTTCTGGAATATAGGTGTCGGCGGACTTGTATACATCTTGGGGAGCTTCGGGCTCTTTGCCGCGGGAAAGGATTTTCATTTCGCGGTGGGAAGTCTGGGACGCAGCCAAGTGCGGCTGGGCCTCGCGGGAAGCAAGAATATTGTGCCAGCCGGCGGAATCAGCACGTTCGCCGCGCCGAGCGTGAGTCCGGCTTATCTGGGTGTCGGTTACATCATCGGGCTGCGACTGGCATCGATTCAATTTGCGGGCGGTGTGCTGGCTTGGGGATTGATGGTTCCGTTGCTCATTTATTTTCTCGGGCCGCACATCAAGCAATACCTTCCAGCGGATACGCCTGCGGACTGGACCAGCATGGCGATTGCGGTGTGGAAGTTTGTGGTGCGTCCGATCGCAGTGGGCGGAATGCTGGTGGGCGCGGCATATACGCTATTCAAGATGGGCAAGAGCCTGACGGCGGGCTTCGGGAAAGCGATCAGCGATTTGCGGCAGACGGCGGACCAGCGGGCGGAGTTATCGCGCACCGAGCAATATATGAGTTCGAAGGCTGTCTTTGGGCTGATTGCGCTGATGTTTTTGTTGATGTGCGTGCTGTATGTACATCTCACCGGATTAGTGTGGCCGGCCATTTTCGCGGCGGCGGTGATGCTGATTGTCGGCTTTTTCTTCGCGACAGTCTCGGGGAATCTGGTGGGCTTTATCGGTTCTTCAAACAATCCGATTTCGGGCTTGACGCTCTCGACTTTACTTATCGCCGCGCTGCTCATGGTTTCGCTGGGAGTCTCGGGAACATCGGGCGTGTTGGCCGTGCTCAGCGTGGCTGCCGTGGTTTGTGTTTCGTCCGCCGTGGCCGGCGAGTTGTTGCAGGATTTCAAAGTGGGCTACATTCTGGGCGGCACGCCGCGCAAGATTCAGGTGGCCGAGTTGATTGCGGTGGTGGTGGCGAGTCTGGTGATGTACTTTCCGCTCGCGCTTTTGAATAAGTCGTTTGGATTTGGCAGCCGGGATCTCGCTGCGCCACAGGCCGGACTCATGGCAACATTAGCGGTTGGAGTGGTTGGTGGCGATATGCCGTGGCCTTTAGTCGTCGTTGGCATCTTCATGGGCATTGGCATGATCATGATGCAGGTGCGCAGCCCTATGCTGGTCGCGGTTGGAATGTATTTGCCGTTTGAGACTACGTTCGCAATTTTTCTCGGTGGCGTCTTTCGCGCATTGGGAGATTGGGTGGCTAAGCGGCGCGGCTTTAACCCGGCGCAAATGGCGCGCGTGGAGAATGCGGGAGTGCTGACCGCGTCGGGATTGATCGTCGGCGAATCCTTGCTTGGCTTGGTCTGGGCCGGAGTGGTGGCAATTTACAAGAGCCGCAATTGGGATATACCACAGATTTTTTCGCATCCCTCGTATCTCGCGGGGTTGGCCGTGATGGTCGCGTTGGCTGTGCTGATGATTCGGATTCCATTGTCGAGCGCGGGGGATCCGAATGAGCCGGCGCCGCCTGTCGGCATGATGTGACGGCGTGTCTTTGAGTTCGCAGGACGGTCGGCCCTTGACCGTTCGCGCAGAGGATCGCGCAAATTCTCCTTCGTGATACCTTGTGTCCTTCGCGGTTTCGCTCTATGTCGATTGCGGAAAATATTGCGCAGGTGCGCCAGCTTATTGCAGCGGCGGCGCGGCGGGCGGGGCGCAATCCAGATGAAATCACTTTGATGGCGGTGAGCAAGACTTTTCCGGCGGAGAGTATTCGCGAGGCGTATGCGGCAGGGCTGCGCGTTTTTGGCGAGAACCGGGTGCAGGAGTTTGCGGGGAAGGCTGCTGCTCTGCGCGATTTGACAGATGTGGAGTGGCATCTCATCGGACATCTGCAAACCAATAAAGCCGCGAAGGCCGCGGAGTTGTTTGACGCAGTCGACTCGCTCGATTCGGTGCGGATGGCGGAGAAGCTGAATGCCTCTGCCGCTACTGCCGGCAAGATGTTATCTGTGCTGATTGAGATCAACGTTGGCGGCGAAACGGCAAAGAGCGGAGTGGCGCCCGACTCTGATGAACTGGAGCAGATTCTGACGGGTGCGCCGCGTTGGGGAAAATTAAAGATTAGCGGATTGATGACGGTTCCGCCTTATGCAGAGGACCCCGAAGGCTCGCGATCCTTCTTTCGTCGGCTTCGTCAGATTCGAGACCGCATCGCGGCGCGCTCGCTGCCGCAAATCCGTATGGCGGCGCTTTCAATGGGCATGTCGCACGATTTTGAGGTCGCGATTGAGGAGGGAGCTACTTGTGTCCGGGTGGGGACGGCGATTTTTGGGGAAAGAGCGAAGGCTTAGCTGCGGGTTTGTGTGGAGCGGTCCGCTGCTTTTGATCTTGGGGCTACTGCCGGTTGTCGTAACTTCAAAAAGAAGATGTCAAAGGCAGCGCACAGGAGTGTCCGCTCCACAACGTCTATGGTGGCGATTCACAATTCGGCAGAATTTGTTACGTTTGCCGTGAAGGTCCATCCCCGCGCCAGGAAGAATGCACTCACTGGTGAGGTCGGCGATGCGCTGAAATTGTCACTCACTGCCCCTCCGGTGGATGGGAAGGCGAATGAGGCGTGCATTGATTTTTTCGCAAAGCTTTTGGAGGTTCCGCGTTCGTCCGTTACCATTGCAGCCGGCCTGAGCGGGCGAAATAAAGTGATTCGAGTCGTGGGATTGTCGGCTGAACAGGTGCGCGGCCGACTGGGTATCTAGCGAAGGGCTCGCGGGCGAGGGCGCCCGCGCCACACAAACGCATCAGGAGATACTTTGACTTTTTCGCAACGCTTCGAAGAGATCCGCACAGGGTTTGAACGGCCTTTTTGGGTCGCGAACATCACCGAGATTTTTGAGCGGCTTTCTTACTACGGAGCGTTCGCTTCCCTTGCTTTGTATTTGCAGGAGAAGCTGAATTTTTCTACTGAGCAGACTGGGACTCTGACTGGCTTGTTCGGTGGGATGGTTTGGTTTCTTGCCATCTTCGGAGGAGCGGCGGCCGACCGGCTCGGCTTTCGGCGCGCGCTTTCGATCGCTTATCTGATCCTGGCGGCGGCTTACTTCTTGATCGGATCGATTGGGGCGTCGTGGCTGGCTCCGGTGCGCAATGCCCTGCCGTTGGGATTATTTGTCGGCTGCATTCTTATCCTTCCTGCGCTCGGCATCTCGCTGGTAAAACCTTGCGTGGTGGGGACTACGGCTCGGGCTTCGAAAGAGAACGTGCGCTCGATTGGCTATTCGATTTATTACACGATGGTTAATATCGGCGGCGCGCTCGGGCCTTATTTTGCATCTTGGGCGCATCGCCATCTGGGCGTTGAGAATGTTTACCGGGTTGCGGCGCTCAGCGTCTTTGCCATGTTCTTTGTCGTGATTATTTTTTTTCGCGAGCCACGCAAGGATGGAGATGCGCCTCCGCCGTCGATTGCGACCGTCGCGCGGAATTTTTGCGTTGTGGTTGGCAATTACCGACTGGTTCTGCCGGTGTTGGTGGTCGCGTTGGTGCTGCGGATTGGGTTGATGATTTATCCGCGCTATAACGTGCCGTGGTGGATCTGGTGCGCGCTACTTGCTTTGGTGCTCGCGGGAATCAGCCGATTCATGTGGTTCCTCGTGCTCTTTACGGGGTACTGGGTCGTGTTCTGGCAGCAGTACATCAGTTTGCCGGGTTACATTCACGGGTATATTAACTCGGGCGCCGATGTCGAGATCATTCTGGTGACCGATGGGCTGACGGTGATTTGTCTTACGCTGGCGATAAATTTTCTGACGCGCAAGATTCCGGCATTTCAGGCGGTGATCTTGGGGACGGTTATTACTTCGCTTTCGTGGGTGATTCTAGCTTTGCGGCCTACGGTGTGGGGCGCGGTGCTTTCGCTTTTTGTGCTGGCGCTCGGTGAGATCATTCAGTCTCCCCGCTATTACGAATATATTTCGCGGCTTGCGCCTCCTGGACAACAGGGCACTTACATGGGCTTCGCGTTCTTGCCGATTGGCATTGGATCGCTAATTGGCGGCTGGTTTGGCGGGACGCTGGTCCATCATTTTGGAGAAGTCACGCATCAACCGGCGCGGATTTGGTGGACGGTGACTGCGGTGGGCCTGGCGACGGCGGCGCTGTTGTGGATTTATGACAAGGTGGTGCAGACGGGCGCGGCTACCACTTCGCAAAAAGCGCCGGCAGCATAAGGCATGAGCAACCGGGCGACAACTCCGCAGCAGGCGGCGGCTGGGATACGGCGCGTGCTCAGGGATGGCGGATCGTCCGAGCATGCCGCGGGCGTGCAGTGGTTCTTCAAGGAAGAAATCAAATCACATGGCTGGTATACGGCAGCGCTGCGAAAGGCGGCGAGGCAATTTCGGCGGAGCGTTGCTCGCGAGCGCGGGATGGATTTTGTCGTGCAGGTCGCGGGCAAGCTTTTTGCGGGGTGGAATCTTGAAGAAAAAGTGTTTGCGGTTTTTCTGCTGGAAAAGCAGACGCAGAATTTTGGAGAGGATGAGTTTCGGCTTTTTGTTTCGTGGCTTCGCTGGCGGAGGCGCGGCGGCTTGCGTGGGGTTGATTCGTGGGACGCGGGAGCGGCGATTCTTTCGAGAGATTGTTCGGCTGGCGAATCAGTTGCTCGATGATGAAGATGACATGGTGCAGAAGGGATTGGGCTGGCTGCTGCGCGAGACGGCCAAAGCGGATCCACGGGGCACGGTGCCTTATTTGATGAAAATACGCGGGCGTGCGCCGAGATTGGTGCTGCGAACAGCTTGCGAGACGCTAACGCTCTCGGCGCGAAAGCGGGTTCTTAGCCCGAGCTGACTTCTTGCGGGAAGAGTCATCCATTAGCAAAGAGTGCCCTCAGCGGCTAAAGCCTTAATTCAGCAAGCCTGTTACCGCAGCGGTAAACCGCTGCGCCACCCAAAGGCAAGTGCAAAGGCGGTAAAGCGCTGCGCCACCCAAAATCAAACGTCGCGAAACGACAGATTCTCGTACCAGATCATGCGGCAAGGATTTTGTCGCGGAGGCCTCCGTACCTTAGTGTGTTTACCATTTCCTTTCGAAGAAGTCGTGGGGGAAGCCCATTTCAATGGCGCTGGCTTCATCCAGGGCGGCGACTTGCTCGGGCGTCAGCTTCAGCTCAAAACTGGCGAGGTTGTCTTGCAACTGCGCCACGCTACGCGCGCCTACGATTGGAATGACTGGAATGTCGCGGTAACGCAGCCACGCCAGCGCGACCTGCGCGGATGAATGGCCTACCTGCTGGCTGACTTTGTTGAGCGCGGCTACGACTTGATCGGTGCGCTCTCCGGTGCGCATGAAAGATTTGGCCATGTCGGTTGAGTATCGGCCGCCGGCGCCCTTACCGGAATGGTACTTGCCGCTTAGCACACCTCCGGCTAGCGGCGACCATGCTACCAGGCCCAGGTTGAAAGCCTTCGCCATGGGGACTAGCTCGCGCTCGACGGTGCGCTCGATCAGCGAGTATTCGATTTGGAGGCCGATGAATCGAGTCCAGCCTCGCAGCTCCGCTAGCGTGTTGGCTTGAGCGATCCACCAGGCGGGGGCGTCGGAGATGCCGATGTAGAGAACCTTGCCTTGGCGAACGAGATCGTCGAAGGCCCGCATGACTTCGTCAGCGGGAGTCATTTGATCCCAGTTATGCAGCCAATAGAGATCGATGTAATCGGTTTTCAGTCGGCGCAGCGAATCTTCGAGCGCCTGCACCATGCTCTTGCGGTGATTACCGGCGGCGTTCGGATCGTTGCCCGCTATGGCGTTGGTGTACTTGGTGGCCAGGACGACCGAGTGGCGGTGATCGCGGATGAATTCGCCAACGAGAGTCTCGCTGGTTCCGTTGGTGTAGATGTTGGCGGTGTCGACGAAATTCCCTCCGGCTTCGCGATAAGCTTCGTAAATCTTGCGCGAATCGTCTTTGGCCGAGCCCCAGCCCCAGTCTTCTCCGAAGGTCATGGTGCCGAGGGAGACTTCGGAGACGCGCAGGCCGCTGTTGCCGAATAGGCGATAGTTCATGATTCCACCTCAGGATATTAGGATGTCAGATCTTGGGCCTTAGCTATGCGATGTCGGGCGTTAGAAAAAGTCGCTCTTCCTGTGACCTTTGACCTAATAGCTATTCTCAGTGGCCTTCCTCTTCCAGATATTTTTCGACTTCGAGCGCGGCCATGCAGCCGGAGCCGGCAGCGGTGATGGCCTGGCGGTAGCGGCGATCTTGCACGTCGCCGCAGGCGAAGACGCCTGGAACTTTCGTAAAGACATTCTTATGGGTGACCAGGTAACCGTCGGCATCGGTTTCGAGTTGACCCTCGAAAATTTTGGCGTTTGGAATATGGCCTATGCCCAGGAACATGGCGCTGGTGGGGAACTCCCAACTTTCGCCGGTCTTTAGATTGCGCAGGCGCAGCGCGGTGACTTCTTTTTTGCTGACATCGAGAACGTCGTCTACGACAGTGTCAGTGAGAAACGCGACCTTCGGATTCGCCTGGGCGCGATCGAGCATGATTTTCGACGCGCGAAACTCGTCGCGGCGATGGATGAGCGTTACTTTGCTGGCGAAGCGCGTTAGAAAAGTGGCTTCTTCCATGGCCGAATCACCGCCGCCGATCACTGCGATTTCTTTGCCTGAAAAAAAGAAGCCATCGCACGTGGCGCATGAAGAAACGCCATGGCCGATGAGCGCGTGCTCGCTCGGAAGGCCGAGCCAGCGCGCCGATGCGCCGCTCGCGATGATGAGCGTGCGGGTATGAATGGTGTCTTTGCCGACGACCAGTTCGATCGGATGTTTGCTCAAATCGGCTTTCACCACGTGGCCCACGCGATAGTCGGCTCCAAAACGCTTGGCCTGCTTGCGCATGTTCTCGATCAGTTCGGGACCTTGTATGCCTTCGGGAAAACCGGGGAAATTTTCTACCAGCGTGGTGAGGCCTAATTGTCCGCCCGGTTCGTGGCCTTCGATGACGAGCGGTTTGAGGTTGGCGCGGGCGCTGTAGAGAGCGGCGGTGTGGCCGGCGCAACCCGAGCCTATGATCACAACGTTGCGTATATCCATAATTTCTCAGGAACAGCGCTACTAGATAGATTCAGGAAAACAGATTTCGCTTCAGATGGCGCGCCGCATTCTCCCTCAGCGGCTAAAGCCGCCATTTTGAATAATCCTGTAATCGCAGCGGTGAACCGCTGCGCCACCCAAAGGCAAATGCAAGAGCGGCGAACCGCTGCGGCCACCTAAAGCTATTTATCCTTCTTGTCGGCCTTGTCGGCAGATTCCTTGGTCGGAGTTACGGCCGAATTTTTTATTCCCAGCCTGGCCAGTTCATCGGGAATCATTTTGCTCGCGCCCAGGGCTTCGCGATAGCGATCCATGATCGAAGAAGCGGCGCGGAAAATCGGCTCGTATACATTCCGATCCGTTGCCGGATTTCCTTCGTTTCCTGAGCAGCGCGCCAATACTACCGATGATTTTCCGAAGCGCTCCAGTTTTACGCGCGCAACCGGAGTGCTGGTCGACAACATGGCTCGCGCCGAAGCGACGGCGGACGCGCTATCTTCAATCGCAATTTGCATAACATCTTTCGGGTCGCGCACGCGCAGGACGAGCGTCTCCAGCATATCTTTCGCATCGACGCTGAACGAATATTGGACATTGCTGAATAAGGTTGCGCCGGGAAACTCGCGACGAACTCTTACCCAGTCGGCTGCCGAAGCGGCGCCGGGAGGTAAGGGCTGCATGCCGGGGATGGGAGTGTTCGGGTCGAGCGTAGAGTGGCCGCGCGCCACTTCGAAGTCTTTGCCAAAGGCTGGCTTGGCGGGCACGGATGCGAGCGCCGAGGACAATTGCTTCTGCTCGTCGGCCGATGGCGAACAAACGTTGATGACATTCACTTTTACTTGCGGCTGCGAATTTGCCGGAGGCTGCTGAGCGGACGCGACCAGAGAAAGGACTGCCGTTGCGATCAGAATTTTGCGAAGGAACACGGCGAAATTGTATCAGGCACCGAGAGGTCAGAGGTTCGAGATCAGATTGCAGAGGTCAGATTGCAGAGGTCAGAGCGGAGCGTCTCATCTCTTCAATCCGACCCCGACTTCTACCGTTTTTACTCGGCGATTTCCTCGCTGGCGCCATGACGGCGCAACAACTGGGGCAAATTCTGTGAGAAGGCAGACCGTGGCAGCACCATGTCGCAGCCAACCTCGTGCGCCTTTTGCTTCAAATCACCCTGAACGTGGGAGAGGAAACCGATAATCGAGGTTCCCTTCTTCAACTTGCTCTTCAATTTTGGGATGAGCGTCAAAGGCTTGGCGTTGGCATTATTCAAGTCGAAGATGATCAATGAGGGCTTCTCTTCGCCATTGCTCTTCATGCGGTCGGCGAGGTCCTTTTCGTTTTTCACGAACTCGACCTTCACGTTCATCTTTTGTCCCGTGGCCTGAATCTTGCTCAGGAAGAACAAGTCTTCGACGAAAGCGAAAACGCGGGACGCAGAATCCTCGCGGGGAACTGGCAAAGGCTCGGGATCGACTACGGGATAGGACGAAGAAAAACCGGGCCGCCGCGACCCGCGGTTACTATTCCCGCTATCGGCATTTAGATTGGCGCGGTAGCTGTGATCCATGGGAGCGGTGAAAATGCCCTGCTGCTCCTGGCGAGCGCGGCCCATGGGGCCACCCGCGCCTCGTTTCGGCGGACGCCGTCCGCGGCGCCGTTTGTGTCTACCTCCTCCAGCGGAGGAGTGTCCGGGTCCTGCATTCATATTTTTCTCTTGTTAAACGTTGAAGTTAGTCTTTGAAAATCGTTTCTGAACTGATACCAAGGGCCTTGGATCGCAGGCCTGACTCTCTTGTTGTTGATTGCGACCGGCGCGCTCAACCTACGGGACCGCGCGCGCTAGCTACGCGTCGCTTCCCATAAATCGGCTGACGGTTGGCCGAACCCCACATCGGCTGGATGCTATTCGGTGCGAAAAACAATGGTGCGACAACAATGCTCACACTGTCGATGTTCCAAACCGTGATGCTAAAACTTTCGATGCTTAACGATAACGATCGATGTTTAAACTTTGCGAATGTTTAAACACTTGCGCCCGGAGTTGTGCTTGGCGCTCACGGCCCGCCTGGAAGCATGGCCATTTGGGAACATCTTGATGTTACTCATGAACCGTCTCCCCGCGCAAGGGGAAGTACCTTAAGTTTTCCACATTGGGTCATTACTAAAGTTGGCCGGGAACTGGACGTGGTTGAGCCAAGGAGTCTTGGTCAGTTGGCGAATTCTCGGATGCAAGGGTAATTTCGCGATTGCGCGGAGCGGCTTGTGGTTAAGGGTAGTGCAAACCGAGGCAGTTTCTCCACAATTTCCGCTCCAAAGTTGAGCCTGAAGTTCTAACGCGAGCCCGCCGATATAAGAGGTGTGAAACAGGCCCCCGCTAAAGAGAAAGCCGCGCCCCCTGCGCTGTCGTTGCCGGGACAGCGCTTCGTCGCCCGCCAGCCAATTTTTGACCGCGAGCAGAATGTATTCGGGTACGAACTTCTATTCCGAAATGGCGTCGAAGAATTTTTTAACGCCGATCCCGAACTGGCAGCCCGTTCCACCCTGGACAGTTCGCTGCTCTACGGAATCAATACACTTTGCGACAACCGCCGCGCCTTCGTGAACTGCACCCGCGAGGTCTTATTCAAGGACCTGATTACCTTACTGCCTCCGAGCCAGACGGTGGCCGAGATTCTGGAGACAGTGGAACCGGAAGACCGTGTCATCGCCGCCTGCAAGCGTCTGAAAGCGGCTGGGTATCTGATCGCGCTCGATGACTTCGCGCCGAACGATCCGCGAATACCGCTAGTTGAGTACGCGGACATCATCAAAGTCGACATTCGCGCCACGCGGCCAGAGGAGCGGGCGGCGATGATACGGCGCTTTGGTTCGTCAAAGTGCAAAATGCTGGCGGAAAAGCTCGAAACGCCGCACGAGTTTTATCAGGCTCGCGACCTGGGCTTCGTCTATTTCCAGGGATATTTCTTCTGCCGCCCTGAATTGGTCATTGGCCACGAAGTTCCCGCCAGCCAATTGCACTACATGAGGCTGCTCGAAATGGTCTCGCGCCGGGAAATCGATCTGCTCGAACTCGAAAACATGCTCAAACAGGAGGCGTCGCTCTCCTACCGCTTGCTCCGCTATCTCAATTCTCCACTCTTCGGATTCTCCCTTGAAATTAAATCCATTCGCCACGCCATGGCCGTTCTCGGAGAACGCGAGATGCGGCGCTGGGTGCGACTCGTGGTCACCGTGGGCGCAGCGGAACAAGCGTGCAGCGAACTGGTGCTGATGGGATTAGCTCGCGCCCGCTTCTGCGAACTGCTTTCCAACCGCCTGCAATCGGACTCAGATTTGTTTCTTTTGGGGCTGCTCTCGATCATGGACGCCATCCTTGAGGTCAGCCATGACGTACTTCTAGAACAATTGCCCGTGGATCACGAAACCAAGGCTGTACTACTCGGCCAGAAAAGTAGCCTGCGACCGCTCTATCAACTGATGCTGGCGCAGGAATCGGGCGAATGGGCACAATCGAGCAAACTGGCAAACGAGTTGAAATTGTCCGATGAGGAAGTTTCTTCGACATGGTTCCAGGCCTTGCAGTGGGCGCAAGCGGCTACTGCGGGAGTGTAAAAGACAGCCGTCATTATCAGCCATCAGCTATCAGCCATCAGCTATCGGTAAAAGCACCGGGTCGCACGAAAACCGCTGCGGGTCGGACCGACGATACGCGCAGCGCGGGGTTCACTGACGGCTGATAGCTGAGAGCTGACAACTGTTTTACGGTGCTTCGATCAATTCCATCTTGCCGTCGCGAGTGCGGTGCAACACCATTAGCTTGCCATGCGGGTCGCGGAAAACGAACACATCTTTGTCGCGGAAGTGCGTTTCTTTGATTGCTTCTTCGAGCGTCATCGGGCGAAGCGCGACCGAGTCTCGACTATGCACCAGATGCACTTCAGTGGTTCGCGCTACCGACGGGAATTTATGAACCAAAACAGAAACAGTCGTATTTTCAGCCAGCCCGATCACCGCTTCCAAGTTCTCTTCCATCGACTGACCATCAAATTTCTTAACCGCCTTGCGCTTCTTGCTCAGCCATTTTGTTTTATGCTTGAGCGCTTGTTTTTGCAGATGGTCGAGAGCTTCGTTCACGGCGGACATCATGTCGGTGGTCTGGGCTAGTCCAACGATCGGGCCGTTCGGAGGATTGATCGTGATTTCGGCTTTGTGGCGGCGCTTTTCGACAGCCAGAATTACCTTGGTCTCGAATCGGTCACCGAGAATTTTGCGGATTTTACTGAGGCCGGTCTCGACTTCTTTGCGAATGGTGGGAGTGATTACGTATTTCCGTGCGGTGTATTCCACGTTCATCAAACACCTCAAGGTTTCAAGGTTTCAGAGTTTCAAGGTTTCAACGCTGGAGAGTTTTCGGTTACCTTGAAACTCTGAAACCTTGAAACCTGTTATTTTTTAACTCTTCTTTGATGCGTGCTTGGAATTTTCATGTCTTCGCGGTATTTCGCAACGGTTCGGCGAGTGACCTGGATACCCTGGGATTGCAGGATGCGAGTAATCTGTTCGTCGGTCAACGGACGGCTCGGATCTTCCTCTTCGATCAGCTTCTTGACGCGGCGTTTCAAAATCAGGAGGGACGTGCCCCCGCCTTCGGGGCCCTGCACACTCTCCGAGAAGAAATAGCGCAATTCGAAGACGCCCTGCTGCGTATGGACATATTTATTTGCCACGGCGCGGCTGACGGTCGATGGATGAACGCCGATTTCCTCGGCCACTTCCTTGATCATCATCGGCTTCAACTGATCGATTCCGCGTTCGAGAAAATCCTGCTGGCGCGCCACGATTGAATAGCAGACCTTAGTGATCGTCTGCTTGCGTTGTTCGATGTTCTTGATTAGTTGAATGGCGGACTTGTAACGATCCTTGACATAGTTGCGCGTGTCGCGGTCATTGCCATCGCGCGTCAACAGGCGTTTATAGGCGGGATTCAAGCGCAACTGCGGCAGGTCCTCATCATTCATGATGACCAGCCACTCGTCGCCATGCTTCACGAAAGCGACGTCGGGCTCGATCAAGCGGGCCGGAACTTTGTTGTAACGCAGGCCAGGCCGCGGGTCGAGCGTGCGGACATAGTCAAGTCCGGCCAGTACTGCCTCGATCGGACGCCCGATGGCGCGACCGATTTCTTTAAACTGCTTTAGAGTCACGGCGCGCAGATGCTGATCGACGACGGCGATTGCGTCTTTCACCACTTGCTCGGCGGTCGGCTCGGTCGTTTGCGAGGTCATTGCCTCGGCCGTGGGCTCGGCCGTTTGCTGAGTCCGAGAATGGCCGTTGCTGTGCAACTGCAATTGGCCGACATGATAACGCAACTGATAAAGCAGGCATTCGCGCAAATCGCGACAAGCGATGCCCGGCGGATCGAACTGGCGCACAACCTCGAGCGCTTCGTGGAGATCTCCGACCGTGAAGTTAACCGATGGAATGCGGGCGGGTGCAGTGGCAGCGGCGGCCGCTGCTGAGCCGGCAGCGCCATTCCGGCTCGCTAATGCCGGAGCAGGCGCTTCGGCATGAAACTCCTCGGCGTGAGCCTGCTGATGAACTGGATCAGCATAGGCCGCAGCCTCCGGCTCAATAAGAGGCTCGCTCCCCACGTCGTCTGTCAGTTGGCCGAACCGGCCGGCCGCCCTGGCCAGATCTTCGGGCGCTTGAACGGACGCTTCCAGATCAGAAAGATCTTCAGGACTGTCGGCGGGACTTTCGGTCGCGCGGTCAATCGCGGCATGTTCTGATTCAACCGCGGAAACGGCAAGGCCTAAGGCTTCGGCATCGCCAACAATTTTGGCCGCAACTTCGACGTCGGCCTCGGGCGGCGCGACGGGAGCGATGCCCAGCAACTCTTCGTCGCTCGCGATCAGGTAACCTTCATCGTTCAGATTCCCGATGATCAGTTCGGCGGCGTGGTGCACCGGCGGGCGTACGGAAATCGCGCCCAGTTGCCACAACAGGTGGTCGCTCAGGTTCCCTGGCTTGGAGAGGAAATTCTCGAATGAGGGCTTTTCGATCTCTTCCATTTCGCCGGAGCTGCGATAGCCGGGGTCGAGGTAGTCCTGGAAGAACGAGCCAAAATCGATTTCTTCGAACGGATCCTTTTTCTCGTCAGCGATGGTGGGCGGACCCTCTTCTGCGTTGGTGGCCTTGGACGAAAGCCGGTCGCATTCTTCCTCTTGGCGTCCTACATCGTCAAGGAGGGGAACGGAATCTTCCAGTTCTTCGAGAACGGGATTCTCGACCATCTCGGCATTGATCATGTCCTTAAGCTCGAGCTTGTTGAGCGCGAGCACGGAAACCATCTGGACGAGGCCCGGCGTCAGGATCTGCCGTTGCGACAGTTTGACGTTTAATTTGTGTTGAAGAAGAACCATTGCTCCCCAAAAGGCTGTCAGCTATCAGCTGTCAGTCATTAGTTAACCCCGCTGCCCTTCAGTGTCTGGCACGCGGTGTGGAAAACTTAGCTTCTCATGCACCTAGGTCGATCGTCTGGACACGAAAGGACAATGTGCCCACGCCGAGGTAACTAGAATCATCGGGTGATCGGGCCATCGGGTCATCGTGTGATCGAAGGTCAACAGCATCCGAAGTTCGATCAGCCGATGATCCGATCACCCGATGGCCCGATGCTCTTCACACCAGTGAAAAACTTTCCCCCAAGTAGACGCGACGTACCTCCGGGTCACTGCCCAACTCTTCCGGCGTGCCCGAGCGAAAGATCCGACCCTCATTAATGATGTAGGCTCGATCGGTCACCGACAGTGTCTCGCGGACATTGTGGTCGGTGATCAGAATCCCTATGCCGCTCGCCCGCAGATCGGAAATGATCTTTTGCAGGTCCAAAACGGCAATAGGGTCGATTCCCGAAAATGGCTCGTCGAGCAAAATGAACGTCGGATTGATACAAAGTGAGCGCGCAATTTCGACTCTCCTGCGCTCGCCGCCCGACAAGGCGTACCCGCGATTCTGGCGAATATGCTCCAGCCCCAGCTGATCGATCAGCTTGTCCGCCTTCTCGCGGCGCTCGTGCCATGAGATCGGCTGGACTTCGAGCACGGCCAGAATGTTCTCTTCGACCGTCAGCTTCCTGAAAACCGAGGCTTCTTGAGGGAGATAGCTGATGCCGTACTGGCGCGCCCGCAAGTACATGGGAACGCTGGTTATATCGTCCTGGTCGTACAGCACCCTGCCGGTGTCGGGAGGAACCAGACCTACGATGGCGTAAAACGAGGTGGTCTTGCCGGCGCCGTTCGGTCCGAGGAGCCCCACAACCTCGCCCTGGAGAACCTGAAGGCTAACTCCGTTGACTACGCGTCGGCCACGATAGGATTTCCCAATTTCGTCGGTGGCCAGCGTGTGCATTTATCGTGCCACTTGCGTCTTCGTGACGGCCGGAGATGTTTCTCGTCCTTCTACGAGCACCCTATCATCGTGTCTGTAGAAAGTCAACGAATCGCCGGTAATCTTGCCCCGTTCGGCATCAAAAATGCTAGGCGGTCCGCCGGTCAAGACGAACTTGTCGTCGGCCGCCGTGTAGACTAGCCGGTCTCCCGTCGCATGGCGCGCCGGTTGCGTGACGACAACGTTGTTTTCGGCGATGATTCGGTCGACTTGACCCGGCATGCCCAGCCCGGGTTCAGTACCCGTCATTCGTCTTGGTTGGCTTCCTGATTGGCCTTTGGCCTGGCTCTGCGCCAGCAGGAACACGGTCATCTGTTGCGCGGTCATGGTGGTATCGGTTGTCTTTGCAGTTACTCCACCGTCAAGAAAAACTTTTCGCTCTACGTCGGTATATGTGAGATGGGCCGATGTGATGTGGACGGGAGTCACCTTGCCGGTTTTATCCACTTGCACAAGCACGGTCGATACTGGTTGAAGGACGGCGCTTTTATCGGCGCTCTTAGCTGCACTTTGAGCTGTCGCCTGAGCAATGAGAGAGCGATGATCGCGATCAAATTGAAGTTCGGGAGCCTCTACGATATTGGCGTTCTGCCACAGTCGCGCATTTCCGTCGTATAAGGCAATTGCCGTCGAACGATGGGCGGTCATGCTGCGGCTGGTCACGTGAATCGGGTCGGACGAGGCGAGCATAGCGCCGTCTGGTTGGGGCTTCAGGTCCGAATACGTGCTCTTGACATTCCCGTCAGCAAGGGCGTCGCCGGTCGCGCGATTGATGCGGACGGTTTGAGCGGTCGTCGTCATGCCACCGTCAACCACGCGCGGCGTTCCGGTCAGGACTACCATCTGATCGGCCGTCGTGTATTCTCCGCGCTGCGCCCAAGCTTTTTGCGTACCGTCGACGTAGGCTAGCTGGCCGGTTTGCGTGATTGAACGAATGCCACCCTCGGGCAGAAAAACGACATCGAGCATTTGACTTGTCGAAACACGATCGGCCTGCGCGGCAGCGGTATTCTTGCTCCCAGCCGATGACCCCGCGGCCGCAACCTTGGTCGGATCGATCAAGCTGCTGACAATCCTCGCGTCGGGCTCTCCATGTAGCGTAGACAGGCGATTTTGGTCGGTAAATCTGGCAGTAAACTTGGCGGCTGTAACTACCGTCTTCTGGTTTGCGGTGGGCTGCGTGATTATGATCCTCGGAGGGCCGGTCGTCTCTGCCAGATCGAGCAGGCGGCCGTTTTTGACGACGAAGTCCATGACGGGAGCGGTCATTTCAACCTGTTGGTTGCCCTGCTGATCGCCTGAGGCTTTCTTGGCCGGCGCTGTCGTTGCCGCCAGGGTCGCGCTTTTGCTTTCGTTCTGAATCAAACGCACTCCGTCTTCGGCGTGAACCGTCTTCAGTAATTGCTCGCCAGTAGGGCTACCGGCGAAGTGCAGCGTGACTTGTCCGGCGAAAGCCTCGGCTGGCTGTTTTTCCTGCGCGGCTGCTATCAGTGTCTGCGAGCCGTCTTTTGGCGCTAACCCTTCCGCTGGGGCGAGAGGGACGGTCGCCGCGTCGCCGCTAACTAGATGCACGTTGCCGGTGAGGATCGCCGACGTGAGCTGGTTGCGCGATCCCGTCAAGAAAAGCTCGGCGCGATCGGAACGCTCACGCGTCTCCGATCCAGGCGCTGCTGAATTAGATTTACCAGCGCGACCGTGAATCTCGGTCCGCACGTCGCCTTCGGCGAGAACGCGCTCGACTGTGTTGTCGGGGCGGAGGAAGAGCGTCGCCTGCTCGGACCACGCCTCCTGCTGCTCGCGAGTCATGTGGACCGTAGTGAGAAATACCTGCCGCGGATTCTTCGAAATAATGCCACGATCCGCGGTTAAATGCACCGGCTGCGGCCGCTGGACGGACATCACGACGGTCGAGAGCAACTCCATCGTGCCGGTCTTGGCAGTGTAGCGAATGCCAATCGCCGACCCCGTCGCCTGCGCCGTCTGAAATATCGCCTTCCCGGTGGCGGAGGCGTCGCCAGTATTCTTATTGAAAATGAGACCGTCGGTTTCAACGTGGAGCGGCTCTTTCGTTTCTTTCGGAGGAGACTGGTCGCTTTGCCGGATGCCCTCTGGATTTGCTTCCAGATCGATCAGCACCTTGCCCTTGGCGCTCACGTTGCCGGAGGTGGGATCGAACTCGAAGTCATCTCCGCTGATGCGGTCGAAGCGGCTGGCGTCTTTTCCGTAGACGATGATCTTGACGTTGTGCAGTTCCGCTTTGCCGCCCTCTTTAAATTGCACGGCCTTGGAGGCGCTGACCGTGAATTGCGTGCGGTCCTGCTCCGACTTCGAAATCGAAAAGCCGTCGGCCGTTTGGCGAATCTCGACTCCCAGTTTTTCCGGGATAGTGTGGACAGCTTTGTTGAGGCTCCAACGCGCGTAGAAATACATGCCCGCGACCGTGGCGATCATCAGAATCGCGATGAGGGCGAACCAGCGGCGCAGCCGTAATACGGAAGAGGCCATCAGAGGCTAGTGTAACGCGGGGAGAGTTCTCGGGTGTCCGTTCTCAGTCCTCTGTGAAACCCGCTTCTAGTGAGAACTGAGAACCGTAAACTGAGAACGGGAGCTGAGAACTTACCTTCTATGACCGTCGCACCAGCGTGCCGGCCAAGAGGTCGTGCAGCCCTTGTTTGCGTTCGGTGAAACCGACCATGATGTAGCCGATGCCGAGGATCATCGCGGAAAGCCACTTGGCAAAGTGCCTTCCGGTGGCGCGTTCGAAAGAGATGCGGTTGCCGTTGAGGTCTGTAACCTTCATGCCAAAGATCATTTTGCCGAGCGTAGCCTGGTAGGAAGAACTTTCCATGAAGGCTTCGTAGAGCCACGATCCGAAAAGAAGAACGATAAAAGTGAGGCCGCCGCCCAAAAGAGCGAGCGGAACGTGGGGAACACGACCCAGCATGGAGCCCGCTAACCCGACACCGCCGAAAATCATGCTGATCGGAGCCACGACAATTCGCAAGATAACGGCGTCAATGATGGCGGCGACCACGCGGATCCAGAAGCCTCCGTAGCCGACGGCCACTACAGGCGCGACGACTGTATAGGGAGCGACGGGGGTGGGATAGGCGGGGGCGAAGTTGGGCGAACTGGGCGGCGCCGGGAAAGCGCCCGAGACTGGCCCAGTCGGCGCTCCGCATCGGCTACAGAACTGTGAGCCAGCCCCATTTTGCGCACCGCACTTGTTGCAGAAAAACGTTCCGTTCATGCCCGGCACTATAAAGATGGAAAGGCTTGTTGTCAAAGAGTGAAACGCGAGGCCAGCCGACAGGCGCTGCGCCGACCGGGCGTCAGCTAATACATCACTGCGTGCGCAGCACATCGCGCAAGGTAAGCTCTAACCCGCCGAACTCAGGATGGTCGTTCATGCCCAGCGAGTAGGCGATATCGAGGCGGTCTCCGGCTAGTAACTGCAAGCGATCGCAGGATTCTTTGAGGCCCCAGCCCATGGCTTTGAAGGCGATGTTGTCGCGCCAGGAAGATGACGGCGGCGTTTGCGTGGCGACGCGAACATGATCTTCTGCCACACCATTGCGTTTCGGAATCGCTGCCGCGTCGGGATGGCAGCGGGGAGTTAAATCCTGGGCTGCGGCCGCAATCGCAACTGAGCCGTTCAGGGCCGCTGCCAGGCGCAGGCGCACGTGCTTGTCTTTCACCGCTTGCGGAGGCGCCATGAGGCGCACTGCTTTGGCTGCAAAAATTGGTTCCCGATTGTCCATGCCAAAGGGCTCGAGGAGGAGCAATGCCTGGTGAAGTTCGGGTGTGACTTCGCCTAACGGCAGCTCTCGATCAAACTCGAGTTGCGGCTCGAAATCTGCGGGAGTGAGCCTCTCGCGCGCGTAGCCGTCGAGATGCTGGCGCAGTTTTTCGACATTCGCGCTGGGGAGAGCAAAGCCTACGGCGTGGGCGTGGCCGCCGTAGCGGGAAAAGAGATCGTGGCACGATTCGATCGCATGCAGGAGATGGAAGGCGGCGATCGATCGTCCGGAGCCGTGGGCTTCGTCGCCTTCACGCGAGATGACCAGGGTCGGCCGGCCGTGCCGTTCGACCACGCGCGAGGCGGTGATGCCGATCACGCCGCGATGCCAGCCTTCGCCATCGAGGACCACGCAATAGGACTCGCGCAGTGCCGGTTCTTCTTCCAGACGATGCTCAATGCTGTCCATTATGCGGCGCTCTTCTTCCTGGCGCTCGGCATTCAACTGATCGAGGCGGCCGGCCATCTGCCTCGCCCGCTCTATATCTTTCTCGTTGAAGAGATCGACGACGTCGCGGGCGACGTCCATGCGTCCGGCGGCGTTGAGGCGAGGAGCGATGCGGAAGGCAACTTCGGTCGCGGTAAGAGCTCGGCCATCGCCTAGTTTCGCCACCTCGAGCAACGCGCGTAGCCCGACATTCACTGGACGACGCAGGCCTTGCAATCCCAGTTTCGCAAAGACGCGATTCTCGCCCAGTAACGGAACCGCGTCGGCGATGGTCGCTATGGCGACCACTTTCATGAAGGACATCAGCAGGCGCGATTGATCTTTTGCGTCAAGACGGCGCTGCATTAATCCTTGGGCAAGCTTGAAGGCCACGCCCGCGCCGCACAAATACTTGCACGGATAATCGCATCCGCTTTGATTTGGATTGATAACGACCAGCGCCTGCGGAACGCCGTCGGGACCGGGGAGATGATGGTCGGTAACGATCAGGTCAATGCCGAGGCGGCGCGCGGTTTCAGCGGCGGGAAAGGCGCGAATGCCGGTGTCTACGCTAATGATGAGGCGCACGCCGTCGGCGGCGGCGCGTTCGATTACCTCGTCGCGCATGCCGTAGCCTTCGCGGATGCGATGGGGAACGTGAAAGTCAGCCGAGCCGCCGCAAAGTTCGATGGCCGTCTTGAGGATGACGATGGCGGTCGTGCCGTCGACGTCGTAATCGCCATAGATCAGTATTTTTTCTTTGCGCTCTAAGGCTGCTTCCAGGCGGTCGAGCGCTGATTTCATTCCGCTCATTAGTAGCGGATCGTGGAGATCGCCCAACGCGGGCGCAAGGAAAGGCCTAGCGGTTTCCGGCTCATCGATGCCGCGTGTGACAAGCAGATCGGCGAGAACGGGCAGAGCCGAAGCGGGAATTTTCAATTTGGAATCCCGCAGGGCCGCAGCCAGCACACGGGCTTTCGTAGAATTCACCGGATTGGAAATCCATCGCATGGACAGTGAAGCGGGAAGAAACAGATTAGCAGGCTGGCGCGTCGCCCGTAACATGACAAGGCTTTCGGGAGGGCGGTGGGTCAGGTTAAACCCCTTTCCGGCAGCGGCTAAACAAATTGCTGAAAAACTCACGCGACGCGCGGCAGTTGCCCTCAGCGGTTGAAGCCGTCATTGAAAGCAGGGCTTTTATCGCAGCGCTTGAAGCACTGCGCCGCCCAAAGCGATAAGTAAAGATGCATTTTTCGGCAAACTGTAAAGCCGAGAATGATTTTGTGGCGGTTACGGCACGGCTGAAGAGGCTGCGGAAAAAGTGTTTTTTCGCAGCGGCATGACCTCAGCGGCTGAAGCCGGCATTGAAGACAAACCGTTTATCGCAGCGGTAAACCGCTGCGCCACCCAAAGGCAAAAGCAAATTCTACTTTTTCCGCGGCCTGGGAAGCCGTGCCCTTTCAAGGCAAAATCAAACTGACCACTCAATAGGAAGCGACGAATGCTGGCGATTAGACGAGTCTACGATCCAGAGTGATTCACGAATCAGCCGCAGGCAGCCGATGACACAAACACGGGAGAAATACGATGACGCCGGCCCTGAGCACAGCAAAAGCGAATCCGCCGTTCGAACTACATTGGGATCCGGAAGCGATTCCGCCTTTCCCGGCGGTGGCACTGAAGGCGCTCAACCTTATGTCGGGCACCGACACATCCCTGCTTGAGCTCTGCAACCTGATCCGTTCCGATCCGGCATTTTCGATTGCCATTCTCAAGGTAGCGAATTCGCCGCTGGTCGCCTTTTCGAAGAACGTCACCAGCGTTCTCCAGGCGTCGATGCTGCTCGGATTCCTGCAGCTGAGACGGGTAGTCATTACTGTCGGCCTGAAGGCATATTTCGAAAACTCGTTTAGCCTGCTTATAAGGTCATGCTGGCGTCACAGCGTCGCCTGCGCCATTATTGCCGAGCACAGCGCCAAATGGAGCTCCCTGGACAGCGAATTCGCCTACACCGCGGGGATTTTGCATGATATTGGACGAGTCGCTCTGGCCACGTTTATGGCGGACGCCTATGCTCGCGTCCTGAAGCGCGGAGCCGACCAGCCCGAGGACCTTCTCCTGGTGGAACGCGAACTATGCGGAATCGACCATTGCGAGGCCGGACGTTCGCTGGTCGGTGCATGGAATCTGCCCGGGGGCTTTCTCGAGATCACCGCTTGCCACCACGAGCGGGAGGTGCGCCCGCCGGGCACAGCTTCACTCATTCCGCCCAGTTGTGAGTTGGCGGACGCGCTTGGCTTCTCGGTGATCCACTGCCGATCCCCGCGCAGTTACGCTGATATTCTCGCTGACTTTCCCGAACGGGCGCGAAACCGCTTCCCAGCTGAAGCCGAAGAGCTGGTCCTGGAGATCACAAACGAGATAAAGGTGATCGAATTGGTCTAGGTGGAAGTTATTGCAGCAGGGAGCTACCGTTCCTCATCCTGATCGGGCTCGTCGATCATGAACCCGCCGGCGTCATCCGCTAACTCGCGCAGGTGCTGGTAGTGCGCGTACCATTCGGTGCCCGCTTCATAGACGAAGACGCAGCCTTGATATGCCCATCCAAGCTGTACAAAGCCAGTTTTGCCGATGTAGGTCTTGAGCCAGCGGCTTTCTTCCAGATCTTCCTCGCTGCTGAATTCGCCGTCCCCTAGACGCTGAGATAGGCCGTCCAACTCTTCGCGATCGAGCGCCCAGGAATGCATGGTCAGGAAGGGCGCGCCGGTCGATTTCGCCAGCTCTACGAAGTCCTTCCAGCTATCGGGATTTTTTCCGGAGTCCCAGAGCACGCTGGGAATCTCGTCGCATTCAACGTAGCCAAAGAAACGGCGCATACCCAGGCCTTCAATGAAGGCCGTCATGTCGTCTTTCATGCCCGTCAGGTCATCTGAGATAGGAGACATGGAGTTTCTACATTGTAAACTTGGCTGCGGTCGACCGCCACCACGCCGGGCAGTCGGGCGGCCACCTGGAAAGGGTCAGATTCGTTCGCTGTCCGAAGCCAGCGGATCGTACGTATCTTGGGAGGAACGACAATTGTGTTTTCCCTGATGAGCATTCTGGGCACGGCCACCACTGTCGGCATCTGTTTCATGGTCCCGCTCATTTCCTCGCAAGCGGCCGCGCAGAGCAAACGGATCGTGATCGCGGCCAGTACGGTGCTCGATGGCAAGGGCCACGTGCTGCACGACGTTCGCATCGTGATCGAAGGCTCGAAGATCGAGGCGGTGGATCCGGTCGATTCGAAGAGTGATCCCAGAGCCGAACCAGTCGATTACGATCTACGCGGCTTGACTGTTTTGCCGGGCTGGATCGACGCGCACGTGCACATTACGTGGATCTTCGGCCAGGACGGGAAAAATGCGGGTCAGGGAGGAACAACTCCGGACGCTGCGTATGCTGCTGCTTCGAATGCCTGGATGACGTTGATGGCGGGTTTTACGACTGTCCAAAGCGTGGGCTCGCCTGCCGATGTTCCGTTGCGCGACGCGATTGCCAAAGGATCGATCCCGGGCCCGCGCATTCTAACGGCGGTTGAACCACTTTTCGGTCAGGGTGAAAAGACGGGGACGCCGGATGAGATCCGCGCATTTGTAAGAAAACAAAAGGCAGCGGGCGCGGACCTCATCAAAATTTACGCGTCGGGCGGCATGACGCGAGGCACGATGACGATGTCGCAGGGGCAGTTGACCGCGGCCTGCGATGAAGCGAAGAAACAAGGTCTCCGCACACTGGTGCACGCTTATCGAGACGCGGTCCGCGCCGCACTCTTGCTGGATGCACAGAGATCGAACACGGTTTGGGCGCGTCCGAGGACGATCTGAGATTGATGGCGGAGCATGGGACATATCTTGATCCGCAAGCCGGATTGCTGCTGGAAAACTATCTCCAGTACAAGGAAAAATATCTGGCGCCGCCTTACTACACGGAGGAAGGCTTTGCGGCGATGAAAGGGCTTATCCCCGCGCATCAGGAATTTATTAAACGGGCGTTGCGCGTTCCAGGACTGAAAATCGTTTACGGTACCGATGCGGTGGCGGGCGCTCACGGTCGCAATGCGGAAGATTTCATTTATCGCGTGCGCGATTGCGGAGTCGACCCGATGGCGGCGATGGTCTCCGCCAACTCGCTGGGAGCGGAAGCGCTAGGCATGGCTGATCAGATTGGCTCGATTGCGCCCGGCCTACAGGCGGACATCATCGCGATTGATGGCGATCCGCAGAGAGATATCGCCGTGGTCCGGCGAGTTGTGTTCGTGATGAAGGGCGGCGTGGTTTACAAGAATGTCGCGCGTGACGCTATGGGCGCTCAGTAGTCTCCCTCAGCGGCTAAAGCCGTTGTTAAGTAAGGAGCCTGCTATCGCAGCGGTAAACCGCTGCGCCACCCAAAAGCTAAAAGAAAACCGATTTTCCCGGCAAACTGTCCAGCGCAGAGATTGTTGCTCAACAAGGACGAAATAGCCGGCGGCCGCGAACCCACTGCCCCGCATCCACAAGCGTCCTTGTGTTAAACTTTCAGTTCACAAAAAAGCGTTTTCATCATGCTCTTTTCGAAAGAATACGTGGGCTATCTGTCCCGCGAAGTATCCAAAAAACTGGTGGCGAGCGGTCTCATTGAGACCAAGGCGATGCCTGCCCTGAACGGGAAGGTGCATGCCGCGCTGCTCGAAGAACTAGCGCTCGAGGACCGTATTAACGATGAGGTGCGTGTCATTCTCGAAGCGTATTCCGAAGAAATGCAGAAGAGTGGCGCCAATTACCAGGAGATGTTCCGCAAGGTGAAGACGGAACTGGTGAAGAAATATAAGGCGGTTCTTTAGTATGAATGTCGCTAGTATGAACGTCGCTACGAATCTCGGGTTTGCGAGGATGCCTCTGCCGTGCGATTGAGCCGCGACAAAGTCAACAAACTCGCCCATGTGGTCACCGACGCAGTGGCTGACTTGGACGAGGTCGAGTTCATCGAGGACCGCAATACCATTCGCCTCGAAGTTCGCAAGATTCTTGAAGAGCTTTTCATGCAGGAAGCCCGCATCGACCAGGCCGCCCGGCAGAAAATCGAAAGCCAGCGCCGCACCATCATCGAAGGCTCCGAGGAGTGGTCGATCCTCTACCGCAAGTATTACAACGACGAAGTGAAGAAGCTGGGAGTGTAAAGTACCCAGTACTCAGTAACNNGTTACTGAGTACTGGGTACTTTTATGGACCGCGTGGTCTTCGAATCCGTCCACAAGAGATTTCGCCACCGGCCGGCGCTCTTCAATTGGCTGGGCAAGGAGCGGGGCGGCGAAACTATCGCCTTGAAAGACGTGGCTTTTTCGGCGGATGCCTCGGAAGTGTTGGTGCTGCTGGGGCCGAATGGCAGCGGAAAAACCACGACGCTCAAACTTATCTCGACCATTCTCCTGCCCGATGGCGGATCGGTAAAAGTGGGCGGCTTCGATACGCAACGAGATGCGGGCAAGGTGCGCCGGCAGGTTGGCATCGCGGTCGCCGCGGAGCGCTCTTTTTTCCCTCGTCTCTCCGCTCGCGAGAATCTTGAATTTTTTGCCGCGCTTGACGAGGTACCGCGCCGCGAGCGGGCGCAGAGAATCGACGAAGTACTCCACGATACCGGCCTCGACGGACAAACCGACACGCTGGTCATGAAGTTTTCCAGCGGCATGTACCAGAGGCTCGGAATCGCGCGCGCGCTGGTCAAGCGACCGAACGTGCTTTTGCTCGACGAACCGACGCGCAGCCTGGATGCCGCCACCACAGCGCACTTCTGGGCGACTATCCGCGCACTGGCCGCGCGGCAGACGACCATTCTGCTCGCCACCCACAATTTTGCGGAAGCGGCAGCCGTGGCCGATCGCCTGCTCCTGCTGCATCGCGGAGAAATGCTGGCCAATCGCGCGCTAGGCGAGGGTGAAAGCGCCGAGGCGCTGCGCTCGTTTTACTTCCGGACCACTGGCGAGATCGACGAGAGAGTTTTGTGACCACTCTCGACAAACTCTACGCGATTTTGCGGCGCGATCTGCTTACGGCAGTCCGCCACCGCAGCGGCTTTGTCGTGACTTTTGTCGGAGTCTTCACCGAGTTAGCGGCCTTTTATTTTCTCTCCCGTGCCATCGGGCCCGGATTTCGACCCGGCGGAGTCGAGTATTTTCCCTTCCTTCTGGTAGGCACCGGTGTCTACACTTTTTTTATTATGAGTGCGCAGGCCTTTCTGAGCGCGGTGCAGGAGGCGCAACAGACCGGGACGCTGGAAGTGCTCATGACTACTTCCACCCCCCCAGCGGAACTCGTGATCCTGAGCGCGATCTCCGCCTTTGCCGGGAACCTGGTCAATCTGCTCATTTATCTTTTCGCCGGGGTCGCCGTTTTCCGGGCAGCGATTCACGCCAACTTTTTCTCCTGCGCGTTGGTTCTGGTTCTCTCGGTGGCCATTGCGCTTGCGTTAGGAATCGCCGCGGCCACGCTGCAAGTCGCGTTTCAGAAAGGCGCGGCGCTGCTTTGGCTTCTCAGCTCCGGAGTCTGGTTTCTTAGCGGAGCGATGTTTCCGGTCCAGAGTCTGCCCCGTCCGCTCGAACTGCTGGCGCGCGCCGTTCCTCTCACTTACGCTATCGATGGGATGCGCGAGGCGCTGCTGGAAGGGCGCTCGGTGATGGCGATGGCTCCTATATTGGCTGCCCTGGCCGGGTTTGCGGTGGTCATGCTGCCGCTCGCGCTCGCTGCCCTGTCGCTCAGCCTGCGCCGCGCGCGGCAAAATGGAACCCTTTCATTTTATTGAGGACGTTGATTCGAGCTTGGCTAATTGCCACCAAGTCATTATTGGCAGCGCGAAAACCGTGTAGTACACTGCGTTTACTCTTATCCAAAATGTGGGGGGAAGCCGGGTGTCCGGTTCGACTGGCGTCTCCCAGTGGCGTAATCAATGATGAAGGACAATTGGGCTCCTCCCGAACAGCCCCAAAATAGTTCTCTGACTTTCGACGACACCTCCATCGAAACAGCATCAAATTGGGGCGCTGTGCGTTCGGCACTGGTGGCGGAAGTGTTGCGCCGCCAAGATCGGCTGCGAGTTCGCGGGCAAGTTTGTGGGGAAAGCATGCTACCTGCCCTTTGGCCGGGCGAAGTGGTCAAGATTGAAAGCTGCTCACTTGACGAGCTGCGACCGGGAGAAATCGTTCTGGCGCAGCGCGACGACCGCCTCGTCCTGCATCGGTTGGTTGCTGACCGCGGCCCGAACGGATTTGTGCTGCGCGGCGATTCCGTGCGTCACCCTGATCCCGAGTATCCTCCGGATGCGCTGCTCGGCCGGCTGGTGCGCGACGATCACGAGAAGCGAGGCAGCTCAGAGACGAGCCAGCACGCTCGATTGAGCGCCGAATGGTGGAATGTGAAGTGGTCACGCACTATCGGAATGTTGTTCTGCCATTGCAGTCTAGCTCGGCGCTTCGCGCTAAAGCTCCACAGTCGTCGGAAGGCATGGGCTCGCGACCTTACAACTCCGAATCGAACGGAAGAGCTGGCTATGCTCCATTTGAATTCTAGTGAAGCTGCATCTTCAGAAGCAGGAGCCTCTTAGTGGACGCACCGCAAAAATCCGCGTGCGTGGAGATTGGAGCGATACCGATTGCTCTCTCTACCAGCGACGACGGCTTTCTTGATCTGCTGAGCCGGCGTTATGACGGGTTCCTCAGTTCGTCGCGCCCCGAGTTTGAGCTGGAGTTTGATCTTTCTGCTACGCATTCGGTTTCCGATGAAGATGTTCGGGTGCGCCGCGACGGTGATGAGTGGATGATGCGACGTGGAGATTTTCGCGCCCGCTGGGATCCGCGCACCGGGCGCGGCACGGTGCGACAGGATGCGAATCCTTATTCGCTCGACACGGTGCTGCGTATTTTGCACAGCCTGATTCTTGCAGAGCGCGGCGGCTTCCTGTTGCATGCCGCCAGCGCGATTAGCGATGGCCAGGCATTTTTATTTTCAGGCGTGTCGGGCGCAGGCAAAACCACGATGACGCGCCTCGCGCCGCCGGATGTGACTCTGCTGACCGACGAAATTTCCTACTTGCGGCCGAACGCTGGCGGCTATGCGGCCTTCGGCACGCCTTTCGCCGGAGAACTCGCGAGGTCGGGTGAGAACTGTACAGCTCCCGTCTCCGCTCTTTTTTTTCTGGAGCAGGGTCCGGAGAATCGCATCGACGAGATATCCTCCGCGGAGGCCGTGCGCCGACTCATGCGTAATATTCTGTTCTTCGCCGAAGACCACATGCTAGTCGAAAAGCTTTTCGCCACCGCGTGTGATTTCGTGGCGAAGGTTCCTATTCGCCGCTTGACCTTCTATCCTGATGGCAGGGTGTGGAATGAGGTTCGCAATTTCGCATCTAACTTGGACGAGGTGCCGCAGCATGCCTGAAACTTGCACTTACATTGCGCGCAGTTCGGCGATCGCCGCGCGCGCGCTGGCGGGCGAAATGATGGTGATGAACTCGGCTGACTCCACGTTCTTCACGCTGAACGAGGTCGCCACCGCCATCTTTCAAGCTGCCGATGGGCGCACTCCGCTGCGGGAGATTGTGCGCGACCGCATCTGCGGGCAATTTGATGTCGATCCCAACGAGGCTCAAGCCGACGCCGAACAGTTCGTCGCTGCACTCTCCAGCCACGGAATTCTGAAGGTTTCGAATCAACCCCTGAGTTCGGAGCCGGCACGATGAGCCTGATGACGGAAGTCGGCCAGAAAGCATTTAACCTCGGCGTGCCCATCGCCGTGCATATGGATGTCACCTATCGTTGCAACGAGCGCTGCGTCCATTGTTATCTCGATCACGACGATCACGGCGAGATGACCACCGACGAGATCAAGGGTGTACTCGATCAACTCGCCGAGGCCGGCGTTTTTTTTCTGACCTTTAGCGGCGGCGAGGTTTTTATGCGCCGCGACTTCTTTGAACTGGTGGAACACGCACGGAGCCTTATGTTTAACGTGAAGATCAAGACCAATGCGGTCATGATCCACGAAGAAGAAGCGCGCAGGATTCGCGAACTAGGTGTGGATACGATTCAGATCAGCGTCTACTCGCATCGCCCCGAAGTGCATGACGCCATCACCAAGCTGCCACACTCTCTCGAACGAACGGTCCGATCGATTCGTTTTCTGCGTGAGCAGGGCCTGCGGGTCACCATTGCCAATGTGCTGATGACCGCAAATTATTCCGATCATGCCGGCGTGCAACAGTTGGCTGCCGAACTCGACGCGCAGTACACACTCGATCCAACCATCACGCCCATGATGGATGGCGACACGTCGGTGCTCGCGCTGCGTATTCCCGGAGAAGAACTGAAGCAGGTTTTCAGCAATCCAGCGCTGGTCGAAAATCAGGAAGAGTTCTGCGCGCCTCCGAAAGCGCCTTCGGAAGAGGACCTCGAGGGTTACTCGTGCAGCGCGGGCCATTCTTTCTGCTACATTTCGCCCTACGGCGATGTGTTTCCCTGCGTGCAGTTTCCACTGCCGACGGGGAATCTTCGTCAGCAGAAATTTTTGGATATCTGGAACTTTTCGCCGCAGATGCAGGAGGTTCGCTCGATTCAGGCCAAGCATCTGACCGTCTGCTCGTCCTGCTCCCATCTCACCAGTTGCTCGCGTTGCCCCGGGCTGGCTTATGTGGAGGGGAATATGCGAGGCCCGTCAACCGCCGATTGCGAGAAATCGTTCTATCGCACCGGCGTGCCTACCGCGAACATGCTGCGACTCGGGTTGTCGAAACCGCAGAGCACAACTGGGGACACTGCGCACCTGATCCAGATCCGGCCCATTGCCGTCCCCGCATAATCGCGATCTTGAATTAGGACAGACTGTTAAGACTTTACTTGATGTGCCCGGCGGCAGCGTGGCCGCGTTTGAGATCCACTACACTTTCCGCGCTCGCCAGCTTATCTAAAACACGCTGCAAGGCGCTCCGTACTTCGTGGGTCGCCTCGTTGAACTTCAATGCCGCCCCAATACCCATGTCCATGCGCACAACTTCGGTTTCGATCGCGACGTTGATTTGTTCATGCGAGAATGCGAGTTTGAATTGCGAACCCGGCAACAGAAGGCCGCTGGTTTCAACATAGCAACCGCCGAGGCTGAGATTGGTAATAATACCGAGTGCCTGAGGCTGGCCTTTGCCGGAGATTTCGGTGGTCAGGCGGCCGCGCACCCGCGGATACAAACGGCGGTTCTTCGGAGTGGACTGGCTGCGCTTTTGCAGATACATGCGCTTGTCCGCCTCGGATAGGATTTTTTCGGCATCCATGCCATCCTCGGGATACACGGCGCGGCCCACGCTGAGCGACAGGATGTCTTCGTTACAAATATCTTTTCCGGCCTGTTGGGCCAAATCACGCATCTGTTCCGCTTTCCGAGCGGCCGCTTCCACGGTGAGGCCGGGAGCGATCACCACAAATTCGTCTCCGCCCATGCGGGCCACGTAATCGTATTCACGGCTGGTTTCTTTGAGCGTATTGGCAAACAGGCGCAGCACGCGGTTACCTTCCAAATGTCCGAAGCGGTCATTGATCTGCTTGAAGCCATCGAGATCGGCGACCATTACGGTCAGCGTTGTGCTGTCGCGTTTGCAGCGCGCCATTTCCCGATCGAGTTGCAGGAATAGCGAGCGCGCATTGGGCAGGCCGGTCAAATAGTCCGTGACCGCCGAACTCTCCGCCTGCTCGTACTTGACCGCGTTTTCGATGGCCAGTGCCATCTTCGAACTGACCGCCAGCAAAATGCGCAGGTGGTCGGAGGTAAAGAAGTCTTTCTCGGCGTGGTATAGGGCGACGACGCCGACTACGCCCTGCAATCCTTCGAGGGGCACGGCGAGCGCAGAGTTCAGAGTGCTGTACTTTGAAGCATCGTTCAGATAACCGGGCTCGACCGAAGGATTGCCATTGAGAATCGGCTTAAGATTTTGCGCGACCCATCCTGAGAGCCCCTGCCCCATAGGAATGCGCAGCGAGGCAAACAGGCGGAAGTTGTCGCCATTCACATACTCGGGGACCAGTTCATCGCCGTGGCGCACATAGATAGCGATCGCATCGTAGGGCATGGCTCGCCGTAGTTTCACCGCAAATACCGAGAGCGTTTCGCCCAAGCTGAGCGAGGCGCCTAAATCCTGGCTGAGTTCGAAAAGAGTCTGCGCCTCCTGACGGGCGGCTGCGATCGAACTGAGAAAACTGCGCTCCGGTACTTGCCTTTTACCTTGCGCCTCGAAGCCGGCTGCCGGCTTGCTGGCGGGCTCAGTCTTCGCGTCGGGATCGATGTCTTTCACGCCGGTAGAGAGTTTCTGCTTGCTCATGCTGTCGGTGCGCTGGTGGACCAGTTGTTCGAGATCGATGTAGCGGCGTTCGAGCACCTTGACCACTTGCGGATCGAATGACTTGCCCGATTCATCCACCAGACGCGACATCGCTTCATTGAGCGGCAAGGCGCGACGATACTGGCGGTCCGAGGCCAGCGCGTCGAGAAAATCGACTGCCGCCAGAATGCGCGCGCCGATGGGAATCTCTGTTCCCTTTAACCCCAGCGGATAGCCCGTGCCATCGAATTTTTCGTGATGGGCGCGCACGATAGGCACAACCGGATAGGGAAATCGCACGCGCTCCAGAATCTCCGCCCCCACCAGCGGATGAATCTTCATTTTTTCGAATTCTTCCGGCGTCAGGCGTCCCGGCTTAGAGATGATGTGCTCGGGAATGGCAAGCTTGCCAATGTCGTGCAGCAGGGCCGCAGCCTGCAAGGCTTCCATGCCCTCACGATCAACCTTCAGATCTTTTGCAACCTCGACTGCATAGACGCGCACTCGCTGCAAGTGGTCGTGGGTCGTTTGATCCTTGGCTTCGATGGCCAGCGCCAGCGCTTCAATGGTGCGCATATGCAAGTCGGCCATTTCTTCGACGTGCCGCTTCTCGTCTTCCAGTTTGCCGAGATAAAGCCTGTAGGAACGATAGATAAGATAGGTCACTGGCAGTGTGAGCAAGGAGGTCTGCCAGTCAGTGAAGCCGTGCAACCAGCTCATCGTGCCGGCTACGCCTGCGCCTACCAGGTAGTAGGGGAAGCTCCAGAAATAACAATCAGACCAGATTTTGCGCAGCGATTTACGCTCGGTCAACGAGATGGCGGCCGCCACGGGCAGAGTGTTGGCTACGAAATAGATGCAGGCCACCAGAAACAACAGGGTGGACGGATTACTCACCATGTGATGCGCCAGCGAGTAGCGATAGGCGGCAAAGGTCACCGCAATCGCGAGCGCAGTCGAACATACGTTAAATGCGACTTGCACCGGACTCGGACGATCGCGGCCCAGGCATTGCACGACGACTGCTGCGCAACCGAGAACCATGGTCTCCGACAAGCTCAGCTCTAACACGCCCAGCAGCAAGAAGAGGAAGTTTACCGACATCGTGCCGGTGATGCCGGGCAGATTGACCTTGAGCCGCGACGCCGCCAGCGCAATCGCCAGGTAGCACAGGAACTTGATGGGATTTTCGCTTTTGCCGTGCCAGACGGAATAGCTGAGGACGATCAACCCGCAAACTACAACCACGCCTACAAAGAGGCGTGGCGCCGCGCTCATGTCCCGGAAGGATTGAGGGCGGGTTTTCATCGGGACGAGCTCCTGCCCGGAAGCCGGGCCGTAATTCCCATACGCGAAGTACACGGCAACATCTCATTAGATAACAGGGGGTGTTGGGGCAGGAAAGCATTCAGGGGTGCGGGGGAAACTTCCGTAACAGTGAAGAGTAACCGTTTGGCGACTCGCCGAGTCGGGCTGAAGTCCGCGCGGCAATCTTAAATAGCGGAAAACAAATCACTAAACGCCGTACGTGCAAACCAGGAACCAGTCGGGTCGCCGCTCCGTATAACGGTCAGAAGGACACCGGAGTGAAGTTCGCGTCCTCTGGCAATCGCTTCTCCGCATGATTAGCGAAGTGGGTGCCGAGGTTTGACTTGCCGGAACCGGCGGGCCTACGATGAATAACCCACTTCCAGGAGCGTTCCCGGGCATGATTGGCGAGACTATGATCGGCCAAACGATCTCGCACTATCGCGTGCTCTCGCAACTGGGCGGCGGCGGGATGGGCGTGGTCTACGAAGCCGAGGACGTCAACCTGGGCCGCCACGTCGCGCTCAAGTTCCTTCCGCCAGAGACGGAAAAGGATCCCGTTGCGCTCGACCGATTTCAGCGCGAGGCGCGCGCCGCTTCCGCTCTCAATCATCCCAATATCTGCACCATCTACGAAGTGGGCGAGGACGCTGGACGGCACTTCATTGCCATGGAGTTGCTGGAAGGCGAGACGCTGAAGAAGTGCATCCACAGCCAGCCGCTCGAACTCGAGGCATTGCTCGATCTGGGCACGCAGATTGCCGACGCTCTCGATGCCGCGCACGCTAAGGGCATCATCCACCGCGACATCAAGCCCGCCAATATTTTTGTAACGACGCGCAATCAGGCGAAAATTCTCGACTTCGGCTTGGCCAAGCGTACCGGCAAAGCTTCGCTTCACTCCGCCATTACTCTGGGATCCGCGGAAACTATCGATGAGCCGTTCCTGACCAGCCCGGGCTCCACCGTCGGCACCGTCGCCTACATGTCGCCGGAGCAGGCGCGGGGCAAGGATCTCGACGCGCGCAGCGATCTCTTCTCTTTCGGCGCTGTGCTTTATGAGATGGCGACGGGTGCGGTGCCTTTTCGCGGTGACACATCCGCCGTTATTTTCGACGCGATTCTAAATCGCCCGCCGACGCCGGCACTGCGCTTGAATCCTGACTTGCCGCCGCACTTCGAAGAAATCCTCAACAAGCTACTCGAAAAAGATCGCGACTTGCGCTACCAGAGCGCTGCCAATGTCCGCTCCGATTTGAAGCGCCTGAGACGCGATTCCACTTCGGGCACATTGCTGGCCGCGGATTCGCCCAGTTCCGCGGTTCGCAGTTCTGGCGTTCACAAGATTCCGGCTCCGCCCCGCAAGCTTCCGGCATGGCTCATTCCGGCGCTGATCGTCGCCATTGTCGCCGCAGGCATTGCCTTCGTGTTCCTCAAACGTGGGCACGCGCTCACGGAAAAAGATTCGATCCTGATCGCCGATTTCGTAAACACCACTACCGACCCCGTTTTCGACGGCACGCTCAAGAAAGCGCTGGCCGTCGATCTCGGACAGTCTCCCTATCTGAATGTCTTTCCCGATCAAAAGATCCGGCAGACATTGCAGTTCATGGGACGCAGCCCTGATGATCGCATCACCACCGATGTCGGTCGCGAGATCTGTCAGCGCGATGGCATCAAGGCGATGCTGAACGGCAGCATCGACAGCGTCGGAGGCCAATACGTCGTCACTCTGGACGCGACCAACGTCGCGTCCGGCGATTCACTCGGACGGGAGCAGGTTCAGGCGGATCGAAAAGAAGATGTGCTCAATGCGCTGCACGGGGCTGCGACCAAACTGCGCGGGCAACTCGGCGAGTCGCTCTCCATGGTGCAGAAGTACGACATGTCACTCTCTCAAGCGACCACGTCGTCCCTCGACGCCCTGAAGGCCCTGAGCCTCGGCGATACCAAGCACAACATGGGCGACGAACTGGGTGCGCTGCCCAACTATCAGCGCGCCGTCGAGATTGATCCCAACTTCGCAATGGCTTATGCGCGCCTGGGCGCGGTCTATAGCAATCTGGGGCAAACGGAGCTTTCCGAGCAAAACCGGCAGAAGGCATTCGAGCTACGCGACCGGGCTAGCGAGCGCGAGAAGCTCTACATCATGGCTCACTATTACAGCGACAATGGCCAGATCGACAAAGGCATTACCGCTTACGAACTCTATGGCCAGACTTATCCGCGCGATTCGACGCCGTTCAGTAATTTGGCGAGCATTTATAACCAGCTTGGGCAATTTGACAATGCGCTGGAGAATGCAAAGCGCGCGGTGGAAGTTGACCCCGATTCTGTGACCGGCTATGAGAACCTTGCCTGGGCTTATGAGGGATTGAATCGAGTCGAGGAGGCGCGCGCCACCTTCAATACCGCGCTCCAGCGCAAGATAGATCCGGCGAGCTTTCATCTGGGTTTGGCTGGGTGCGACTGGGCCGAAGGCAAAGATGCCGACATGGAGAAGGAACTACAACTTACCTCGGGGACTCCGCAGGGAGATCTAACCGTTTTCGCATTCCGGGCTGGGCTGGCTACGGCTCGCGGTCAGTTGCAGAAGGCGCGCGAACTGACGCGCCAGACTGCGGACGTATTAGAGCGCCTGCATTTGCAGGGTCGCGCCAACCTCGAATCCAGTCTTGCCGGCTCCGAAGCGCTGGTGGGCAATCACAGTGAGGCCATCGCCGAGGTCAACGAAGCGCTGCAATCCCCCCACACCTTTAACATCTTGTGGAATTCGGGTATGGCCTTGGCCATTGCGCGCGAAGATCAGAAAGCGGCAGCAGTGGCAGATGAGATACAGCGCACGCATCCGAACGATACGATGGCGGTGAACGTGGCCGCTCCCATGATTCGGGCGATTGTCGCTCTGCGGCGGGCTAATCCCGCCAAAGCCGATCCGGCCAAAGCGATCGACTTGATCAACGGTGTGGCGCTCTACGCTCGCGGCAGCACCGGCGTTTTCTTCACGCGAGGATTAGCTTACGAGATGCTTGGCCGCTATCCCGAAGCTCGGCAGGATTTCCAGAAGGTCATCGACCTCAAAGCCCGCGGCGGGCCTGACCCGGTGTATGTGGTCGCACAGTTGGAACTGGGCCGGCTGTCTCAAAAAGAAGGCGATGCGCCGAAAGCCCGCATCGCCTACCAGAATTTTCTTGCCGACTGGAAGGATGCCGATCCCGACTTGCCTTTGCTCAAAGAGGTCAAGGCGGAATACGCAAGACTGCAGTAGAAGCGGACTCCAAGAGCCGGGCATTGGCAGCATGAGCGATGAAGAAAGGGAACGCTGGGACCTCAAGTACGAGCAAGGCGTGCCTGCGCTGACTGAGCCGGATCCCTTCTTTATCTCGGCCTATGACGAGTTTGTACACCCCTCATTTCCGAATGCGGGAGTAGCGCTCGACCTAGCCGGTGGGCTTGGCAGACATGCGCTGTGGCTGGCGAAACGGAAATGGCAGGTAAGCGTCGTCGACGTTTCCGAGGTAGCGATTCAAAAGCTCAGGGCGGCAGCGTTTCAGCAAAATATCGAACTCGATCTTCTTGTGGCGAGTGCTTCCGATTACAAATTTGAACCGGAACGATTCGATCTGATCGTGCTGTTCTATCATTTCGACCGTAGTCTTTTTCCCAAGATAGTTTCCGCGTTGAAGCCGGGAGGCCTGCTCATCTGCAAGATGAGCTTGCGATGGGGCGTCGACGCTAGCTCATCCAAAAGAAGCAATAAACTGTTGGTCAGAAATGAATTGCCCTCACTCATTCCCGAACTACGCGTGTTTCGTCATCGGGAACGACCGGTACGCGATCGCGGCGTAGTCGAGTATGTGGGAATGAAGTCAGTGAAATAAGGGCAGTACAGCCGAAGCCGTACCGCCCTCACCTGGGGAAGGACATCTCTTAAAAGTGGAATCCCAGTTGAGCTGTCAGCGCGCGCGGCGTCACAAAGTGCGTCCCGCTGAAAGTTGAAAGAAAGTTATACAGAGCCACCTTGTTAGCGATGTTGATGGCGGTGAACGTCAGACTCCATTTGTAATGGTCGCCTTTGAACAGGTTGTCGTCGCCCACCGAAACATCGAACAGATTGCGCGAAGCGATCCGCGGCGGATTGTGATCGTCGTTCTCCGCGTTGATCGCCGGCACTTTGATCCGGTTGGATCCGAATTGCGACGCCAGGCAAGTGGAGGGCAACGGAGTGGTGGGAGTTGCAGTAGCGCCGGCGCAGGTAAATCCGGCCTCGTACTCCTGGTCGGCGCTCAGAGGATTTCCGAAAACGTCTCGCAAAAATACCGCTGGCTGCCCTCCGATTGTGGTTGATTGCGGGCAATCGTTTCCCGGATTCTCTCCATAACACGGAGCGTTACCAGCCACCAGGCCGCTGTCATAGCGCCAGTTCCCGCCGAACCACGGACCCCGCTTCCACGGTTGATATTGCAAGTGCGTTGTCTGGTTGAACTTTTCGTCGTGATCAATGCGGAATGGAAGATTGGTACCATTCGACACCGTGGCGCCCGCTCCACCGATCTGGGGCTGGAAAAAGCGCGCCGCCACGCTGGAGAACACCATCTGTGCAGAGAAACCATGCAGATTCGGGACCCTTATGCTACCCGCGTATCCGGGAATTTTTGCGTTATGCCATTCAATTGGGAAAGTGATCGGGGTATTGCCGAGCACGCTGAAATCGTAACCGTTGTGCGTGTACTTCGAAATCCACTCCCCGGAAAAGACCAGGTACTTGCCGAAAGCCTGCTCCAGGCCAGCGTGGAATTCATTGCGAAAGCCGGGACTCAGGGCTCCGCTCGACAAACCGGTACAGGCGAGCAGCGGAGCTAACACCGGGTTGCTGCATCCAGTGCTCGACAAAATCAGATTTTCGTTGAAGGGAGATTCCAGCGTCCGCGCATAGGAAACGCGGAGGATCGTGCTCGTCTTCTTGACGTTGTATGAGATGCCGAGACGAGGCTCGGCCTGTCGGGCAATCGTAAGACCGTTATAGAGATCGCCTCGGATCCCGAGATTAAGCGACCATTTGCCCGCTGTAATGACGTCTCGCACGTAGAGTGCTAGCTCTTTGACGTCGGTGTGGCCATTGAAGACGTAGGGGCTTCCGCTGCGAGTCAAGTCGTGAGGAGCAAGGATGGAGTTGAAAACGGGGTAAAAAGTTGGGTTCGGATCGTATCCCTGGCCTTGGGCGTTCACATAGCCAAGGGACTTGTATTCAGTAAGGGTATTCGGCAAATTGATGCCGGCGCACTGCGAAGGGTCAGTGTAACCGGGGATTGGAACGTACGGGAGCAGGGGCGTTGATGTTGACGCAGTTATGCAGGGTGCATTGTAGGCTGGGTCGACGATTCCGATACTGTCATTCTCATTGAGAAATGTCTGTTCGTAGGTGACACCCGCCTTGATGTCATTTATCCCTTTGACGTAAGAGATGTCGGATCGAAGCCCCGCGTTGGTAAGCGTGCGATTCTGACCGACCGATTGTCTCTGCAAACTCGGCGGCCCGAGGTCCGCGAAGGCGTCGCCGCTTGGGTAGTAGTTGTAATCGTCGCGACGCAGAAAGGCACCCAACGTAAATACCGCATTGGTGCTTATGAGGCGCGTCCACGAAGGGGCGATATTGAAGGTCCCAATCTTCGACCGTTGATCTGTCGAGCCGACGGTGATACCAGGGGTAAAACCAGTCGGAGTGCCGATCGGAACTACGCCCCCATAGTTCTCCAGCGTTCCGGGTGTCCCCGGAAGAACGCCGTCGAGTCCGCTCCAAGCGGTCGCGTTTTGAGCATCCAGGGAATTCGGCGTCTGGAACCAGCTTCGGCTATAGCCGAGGTTCAGGTGAATTGAGTCGGCAGCTGAAAGTTGGAGGTCGACGCGATCGAACAGGTTCTCTTCGTTGCCCTTGTCGTGGACTACCTCGAATTCCGGAGGATCGAGAAACCGGCCACTGTTCAATCCACTCACAGAGATGAAGTTTCCCCAGTTCTTGCCGCCGTAAGCGACATCGGCGGAAATGTTGGATGTTCCAAAAGCTCCGTAGGAAAAGGTCACGTCGCCGTGCGGTGTGGTCACTCCCTGACCTGAGCGGGTGGCAGCAACTATGACGACGCTCGTCTTGCCTCCGTATTCCGCTGGGGGCGCGCCGGAAATTACCTCCATAGATTGAATCGAATCGAGGGGGATCTGGTTAGAAAAAACTTTACTGTGCTGGTCCGTATCGGGCTGACCGTCGACGTTGATCGAGTTTTCCGCGTGGTCGCCGAGCCCGTGATAGAGCCCATTGGAATCGGCCGCGATACCGGGAGTTGAAAGAGTTACCAGCGAACTGAGCGACGATGAAGCGCTCTCCAAAGGCATTTTGTCGAATAATTCCTTGTCGATGTCGGCGTGGAAGGTCGGATCGTTTTCGACCAAATCGCCCGCCGCCTCGACCGAAACTGTCGTCGAAGAGGCCGTCACCTGAAGATTGATCTGAGCAACCGCGGGCACGACGGAGCGCACCTGCACATCCTGCGCACTCTTCGCGAATCCTTCCGCTGTTACCGCCATGTGGTAGGAATTAAACGGCACGTTCGAAAAGCTGAAATTCCCCTTTGTGTCCGTAGTTGTCGTCCGATCATAGCCGCTGACCGGGTTATGAATCTCGACGGTGGCGTTTGGGACGACCGCGCCCGAAGGATCAAGCACGGTACCGCTAATTGACCCCGAACTTCCGCCCGACTGTGCGTTCGCGATTGCAGCGGTTATTAATATCAAGGCAGCGGTCACAATAGCCGCAGCCAGCCAGTTCTTATAAGACGAATGCATGAATCCTCCAATAAAAGGTTCTGGAGCGAGTTCAATCAAGATCGAAATCTGATCGAGATCGAAGGCCGCGGCCGTTCTTAGTTATATCGACGGAAGGAGAGCGCGGGATCAGAACGCAGGTGGAGGACGAATGAACTGTGCAGTAGCGGGGCGGAAGGTCAGCGAGACTTCAGCAACAAAAATCGCCAACGGGGCAGTGAACAGAACCGGCGCCGACGCGATCGTCGCGGTGCTGATTCCGGCGTGAGCGGTGGCGCAGATCGAGCAAGTATGGCGCGCCGTAGTGGAGTTCTCGTCATTGTCATTGTGCGAGTGGGTGGCCTGGGCCATGCCCATCACACACATCAGCGCGATCGCGAGTACAGACACAGTTCTCACGAATACACCCCGATTTGCCGAATCCCTCGACATGTTGTGAACGATTCTACCCTGAGATGGTCGTCCGTGGAAACTGGGCGCAGGAAAAATGAGCTTTCCGTAACCGGGGATCTTGCGCGAGCGATTGCCTGCCGGACAGCGGACCTGCGCGAACCAGGCTAGAACCAACAAAAGCACTGTTAACGGCACGGGCCTTCCTCGACAATCAACACAACTGTTGTCTCAGCGTCGGCACTTCGTCATGGCCGCGCCACCTGCGTCTTAATTCGATCTTGCCAGTCGCGTCTGCGTCTCGCGTGGCCGCCACGAAGTCAGACTCAGGGGGAAATATCTATGTCGGGACAAGTAATTTTGTATTTTGAAGATCAGGCGGATGCCTTGCGCTTCGCTCTAGCTGCCGGTTCCGTGATGGCGGGAGACGCAAGCCAAGCCACCGATGATCTTGTCCAGGAAACGACGCGCGTCACGCGCATAAAGTTGGACGCAGCCAACAAGGGCGCCACCGGAAAGAACAAGCACCCTTCAAGTGCCAATCCCAACGGACAGGTAGCGTAGCTGCTGAGCGCACTCGTTTCCACCGCGCCAAACGCTTAGCTCTGAGCAAAGCGGCGGCCTCGCATTTAGAATGTCTGCTATGCCAACTGCCGAACAAGCGTCGCCTTCTTCGACTCCGTCTTCGTCTTTGTTAATGTCTTTGTCTTGCCCGCTCGACATCAGCTGGGTGCGTGCACAGTTCCCGTCGCTCGCGCAAAGTGTCAATCATCAGCCTGCCGTCTTCCTCGATGGCCCTGGCGGTACGCAGGTGCCGCAGCGTGTGATCGAGGCCATCGCAGATTATCTGGCGCACAACAACGCCAACACCGGCGGCGCGTATCTCACCAGCCGCAACACCGATCGCATGATCGCTGAAGCGCGGGCGGCAATGGGCGACTTTCTGAATTGCGACGCGGATGAAATTGTCTTTGGTCCGAATATGACAACGCTGACTTACGCCATGAGCCGCGCGCTCGGACGCGATCTCGGCCCCGGCGACGAAATCGTGCTTACGCTGCTCGACCACGATGCAAACTTTTCTCCATGGAAGGCGCTGGAGGAGAAAGGCGTGACCATACGGGCGGTGAGATTCAACGAAGATGATTGCACGCTCGACATGCGCGACCTGGCAGCGAAGATCGGCGAGCGCACAAAAATCGTGGCGGTCGGCTATGCGTCGAACGCAGTGGGAACGATCAACAATGTTGCCGAAGTGGCGCGACTGGCGCGGCAAGTGGGGGCGCTGAGTTTTATCGACGCCGTCCACTACGCTCCGCATGGAGCGATTGATGTGCGCGCACTCGAATGCGATTTTCTTGTCTGCTCGACTTATAAATTCTTTGGGCCGCACATGGGCGTTCTCTACGGCAAGCGCGAGCATTTAAAAAGATTGCGCCCATATAAACTCCGTCCCAACACTGACAACATTCCGAACTGCTGGGAGTGGGGCACGCTCAATCACGAGTGCATCGCTGGGATTAAAGCGTGTGTGGATTATTGGGAAGAGCTAGGCCGGCGGGCTAATCCCGCGTCTGCGAGCCGACGCGTCGCGATTCTGGCGGCCCATGAAGTGATTCATCAACACGAGCGCAAGATGACGGAGAAGATGATCGCGAGCCTGCTGGCGATTCCGAGGTTGAAGCTCTACGGCATCAGCGATCCGCAGCGCTACGACAGTCGTTGCTCGACATTTGTGGTCCGCATCGAAGGTCACACGCCGCTGGAGTTGGCAACAAAGCTTGGCGAGCGCGGCTTCTTCACATGGGATGGAAATTACTACGCGCTGAACCTCACTGAGCAGTTAGATGTTGAGCGGCTGGGAGGATTTCTGCGCATCGGGCTGGTGCATTACAACACGATGGAGGAAGTGGAGCGGTTGCTCGCGGCGCTGCGGGAGATTGTGAATTGAAGGCGACTGGGCTTACCCGTTCAGTTGCTCGACCGACGGACCCCTGCCTATCAGCGCCATTTTCGCAATCCCGATAAACAGCCCATGTTCGACGATCCCCGGAGTATCGCTTAACTCTCGCGCCAATGCCGCTGGATCCTCAATCTTTCCAAAGCTGCAATCGAGAATTTGATTGCCGTTGTCGGTGATGAATGGGCTGCCGTCGGGCTTCAGGCGCAGCTTCGGCGTCGCGCCCAGCGATGCGATCTTCTTTTCGATCACGGTTCGCGCAAACGCAATGATCTCGACCGGAAGCGGGAATTTGCCTAGCGTTGGAACAACCTTTCCCGAGTCGGCCACCACCACCATCTTCTTCGATGCGGTCGCGATTACCTTTTCGCGGGTCAACGCGCCGCCTCCGCCTTTGATCAGGTTTAGCTTGGGATCGAACTCATCGGCGCCATCGATGGTGATATCAATTTCCGGATGTTCGTCGAGCGTGGTCAGCGGAATGCCCACCGACCGCGCCAGATCGGCGGTTTGCACGGAGGTTGGGATTCCCATGATTTTCAGCCCAGCCTTCACGCGCTCGCCTAAAGCCACCACGGCGAAGTAGGCGGTTGAGCCGGTGCCTAATCCGACGATGTCGCTGTCGCGAACGAGTTTCGCCGCGGCGCGGCCCGCGGCTTCTTTTTCTTCTTCATTCGCCATGCTTCACCTGGTCAGTTCGATCAAATCTAGGCGCACGCTCATTTGCTGTAAATTTCGATATACGCGAGATAGCCCGCCAGCGCTAATCCGAAAATGCCCAACAGGTAGGACACAAAATCGATGACGAAGCCTGCGGGCTCAAACGTATTGGAATCGAGTTGCAGCTTCGTTATTCGGTAGCGCCTCAGGCCGGCGAGAATCAGCAGCACTCCTCCGACGGTCGAAATAATGCCGAGCCAGGTGGTGAGGCCGGGCGTGGCCGTGGAGCGTCCCTCAAATTTCATGAACTCGCGCAATGCAATCGAGAAGCGGCCGATGGCAAATCCGAAGATGATTGTCGCAACGCCGGTTCGCACCCACGCCAGAAATGTGCGTTCATTGGCGAGATGATCGCGTGCGCGATTCGGATTGGAATTGTCGGGCATGAAACGGCGCCGGAAAATATCTTAGTGCGGAGAAAGCTCTTCACCGCAGGGAGCACGGAGAAACACAGGGGAGAACAATTTTCGCGTCTCTGTGATTCTCTGTGCCCCCTGTGGTAAAGCGCTTGACGCATTCATTATTCCACAGCCTTCTGAACCAGAGCGCTGACCCCCGCGATATTTTTCAGCAGCTCGGCGGGGAAGCCGTGGCGCTGCTGCAGATACTCCGGCGAATTGTAGGAGAGCCAGACTTGCCCCTTCTCGTCCTGCCAGGCGAGCGCTTTCAGCGGAAGGTCGATGGCCAGCGACGGCGCGGCAACCATGAGAGGCGTGCCGCCCTTCGGACTCCCGAAAATCAGCAACTGCGTCGGACGCATTTCGAGGCCAGCCTTCGCCGCTTCTCCGCTGTGGTCGACGAGCGCAAACACCATCATGCCCTTCTCTTTGAGGACCCCCTGCAACCTCGCCAGCGTGTCCGGCACGGAGTAGCGGCTGAGAACGTTAATGATTCCGTTGTCCATAGGGAACCTCCAATCTGTGCGAACTCGTGTTCGAACAACTGGACACGAGTACTTTCGTTTCGCAAGTTCCTTCGGATGAATCGACCACACCCGGCGGCTCATCCGTTATTCTATAGAAGATACTTATGGCAACTTCAACTCGCAATACCAGCGGAATAGCAACACCCACGATTTCATCTACGTCAATTTCAGCTGCTTCGATCTCATCTAACGCGAACCCGGAAAATTACGAACGCGAACGCGTCTTTAATCTCTTTCGTCAATACGGGTATCTGGAAGCGGAATTGAATCCGCTCGGCCTGCCGCCTCCACAACCGCATCCTGATCTCGCGATCGACAACGACTTTGCGCGGGAGGCGCGACGAATTTATTGCGGCAGCGTGGGCGTGGAGTTCATGCACATCGCCGACCGCGAGTGCCGCCGCTGGATTCAAGAACGAATCGAAGCCGACGCACCTGCGGTCGATCAGCAACGCGCGCTCGATCTGCTGGTGCGTGCCGATCTCTTTGAACAGACGCTGCAGCAGCGCTATCTCGGCAACAAACGCTTCTCGCTCGAAGGCAGCACATCCCTGCTGCCTGCGGTCGATCAGGTTCTCGACGTTGCAGGCGAACGCGGTGCCGTAGAGCTGGTAATGGGCATGAGCCATCGCGGGCGCCTCAACATGGTGATCCACGTAGCCAATCGTCCGGCCGAAGAGGTGTTTGCCGAATTTGAAGACGTCGATCCGCGCAGCGTACTCGGGTCAGGCGACGTGAAATATCACATGGGCGCGACGGGTGAGTATGTCACGAAGAACGGAAAGAAAATCCACATCCACCTCGCTTCGAATCCCAGCCATCTCGAAGCCGTCGATCCCGTAACTATCGGGCGTACGCGCGCCAAGCAAGATCGCGCCGGTGAAGGCGGAGAAGCAAAATACTTGCCGCTGCTGGTGCATGGCGACGCCGCCTTCGCAGGCCAGGGCATCACCGCCGAGACCATGAATTTCGCCGACCTGAGCGGCTACACGGTCGGAGGAACCATCCACTTCATCGTTAATAATCTGATCGGCTTCACGACCAATGCCCGCGACGAACATTCCTCGCGCTTCTCGGCGCAACTGGCGCGGCGGCAAGCGATTCCAATTTTTCATGTCAATGGCGAAGACGTTGACGCGGTGATAAGGGTCGCGCGCATCGCCACCGAGTACCGATATAAGTTCGCCACCGACGTGGTGGTTGACCTGATTGGCTATCGGCGCCACGGGCACAGCGAAGTGGACGACCCCACCGTGACGCAACCGCTGATGTATAAGGCGATCAAAGAGCATCCGCCGCTTTATAAGATCTATGGGAAACACATCGGCCTGGATGAAGACAATATCACCGAGCGAGCGCAGAGCGTCAAGAGAGAGTATGAAGCCGCGCAAAAGGCCGCGACGAAATTTACCAAGAAGCCCCTGTTGCGCGATCTGCCCAAATACTGGGACAACTACTTCGGCGGCCGCTATAAGGCGGAATACGAGCAGCCTACGGGCATCGCACGCGAGGAGTTAATCGAACTCACCGGGCGGCTAACGACTTATCCCGACGGTTTCCACATCCATCCGAAAGTTAAGAAGTTGCTCGAGCAGCGGCAGGAGATGGGGACGGGCAAGAAGCCGGTTGATTACGGGATGGCCGAGGCGCTGGCGTTTGCCAGTTTAGTGAAGCAGGGCATTCCGGTGCGCCTCAGCGGACAGGATTCCCGGCGAGCGACATTCAATCAGCGGCATTCGGTGCTGATCGACATCGAGGATGAATCGGAATATGTTCCGCTGCGCCACATCGCGCCGGGCCAAGCGGCATGCGATATCTATAACTCGACGTTGTCCGAAGCGGGCGTCATGGGGTTTGAATACGGCTACAGCCGCGATTATCCCGAGGCGCTGGTGCTGTGGGAGGCGCAGTTTGGTGATTTTGCCAACGTTGCGCAAGCCGTGATCGATCAGTTTGTATGTGCTGGCGAGGACAAGTGGAATCTGCTGTCAGGCCTTGTGCTGTTATTGCCCCACGGCTACGAAGGCCAGGGGCCGGAACATTCGAGTGCGCGCATCGAGCGATTTTTGCAACTGGCGGCGCGCGACAACATCCAAATCTGCCAGCCTTCGAATGCGGGCCAATATTTTCATCTGCTGCGCCGGCAGGCTCTACGCAAGTGGAGAAAGCCGCTGGTTGTTTTCACGCCGAAGAGCATGCTGCGGCATCCGGATGCGCTCTCTCCCCTGGAAGATTTGACGCATCAGCAGTTTCTGCCGGTGATTCCGGACAGCGAAGTGCAGGAGGCGAAGCGGATTCTGCTTTGCACCGGCAAGATCGGCCACGAACTGCGCACCGAGCGCCAGAAGCGCAAAGAAAAGGACAACGATGACGGCAGCACAGCGATTGTTTTCCTCGAGCAGATGTATCCATTCCCAGAGGCGGAACTCGCCGCCGAACTCGAGCGTCATAGCTCAGCGCGCGATATTGTGTGGGTGCAGGAAGAACCGGCCAACATGGGAGCGCTCTCTTATATGCTGCCGCGCTTAAAACATATCGCCAATGACCGTCCCGTCCACTCGGTGAAACGATCTGGAAGCGCGAGCCCAGCGACCGGTTCGGCCAAAGCGCACGAGGTCGAGCAGAAGACGCTGTTGACGCTGGCGTTTACGATGGTCGACTGAGGCAACGTCGCGTTGGCTCAACAAAAAAGCCCAAGATAGATTCTTGGGTGTTTCAATTCCAATGACGGGCGACCGGGGCAAGCCCGTTCCCTACCACGACAAACGGATTTGGCTTATGGCCAGCGCTTGGCGGCGTCTTCCCACCCGGCGACTCGCGCCGGAGCGGATGCCCCCTGGGCGGCAACGACCGGTGGAATACGGACCGGTTGCGGTGGCGGAGCAGCAGCCAAACTAGGCTTGGCCGCTTCTATTTGCTGCTCTTTTTCGTCAGAAAGCAGCGGAGCGGCGACGCGCAAGGCTTCGACTTCTTTCTCCAGCCTAGTCAATTCCAACTCCTTCTGCCTTAAAACCTCGTACACATTCTTCATGCTTGGGCACCTGTGTGTGGTAACAAACGATTAAGCGCAGAGTATGGCTTCCAATGGCGATTTGTCAAGGAAAACGGCACTTTTGAGTGCATGAATGGTTATCGAATCGTGCTATCGAAAGACAACCACGGCGACCAGGATGCCTAGAATTAACACCACAATGGCCAGCAGGTTGACGTGGTCGGCCAGCCACGATTCCTGCGCAGGCGCTGCATTTGCCAGGAAGGCAGGTATGAATTCCGGTTGCGTGCCCTCCTCGGGCATTAAGTCGGACGCCTGCTCGGGCCCGGCGGGCGCAGTCGCCAGTTGGCTCTCTTGGCTTTTATCTTTTTCGCGTTCGAGTTCCAGATCGCGCTGTTTCTTCTCCAGCTCTTTTTTCTCTCGATCCGTTTTCTCTCGATCCTTCTTTTCGCAATCGAGGCAGAGCGTTCGGCCCTCGGAAACGGGGAATCCGCAAGTAGCGCATTTCTGCACACGCAGCATCGCCTCGGGAACCCCAGGGGCCGCGATGGTGTCAGCAGGCTCCGACTCGGGCGGAGTCACAATCGACGGAGTAATGATCGGCGCAGTCACGACTGCGGGGATCGGAAGCGCCGACGTTACAGGCTCCGGGGACGACGCGACTACGGTTAATTCGGCGCGAGAAGGTGGCGGCTCCGCGAACTCAGAATCAGTAAGACTATCCGAGGACCTGTGAAGGGGAACCTTCAACGCAGCGTCAAGCGGAAATGCAGAAACGTCCGTGCTGAAAGCAATTGGCGCAATTTCAGGCGCCGTCTGCGCGACGCTGGATTCAGCAGGAGCCACGCAATCCACAGAACTCTCAACTGTCGTTTCCGGATCGCGCAGCGAAACTACCGCTGGCACAAACTTCTCGCGTTGCTCCGCCAGATCAAGCGCGGTAACGGTGAGCGCCGCCATGCGCTCCAGAGCAATCAGATCGCGCTCTTCGAAGGCATAAGGATGATCGGAGAACAGTTCGAAGAGCCCGCGCACCTCACCGTTTTTCCGCAGCAATGGCAACACAACGATCGATGCAATGCCAAGCGCACGGCAAGCGTCGAGATTCACGCGCGGATCAGACTCCGCATTATCGCAGCGCAGCAACTGGCGCCGTGCGATGCTCTCGCCCGTCAGCCCGGAGCGAACCTGCAGCCGCGCCCCCACGCTCGGAGCCGAAGAACCGGCGCTGGCGCGGCACACCATCTCGCCACCTTGCGGCAAGGCAAGAGCCGTTCCGGTAGCGCCCGTGATGTATTGCGCGCGCTCGACGAGCAACTGCAGCGCCGAGTCTAATTCCGTATCCGCAAGGACACGGTTGCCGTTCGAAGGATCGCGGGTAGACGAATCGCCGAGGGAACGATCGCCAATGGAAGAATCGCCGGCCGAGCCTACCGGACCAAGCCGCGTCTCTTCGCTGCTCGTTGACTCTAGTCGATCTTCGGGTTGGGCGGATCCGTGCATGAACAAGGTTGCTGCCAAACACCGCGCTTCAACAATCGAGAAGGCGGAGAGATTATTCCGAAGGGGCTGAATCGAGTCTCGCCTTGGAGCCTCAGACTGTCAAGGGCAGGGAGGGAACGAAAATAGTGGAGGAAGTGAGGGACGCTTTAGAACACCGGCTCGCCATTGACCTGCATTTTTTTCAGCTTAAATTGCTGGAGAATTCGCTGCTGTCCGATGACGTTGGTTCTAGGGTGCGTAAATTCCACGGCAATCTCCTCATTCGAACTAAGCTGTTGGGGACGAGGGAACGTGAACTGAAAAGTATTTTCCTTGACGCTATATTCGAGCAAGTTCAGCCTTTGTTTGCCGGCATCCAAAAACGTCGACATTGCCAGAGTCGCGAGGTTCTGTCGCCCCCAATAGGTGCGCAGCGTACTCTCGTAGTCTTGCACATTGGTTTTGAAGGTTACGGCAACCACGACCCGGTCGGGAAACTTGACTGCCAGGAACTTACTGGCATTGGCGTCAAAGGCTCTTTTTTGATCAGCGCTCATAGCGCCGTAGTGCGACTTAAGTTGGGAAGAACGCACCTGCGCTTCTCGAATTGGCTCCGCCGAACGGAATTGCAGAGTGTAGCTAATGGTGGGGTTGGTTTCCATCTCGCCCCGATTTTTAGTGTTCGTGGGGCTGTCGCCACTGGTAATACTCGTTTGAACGCTGCCCAAAGTTAAGGTCGTGGCCCAAGGCGATTCTTCGAGCATGCGGTCCGTTTCTTCCGCCGACCAATGGTCGTAAGTTTTCTTTATCCAGAAATCGGCCGCCAATGCAACCGGCACAACGAGCGAAACGACGAGGACCAGAGAAATAAATTGATAGAAGGCGCTTTTTGCGGGCACATCAACCTCCGTTTTGACGCAAAGATGGGCAGCACGAACACGATATAAACGCGGCAACTGCGCAAAACCTGCCAGAGTGGGAGGACCGTGCTTTGATGGCCCTCCTCTTAGCCTTTTCGCTAGTTGCGATTCGCTTCCAGCCGAGCATGGTAGCCCTTGCGAGCCCGCACCTGCAACCGTTTTCCGCCTTTTTCAGCAACGATACTGATCATCCGATAGCGCCCATCGGGCTGGAAGTCGGCAGGTCTATAGGCGATGAAGTAGCGACTTCGGATTAAATCGTGGAGTTTGTCAAAGGACTTGCCCAGAGTGAGAATGTCGCCTGGAAACAATGCCTCGCCTCCACTGCGCTCCGCCAGTAGTTCCAACACCTTGTCGGCGTCGGTTTTGTCGCCCCGATCCTCTCTGGTGCTAACCGTGTAAATCGTCACTCCGGTCTTCTCCGCGGCCTGAAGGCTCTGCTTCAGGCTGCCATGGCTGGAATTATCTTCGCCGTCGCTCAAAATCACCAAAACTTTTGCAACGTGCTCGTCCTCGGGATAGGCAGCCAGCTTCCAACATGCGCTAGACACGGCGTCGAACAGAGCGGTGCCTCCGCCATTGGTCAACTTGTCAATTCCCTTTCCCAGTTGACCTGGATCCGCGCTGAAGTCTTGGGTGATCGTCGTGTCATTGGCAAACCCTGCCACAAACGCGAGGTCAGAGGCGCCGCTTAACATCTTCTCGACGAACTGAGCGGCCGCGCGCTTCTCAAACGAAAATCGGTCGTGCACCGAACCGCTCGTGTCAATCAGCAGAGCAAGCCGCAGTGGAAGCTTGGACTGCGGAGCAAACTGCAGTACCTTTTCTGGAGGTTTGTTGTCGTCGCGGACTTGGATGTTGGCCCGTTCCAGATCGTTCACCATGTGTCCGTGGCTGCTGACCGCAAAAAACAGCGTCACTTCGTCCACATTCTTGTGGATTGTAAATATCCCCGGACGGCTTGCTGCGCCGAAAGATGCATCGGCGATCGCCGTTGCATTCCCGCCCGCGCTGGCTGCGTTCGATTCGGCCAGAGAGTCGCAATCGCCGCAGCTCCGATCGTCGGCCTCATCACCCAAGGCGCTCAGCTGCGCCTTCAACCGATCGGTGTTAGGGAAGGTCTCGGTGCGGACGGAAGCAACGAGCGGTGCCGCAACCGGAGAACTGCCGGCGTTTTGTGCTCCGGCGACCTTATTGTGCGCGAGAGCGGTCAAATTTTGCCGGGCCACCGGAGCGAAGGCGTTAGTGGGGTCCTCGCTTAGAAATAGTCCCAACTCCCGCTCCATCGCTTCAAAATCATGCAGCGCCATGGCTGACGCCGCAGCAACGTAATGTACGTTGGCCATCCCCTTGTGATCGGAAGCGTGCACGCGTCGGGCGGTTTCTAAGGAATGTTCGTAGTCATGAGCTCCGTTTTGCGCATACGCCAAAACAAAGAGAACTCGGGAATCTTTGGGCCGAAGGGTAGCAGCTTTCTCAAGAGCTGATTGCGCGACGCTAAAATCCTTCAACGACAATGCCAGCTGACCCAGATGAATGAAGGATCCGGATTCCGCCTTCGCGCAGATTGACTTCGCGGCAATGTATCTGGATCAGATGAACAAGAAAGCCAGGTCTACCGCGCAGCAGAAAGCGCAGGATCAGGAACTTGTTGATTCCGGGGTCGTATCATCGCTCGATCTAGATGCTCCCAACAAGGCAGTAGAGGAATACAACAAGGGCAATTCACTCATCAAAGCGCAGAAATCGAAAGAAGCGATCAAGTATATGCAAAGGGCGATCGTCGATTACCCGAAGTTCGTTTCAGCGCACGTGGGTTTGGGGCTTGCCTATGTCGATCAGGAGGATACTGGCCACGCCCGGAGCGAGTTCGAAGCGGCCGCTAAGTTAGATGACAAGTTTCCCGATTTAAGTGCTAAAAATACTGGGCAGAAAACCTTAAAGAGGGCGCGCAATGTGAAACTTATTGCGCTTTTTCTTCCTTGTGCCGCAGCCACTCGATGAACATCTGTTCTTTGGGCTTGTCGTAGGCCATGAGCAGGTGGCGGATGCTGCGTCCGCTGACGAAGTGGCAGACTTCTTCCGCCAAATTCTTGGCGTGGTCACCGGCGCGCTCTAACGATTGGGTCATGAAAATTACTTGCAGGCTGGCGTGACGCGCGACATTTTCTGGATTTTCGATGTGCCGCAGGAAGATGATATTCCTCAGGCGGTCCATCTCCGCATCAGCGCGCAAAACATCGATTGCTTTCTTGACATCTTTTTGAGAAAACGACTGGCCCACGTCGGAGAGCATCTTCTCCAGAACGGTTGCCATGTGGGTCAAATCGCGAGCGTCCTGTGAGTCGAGCCGTCCGCCTGCTGCCTGCGCGCTGGTGGCAAAACTCAAGAGCAAGTCACCGATGCGCTCCAGTCCGATCATCACTTTCATGCATGCCAGCAACTGGCGTGTCTCGTCCTCGGGCACATGGCTGATAGTCGTGGTCACGCCGGAGTCTACTTCCACATCTATCGCATCGAGATCTTTTTCGCACTGACGTATGGCGTTCAAGCGAGACATCGATCCCGTGGCAATTCCCTCGGCCGCTATTGCCGCGGCCTGACGCGCCAGTTCGCAGGCTTCGACCGTGCGCTGCACCAGGCCGGAATGCGATGGCTCGGGCGTTTTAACGCTGGCTGTACTCATAGGGATAACCGCCTATTTCTCGATGCCAGAAAGTGTGCCACACATCTGCTGAAAAGCATAATTCCCAGCCTCCCGGGGCAGGTTACAAACCGGTGAATTTCCTGTCGCAAGAATGAAGAGGTCAGATAATGGCCCAGTTCCCAGTAGCTGACAATCCGAACAGAGCGGCTTATGTGCCAGACTTAGTTTGCGCGAGGCCGGACTATTGGCGATAGAATGGCCCCATCATGGAAGCCAACCCTACCCTGATCATTAACTACTTTAGCGGATTTAAGCAAAATCAAGTGCCGCTCTTCCAGCGGCCCTACACTTGGGGCGAAAAGCAGTGGAGGACGCTCTGGGAAGACATCCTGAGTTTCTACGATTACCCCGAAGGCGAGAGCCGCGCAACGCATTTCATGGGAGCGGTTGTGACCATGCCTGCCCGCAGTGTGCCGGTCGGCGTCTCGAAGTTTCTCGTTATTTGGCGGTCAGCAACGGCTAACCAGCGTCGCGTTACTTTTGTGCGCTCGAGTAACGGGCAACCCGGAAACTACCCCATCACCAGCACCTACGCAGAATCGCCTTCGGGCGCAGTCAAGGTAAAGAAAAAGCTTGAGCCGTGGTTAAGTTCACTCTCGGCGCGAATCGTTCCGCCGTGCGCCAATACAATGTGCTTAGCGATAGCCAGTCCCAGGCCTGTGCCCCCCGATTCTCGCGAGCGCGCTTTATCGACGCGGTAGAAGCGCTCAAAAAGCCGCGGCAGATGCTCGGAGGAAATCCCCGGTCCGAAATCCCGAACATAAAACTCGGCGCCTCTCTCGGCGGAGCGCGCCCCGAGAATAACCTTTTTCCCCGATGCCGCGTACTTCAAAGCATTTTCAATCAAGTTAGAAAATATCTGGTGAATCGCTTCGCGATCCGCATTCACATTGCTCGCGCCTGCGGCATTCTCAACCACTAGTTCGGCTCCATAAGAACGCGCCACCTCGCGGAAGCTTTCGAGAGCATCCTGCAGCAGTTCTTCAGCGCTCACCCGCTGCATGTCGAATCTGTGCTCGCCCGATTCAACTCTGGCCAGTGTGAGCAGATCTTCGGTGAGCCGCGACATGCGGGCGGCGTTTTTGCGGATAATCTCCAGAAAATCGCGCACATGATTGTCAACGAGCGCGCCGTCGAGCAGCGTCTCGGTGTAGCCCTGGATCGAGGTCAGCGGCGTGCGCAGTTCGTGAGAGACGTTGGCGATAAAGTCGCGGCGGCTCTTCTCCATGCGCTCCGTCTCAGTAAGATCGCGCAATACGGCCACAGCACCGCCGCCCGCCATGGGCGCAGCGGTTACGTCGAAGATGCGGCCTACGACAATGGTGTTCGAGCGGGCCGAGGTAACCACCTGATCACGCGCCGCTTTGCGAATCGCATCCAGAAAATCCGGGTCGCGCACGCTATCGATCAGCGGAGCATTTAGCCGTGGTGTCCGCGGCACCAGACGATTCATACCGCGATTGGCCCACTGCACGCGCCCGTCGACATCGACCGCAATCACCGCGTCCTGCATGCTATTGAGCAGAGTTTCCAGTTCGCGCTGGCTGGTTTGAACTCGGGCATAACCTTCCTCCACGCCACGCGTCGTTTTATCGAGCGCTGCCGCTACTTGTCCGATTTCGTCCGTCGATGTGGATGCGATTCTAGCGGTCAGATCACCACCGGCCACACGCTCGGCAAAATTGACGATCCGTTCCAGACGCCGTCCCAAATATTGCGACGCGGCAGCCGCTACGATCACCGCGAAAACGAAAGTGGCCAGCGATCCCCAGAACAAGGCCACGGCCAGTGGACGATCCGTGGTTTCCATCTCTGTCAGTGGATATGCCAACCGCACCGCTCCGCCCGAAACCGGCACCGCCACATATAAGAAAGGAACGCCGAAGCTTTGACTGCTGCGTTCGCTTACCCCAACTTTTCCGCTGAGCGCGGCGATAATCTCCGGTCGCTGGGAGTGATTCTCGATCACGCTCGGATCGGCCTCGGAGTCGGCCAACACTTTGCCCGTCGGATCAACCACAGTGGCGCGCGCGCCCGCTGCCTGCCCCTCTTGCGCGACGATATCGCCGAGCGAATGTTGGCGGTCCGCCTCGACACGATAGGCCAACATCAAGGTTTTCTGCCGCAGATTGCGTTCGATCTGCTCCCGCAGAGTGCGCTCCCAAACCGCGTGCACAGTCCATTGCAACGCGATAGCGCTCGCGCCGATCACCAGGAGAAACACAAACATCAATTTGAAGAAGATGCGACTTCTCAACGCGCTACCTCAAACCGGTAGCCCGCACCCCGCACCGTCTTCAGGTAGCGCGGGTTCTCGGGATCGGGCTCAATTTTTTCGCGTATGCGCCGCACATAAACGTCCACCGAGCGCGGCGTCACATACGCCGTGTCCCGCCACACCGAGTCAAGCAACTGGTCGCGAGTAAAGACGCGCCCCGCGTGCCGCATGAAGTGGTCGAGCAATCGGAATTCAGTGGCCGTGGTTGGAACCTGCTTACCGCGAACGGTCAACGTCATTGCGCTCGGATCGATGTGCACTTCATCAATCTTCGTCGGCAAGGGCGGCAACGGACGTTCGAAACGCCGCAGCACCGCTTTCACGCGAGCCACCAGTTCGCGCGGACTGAAAGGCTTCGGAATGTAATCATCCGCGCCCAATTCCAGGCCGAGCACGCGATCCGCCTCGCCGCTCTTTGCCGTCAGGAAAATCACCGGAATCGACGCCAGCGAGACCGACTGCCGAATCTGCCGGCAAAGTTCCAATCCGTCTTTCCCGGGCACCATGATGTCCAGTAGAAACAGCGCTGGACGTTGCCTCTCAGCGTCGACCACGACCTGATTGCCGGTTGAGTAGAGTCGCACGTTGAAGCTCGCGCCTTCCAGATGATGGCGCACCAGGCGAGAAATATCCGGATCGTCTTCGACCACATAAATCGTAGGTTTCACGCGACCATTGTAGCTGGGAATTGTGTTGATTTTATTAAACGAGAAGTAGATTCCTATGGGGCAGGGCGTCTACGGTAGATCGTCCTCCTATTTCAATGGGCCGCCGCGGAGGAAACGATGATGTAACTCGTGAATCTGGGGCACATTGCCAAGCTCAATTCACAACTTCAAATTCTTCAGATAGTCCCGAAATTCTCCGCCCAGATCTTCGCGCTTCAGCGCGAACTCAACCGTAGCTTTCAGAAATCCCAGTTTATCTCCAGTGTCGTGGCGGCGGCCTTCGTAGACGTAGGCATAAAGCTTCTCACGCTGGAGCAGCCCGCGAAGCCCGTCGGTGAGTTGCAACTCGCCGCCCGCGCCAGGTTTGATGTTCGATAGCGTTTCGAAAATCGTCGGCGTCAGAATGTAGCGCCCGATCACGGCCAGATTCGAAGGGGCATCCTCGAGCTTGGGCTTTTCCACCAGATCAAGAACTTCGTAAAGCTTTCCACCCGAGCCTTCAACCTCTTTCGCTTTGATCACTCCATAAGAAGAAATCGCCGAGCCCTCGACTACCTGTGTAGCGATCACCGAGCAACGCTTCTCATCGAACACATTCATCAACTGTTTAAGCACAGGCACTTTTGCGTCGATCACGTCGTCGGCAAGCAAAGTGGCGAAGGGCTCGTCGCCAATCAATTCGCGCGCGGTGAGCACGGCGTGCCCCAGGCCGAGCGCCTCTTTCTGGCGCACGTAGGCGACGTAGATCATGTCGGAAATCTGGCGCACGATCTTGAGCAGATCGGTCTTGCCCTTTTCTTCGAGCATCTTTTCGAGTTCGTAGCTGACGTCGAAATGATCTTCGATTGCGCTTTTGCCGCGTCCGGTAATAATGATGATCTGGTCGCATCCGGCGGCCACGGCCTCTTCCACTCCATATTGAATGATGGGCTTGTCGACCAGCGGCAGCATCTCTTTTGGCTGAGCTTTGGTAGCTGGGAGGAACCGCGTGCCCAACCCAGCGGCGGGAAAAATTGCTTTGCGGACAGACCGGATCTTGCGGCGGTCGCCATGCATTCGTCGTTCTTGCGTCGCTTTCATCGCAGAATCATTGTAACTGCTCCACGTCAGACCTCGCGCACGGCTTCTTCTCGGGCGGCCAGCTCTTCCAACAAATCGCGCAGCGTTTGCAAAATGCCTTCCGCGCTGTCGATTTTTATCGAAAATTTCAGCGTCCCATCCGGAGTAAATTGCGTGCCTCTCTGCGAAGCGACAAAGCGCGCCAGCTTCTCCGCATCAATCGAGGCATTCTGGCTGAACTTGATGCTCACAAATTCGCGCTTGCGTTCAATCGCGGTTGCGCCCACTCGCATTGCCTGCAACTTTAGCGCGGCGTAATCGAGTAGGTTGCGAACCGCGCGCGGCGTCTCGCCATAGCGATCGATTAATTCTGAGCGCACATCGTGCAATTGCGACTCGGTTTCCACGCCAGCGACACGCTTATACATGCGCAGGCGCTGATTCTCTTCCTTTATATAGTCGGAGGGAATGCGGATATTCAGGCCGAGATTGAGCTGAATTTCTGTGACTTCAACACCCGCATCGCCCTTCATCTCACGCACGGCGCGCTCCAGCATCTGCGTATAAAGTTCGAAGCCCACCGCTTCGATGTGGCCGCTCTGCTCTCCACCGAGTAGATTGCCTGCGCCGCGCAGTTCGAGATCAAGCGCCGCGATTTTGAATCCGGCACCGAGATCGGAAAATTCTTTGAGCGCGGCGAGGCGGCGGCGGGCAATCGGCGTCAATTCAATTTCCGACGGCAACAGCAGATATGCGTAGGCGCGCCGATTCGAGCGTCCAACACGTCCGCGGAGCTGGTAAAGCTCCGACAGACCGAGCCGCTCGGCGCGATTGATCAGGATAGTATTGCACAGCGGAATGTCGAGGCCGTTCTCGATAATCGTAGTCGAGACCAGAATATCGGCTTCGTGATGCATAAATTTCAACATCACTTTTTCGAGTTCCCCTTCGCCCATTTGCCCGTGGCCGACGGCGATGCGTGCGTTTGGAACCATCGATTGAAGTTTGGCTGCAATTTCCCAGATGGTATCGATGCGATTGTGCACGAAATAAACCTGGCCGCCCCGGTCAAGTTCCTGCTCGATTGCCGACTGGATGAGCTTTTCATCCCAATTAGCAACAACGGTCTGAATCGCCATGCGATCTTTAGGCGGAGTTTCGATCACGCTCATGTCACGAAGGCCGACCAGCGACATGTGCAGCGTGCGTGGAATCGGCGTGGCCGACATGGTGAGCACGTCGACCTGAGTGCGCATCTGCTTGATGCGCTCTTTGTGGCGCACGCCGAAACGCTGCTCTTCGTCGACGACCAATAGGCCTAGGTCGGCGAACTCCACGTCTTTCGAAAGCAGGCGATGCGTGCCGATCAGGATGTCAACTTTGCCCGCTTCGACTCTCTGCAATATTTCCTTGACCTGCTTCGGCGTCCGAAAACGGCTGATCATTTCGACGGTTAGTGGAAAAGGCGCGAATCGTTGCTTGAAGGTTTCGTAGTGCTGGAAGGCGAGGACCGTCGTCGGCGCAAGCACGGCGACTTGTTTGTTATCGCTCAAGGCCTTGAAGGCCGCGCGCATCGCCACTTCTGTCTTGCCATAACCAACGTCGCCGCACAGCAGGCGATCCATTGGAAGTTGCGATTCCATGTCGCGCTTCACGTCGGCGATGGCCTGCGCCTGGTCGTCAGTCTCGTTGTATTCGAACGAATCTTCGAATTCTTTCATCCATTCCGTATCGGCTGGAAAAATGTGACCGCGTGCAGCCTGGCGCTGCGCGTAGAGTTTGAGCAACTCGTCGGTCATATCCTTCATCGCCTTGCGCACGCGAGCTTTGGTCTTGCCCCAGGCGGCGCTGCCGAGATGGTTGAGGACGGGCTTTGCGCCCTCCGACGATCGGTATTTCTGCACCAGATCGAGACGAGTCAGCGGAACATAGAGGCGCGCCGCTTCGGCATATTCGAGCAGCATGAATTCCGCGGTGCCGTCGTCCTGGTTGATTTCTTTCAGGCCTTGATACTGGCCGATGCCGTGCTCGACGTGAACAACATAATCGCCGACCTGCAGATCGCGAAAGTCGGAAAGAAACGCCGAGACTTTCGATTTTTGACGCTGCGGCCGCGAAGCAACCAGATCCGATTCGTCGAACAGGTCGCGCGCGCCAAAGATCGCGAGATGCGCTTCTGGCAGAACAAAACCGTCGGGCAGATAAGCCTTTAGCAGCGTGGTGGTGAGCACGTCGCCGGCAAAATACGAAGTTTCATCGGCGTAGCTTTCTCCGCTCCGCGTCCGGCTGCCAAGACGATATGAGGCATTGCACTCGGTAAACATATCGGCGAGGCGTTCGACTTCTCCGATATTGGGCACGGCGAGGATCACCTGCGTGCCGCTGACGACTAATTTCTGCACCTGCTCAATCATCGCCGGAACTGCGCCATGGAAGCGGGTTGCGGGCTGGGATAAAAATGCCGCCTCCGCTCTTTTCTCACCGCCTTCATCGACCTCGCGCGCGAGCGCCAAGTATTCAAAATCGGCTCCAGCGAGCGTCGCGGTTTTTTGCTGCCAGTTTTGCGGAGTCAAATAAAGATCCGCTGGGCGAACCAAATTCCCTACGCCGCTGCGTTCGTGCGCTTCATCAATTCGCGCCCAGACTTTATCCAGTTCCAGCTTCAGCGTTTCAGGTTCGTCGAGAATCACGCGCGCGTCCGGAAGCAATTCGAAAATAGTGCGATCGGCACCCGCCACGGGAGCGTAGAACTCCCACCCTGGAAAAACGCCGGCGCCGGAGTCGCGCATCGCCTGCTCCACAATTTCCGGCGATCCGGCAATACGTTTGCCTGACAGGCGCGCATTGATCGAACCGAGCAATTCTTCCGTGACCGGCGTTTCCGTCAGCGGCAGAAGCAACGCTTCATCCACTGGGTTCGAAGACCGCTGACTCGCGGGATCAAACTTGCGCATCGATTCAATCTCATCGCCAAAAAACTCTACGCGCACCGGCCTATCCGCTTCCGGAGAATACACATCGAGAATGCCGCCGCGAGCCGCATATTGCCCGGGCATTTCGACGACGTCGGTCGCGCTGTACCCAACCGTGTTCAGGTGCTCGAGCAGTTTTTCCAGATCGAAAATTTCACCTCGACGTAGAACGCGTGCCAGGTCGGCGTAGTACTCGGGAGAGCGAAGAAGGATAGTGGTTGCGCTGATCGGCGAAACTACAATCGCCGCGCGGCCGGTCGCAATCTTCCACAGAGCAGTGGCGCGTTCTTCCTGAATCTCCGGATGCGGCGATAGATTCTGAAACGGTAGTACATCGCGCGCCGGTAGACTAACGACCGTGTCAGGATCTGCCGCCCCGGTTAATTCGCAAAAGGCGCGCAGAACAGGGAGCAACTCTTCGGCCGCACGGTTGTCGACCACGACCAGCACAAACGGCCGCTCAACCGTGCGCCGCAACAAAACTATGATTAGCGCCTTGGCGGCTGCCGATAGTCCAGTGACACTCATCCGTCCCGCGCTCTCCCGCAGGTGGGAGGCGGCACGCGTGAAGGCGGGCAATTGTTCAACGTCCGCGAAAAGTTCGCGGACAAACGGCAAAAGCATTCCTGTTGATTCTACCAAGTCGGGCAGAATGGAGCGACGCTCCATTCCCCACGCGCGTTGCTACGGAGAACCCACCACCGCCCAACAGGGAGTCAAGCCTGTCAATTCTTGGGGCTGTCGGTCTTTGCAGGCAGAGCGGCCGCAGCCGGCGGCACCGCCTGCTGCTTGGCCAGGGATTCATCCACGCGCTTCTTGAAATCACCTGCGTCGTCGTGAATAAGACCGCTGTAGGCTGTCTGAACCTGTAGTTCGCAAGTCTCGCCCTTTGCGTTCAGCACGACGGAGTTGATACGTTTTCCGCCGAGCGTTCCACCAATGACAAACGACGCGGTCGTCTCGGTGTTGTCGATACCCAATATCCCATACTTCCCCGAGTTGCGAAGCGTATCTTTCACGGCGTTCCATAGGACGGTGCAGGGTACGGAATACATGTCTTTGTGCGTCTTAGCGAACGATGGTGCCACGACGATCAACAGAGTTAGCGCGGATGCGACGATTCGTCTCATGATAAGTCCTTTACTGGCGCAGACATATTAACACCGAGGCTTAGCTTCGCAGTGATGGTTGTGTACTTGTCAATCCAGGTGATTCATCTCCGTAATAACGGTCGCGTCAGGCACGTCGGGCCGCCCGCGCCATTGATGCAAATCTCGGAGCCTGGAAATGTACGCACATCAAAGCCCGCATCGCGCATACGCTGATTTGTTTGGGCGTTTTCTTCGAGCGCAATCAGCCGCTTTTCTCCGAGCGAAAGCACGTTGCAGGCGAGCGTGTCACGCTCGGAGTATTCAATCTCAAGCAAGCGAAATTCATGCGCCTTCAGCAATTCGACCGTCTCAACCGCCAGCCACGGCAAATCAACCAGGACGGTTCGCTCATCGAGCATGCTCATCAGCGACATGAGGTGCAAGCAAGCCGATGGCCCTGGCCCGTAGGGCAATGGCGCCGACCGCACATCGATGTTCTTGGCGGAGAGTACAGCGCGCATCTGATCGATGCCGGCCTTGTTCGTCCGATAGCCTTCGCCAACGAGCAACGTTCGCGAATCGAGCCAGATCATATCGCCCGATTCGGAGCAAGCCGGAAGCCGTATTTCGCCGAATAGGGGAATTTCCAGGTGCCGGTAAAAATCGGCGTGGGCTCGCGGCTCCGCTTCGCGATTTATCTTTCCCGGATTCATCAGCACTGTGCCAAAATCGGTGGTGAGCGACGCGTCGTGCGCATAGACGGCATCGAGGGTCAGCGATTCGGCAGCCGGTAGAGATAGAACTTCGGCGCCCGATTCCCTTAGCAAGCGGCAGAGAGTCTCGTGCTGCGCCTGTGCTGTTGCAAAATCTGGAAGGTGCTGAAACCCAAGGTCTCGCCATTGCGTCGCTTTCTCTGCGCTATTCCATCCCGCGTTCTGCGGTAGACAAACAATGACCCGCAGTAGTCCGCCCGTCATGGAATGGCCGTTGAATTTTTCCGAATGCGGCAGCGAGGGCACAAGAAATATTTCTGACACGACGATCAATCTCTCTCGGAGAATCTTTCGCTTTTAGAAATCTAAGCAACGGTGACCATAAACGCAATGTAGGAACCGGCTGTCGCGAAATTTGATTGGATTGGAAGAGAAGTGCGATGCGCGACTTAGCGACAACGGTAATCTACCTTATTGCTTGCCTAAACACCCTTCGCTGATGTACATATCAGCTTTCCTTTCCGTGCTCGGAGTTCAACTATCTGGTCATCAATCACGCACTTTAATATGGCCTTCCGCCGCGACGCGGAAGATCTCAGGAACCCTATGAAAGCGACCCTGCGTCTCTTATGTTGCGCCTTCTTATTCTTACTCATCCATCAATTTGCATTTGCGCAAGGCGCGGCCACGGGCGATCTTCACGTGACCCTGAAAGATCCGAGGGGTAGTGCCGTCACCAACGCCGCTGTTACCGTGCGCGACGTCGCAAAGGGCCTCGAGCGCTCTGGAACCAGCGACGGCCAGGGCGGCTATAGCGTACGGCAATTGTCTCCCGGCACTTATACCGTCACCGTCGACGCACCCGGCTTCGCCAAGGTCGAAGCCACCGAAGTCGCCATCACTGTCGGCGGAATGGTGGAGTTGCCTGTCGCGCTCACCGTGGCGGGCGGCAAAGAAATTGTTGAAGTCAGCGCGCAGGCGGACCTCGTCGAAACTTCGCGTACTTCATCTACCGACACCATCGGCGAGCGCCGCATCGACAACCTGCCCATCAATGGCCGCAACTACATAAATTTCACGTTGACGGATTCGCAGGTCGTCCGCGATAACGCGCCCAACACCGGAGCAGCTCCCACCTCGGGCCTCAACATGAGCGGACAGCGCGCCCGTTCCAACTTAGTCAATGTTGATGGCGCCGACGCGACCGACAATTCCACCAACGGCGTGCGCTCGACCGTCTCGCAAGAAGATGTGCAGGAATTTCAAATCATTACCAACAGCTACGCCGCCGAATACGGACGCGCCGCTGGTGGCGTGGTCAACATCATCACTCGATCCGGATCCAACGAATTTCACGGCGACGTCTTCGGATACCTGCGTGATCGCGACTTCCAGGCAGTTAATCCGTTCAGCACAACGTCGAATCCTGCTTATACGCGAGTGCAAGCGGGAACGGCGTTTGGCGGTCCGATCAAGAAAGACAAGACGTATTACTTCTTTTCTTATGAAGTGACGCGCCGGCACGAGACAGGATTCTCGAGCATTGGGCAGGACGGATTCGGACTCGTGAACACTGATGTGTCCACGGCATTCGGCTTCCCGCAAGGAGCCGGTCTCGTGATTCAGGCAACGCCGCAGCAGGCTGCTTTCCTTGGGCCAGCGCCATCGCCAGCGTTGGCACCCTATGCGATCACGGTCGGTGCGGCTTCGGGCATCGCGGTCAACGGTTCGTATCCCGCTTTCTATGCGGGGCTGGTGGAGGCGGGAGTTATCCCCACTCCGACTAACGGCACGAGCCCACTGGCGCAATTTTTTGATTCGTGCAGCTACAATCCCGCAAACCCACCTTCATCGAATACGCTGTGCAACGGACTGCCAGCCAGTTTTCTCAGCCTGCAATCGCAGGAAGGCAACTTTCCGGTCTTCGAAGGCACGAGCATTTATTCGCTGCGTCTGGATCATAACCTCACCGCCAACAACCGCTTGACCTTACGAGCCAATGTCAGCCCGAGCACGGTGACCGGAATTGAAGTTAACGGCCAGGATCAGCCCATCGGTCAAAACTCTTACTCGCGCACCTCGCAGCAAACCTACCGCGATGTAGCCGGCGTTTTTCAGGACACCTGGACGCTTGGCAACAACAAGGTCAATGAATTCCTTTTCCAATTCTCACGCCGCGGTTTGGCATACTTCTATAACAAATCGATCGCCGCCGGAGATGACCCGGGCATAAACATAATCGGGGAAGCCTACATCGGGCGCGAGCCGTACTCGTTCATCCAGCGCGTTGAAAAGCGCTATCAGTTTATCGACAATTTTTCCTGGACCATCGGCTCCCACAACACTAAGTTCGGAGTCGACTTCAACTATCTGCCCCTCACCGCGACTTTCACCGTGAACTATGGTGGTGTTTACGACTTCAGCAATCTTTCGCTGTTCACGGGCGCTCCGGATCTATCGTCGGTGCAGGCCTATGGCCTCGGCATCCCTTCATACGTAGTGCAAGGCGTCGGCGGCCCGAACGACTCATTCTCGAACAAGCCCTTGGGAGTCTTCTGGCAGGATTCGTGGCGGGCGCGGCCAAACCTTACGCTGAATCTGGGTTTGCGCTATGACGTTGAGTTCCCGCCAACTTTCGCGCCGCCAAACGCTCTCGCTCAGGTCGGCTATAACTACCTTGGAGTGCAAAAGGGAATTCAGACCGACACCCACAACGTCCAGCCGCGCATCGGACTTGCCTTTGACCCGAAGGGCGATGGTAAGACAGTTATCCGCAGCTCCTACGGAATTTTCTTCGATCACCCGCTGCTTGGACTCTACTTCCTGGGCGACGCGTCCGACGGTTCGAAGACCGGGCAGTTACTCTTTTTCGGTTCCAACCCCTGCGATGGCTCGAGCGCCGGCGCGAGTCCGCTCAACCTGAACGCGACGAATATGTTTCAGGGTATTCTTGGAGTGCCGAACTGCTTGCCCGCAGGACTCGCCTCCGCGCTCGGCTACCAGAATAATTCTGCTGCCGGATCGGCTTGCCTTGCCGGACCGAATCCGCAGCGCTTCGATCCTTGCTTTCCTAATTCGCCATTTCTCAACCAACAGTACATTACGGGGCCGGTTGCGTTTCCTCTGATTTCACAGCCATTCGGATATCCGCAGGGCAAGGGCTTTGTTTACGCTTATTCGCAACAGGTGAACTTCAGCATCGAGCGCGACCTTGGCAACGGATTCGCATTGAATCTGGCATACAACTTCAACGGCGGCCGCCACCTTAATCGCCCGATTAACGCCAACCCTGCGCGCGGAGATTTGCTGACGGCAAACTGGCAAGCCGCAGTCGCCTATGGAGCGGCGACTACCTCGACGAGTCCGCTGGACATTGCCAGTTGCGGCCCGAATCTTATTCCCGGGGCGCAACTTCCCTACTTCGTGCCATCGCCGCTGGTCAGTTTCTTCCGGCCCTCGGGAATTAATCCATCTCTCGCGGGAGGCCCGTTTGCGCCCTGTGTTCCGCTAGCGCTGGCTGACCTGCAAGCGGCGGGCCTCAATACCAAATGTAATCCGCTGGTCACCGCGCTCGCCAACTGCGTTGTCTTTAGCGATATGGATGCTAACTACTCTAACGGGAGTTCGGTCTATCACGGCTTTACCGCCAATCTTCGCAAGCGCTTCAACAATCACTACGAATTCCTCGCGTCTTATACCTGGTCGCATGCCATCGACGACTCTACTGACTTGCAGGCGACGCTCGTTCCGCAAGACAGCTTCTATCCGGGCCTCGATCGCTCGTCATCAACCTTCGATCAGCGCCATCGTTTCGTCTTCAGCGGCGTCTATCAGACGGGCAAGCTGACTGGTAGCGGCTTTGCGCCGAAGTTCTTCAGCGATTGGACTTTCTCTCCGCTGATCGAATTTGGCTCTGGCCGTCCCTTTAACATCATTACCGGAAGTAGCGACAACTTGCAGTTCTCTTCGCAGACTGGCCGCCCGAATATCGTTCTGGCCGGGACGCCGACGAACGCGTGCGGCTATCCGACCATCGCCTCGAAATACTCGCCTTCAGGCTATTTGCAGGAGGTTTGCTTCGCCGACATTACTCCGACACAACTGCTGCAACCGAATGCGCTGCTATTGCTTGACGGCAATCTTGGTCGCAACGCTGGCGTCAGCCCGTGGAATGTCTTCAACGATCTGCGGATTTCGAAGCGCGTCTATTTCGGAGAACGCTACAACATGGATCTCATCGCCGACATGTTCAACATCGCGAACGTCTATAACTATGCAGCCGTTAGTCCGCTCTTCACCAACGCCGGCCAAGCCACCGCGGCCTATGATCCACGCCAGTTTCAGTTCGCGCTTAAATTGAACTGGTAGAATCGGATTCAGCGTGAGTGCGCCGAAGGGGGCTGGTAGCTGAAAGACTCAGGGTTGCGGTCGATAATGGGGCGTTCGATTTTGAATGGGGCGACGTGGCGGCGCTGCCTTAACTTTGTTTTCCTGAGTGCAGTGCTAGCACTGCTATTTTCTACTTGCGCTTTCGCCGAGAGCGCCGCCGACACTTACAAGAAAAAATGTGCGGCGTGCCATGGCGCCAAAGGAGCGGGCGATACCTTGCTCGGCAAGAACCTCAAACTTCGGCCGCTCAATTCACCTGAAGTACAAGACAAGTCAGATACTGAACTTGCTATGATCATCAGCAAAGGCAGAAACAAGATGCCGCGCTTCGATGACAAACTTTCTAAAGATCAAATCCACGCTCTGGTCGAATACATTCGCTCGCTGAAACACTAGAGCATAGTACCGACAGGCGCCGAAAACTCTCTCCGAAAAACAATAAAAAAGAAGAGCCGCAACTGAAATGCGGCTGTCCTCTGGCTTCAATCTCGTACGTCCAGCTACTTACAACCTACTTATTCGATCCTTTGTCTTTCGCGATGCTCTTGCTGATGCGGTTCTGCTGACGATTGATTACCCTCTGCTCTGCCTTGGTGAGATGGCCGTTATTCTTCGCCATGTCAGCCTTTTCGCGATTCTGCACGCTGGTCTCGCGATTTTCCAGGTTGGCAGTTTGCTTCGAGGTCGACGTTTCGTTCTGCACGCCATTGCCAATGCGTTGCTGCTGGTTTTCTTCGCGCGCGTTAACTTCGTTAACCCGCGGATGGCCAGGATCGACAACGCCCGGGCCCGCGCCTGAAGTGGTTGAGGTTTGAGCAGAGGCAGAACCGGTAAGCATCAGTCCTGAATGTGTTGTTCATGTAGATGGAAACCCACAGCAAAACAATTAGTAGCGAAGGTCTGTAGATACGAGGTTACCGAGATGATAGTCCGCAGGTTACTGCCCGTGTGGAGCGGACACTCCTGTCCGCTGCCTTTGGGGTTGAAGTCGTTATTGACTTGATCACAATCGGGAATCAAAATCCAATCCCCCATAAAGCTAAAGTCAAAATCCAGATCAAGGTCAAACTTCAAAATCAAGATTAACTTCAAAGGCAGCGGACAGGAGCGCTCCACACTACACTGCGCCACTTACGCTACAGATTCGCGGGAGGGGTGAAGCCGAGCGTCCGCCGGACGCGCGTCCAATCAGGCTCCCTCTCACTGAAGTCCCGCAGGAATTCCTGGTAGCACTCGATCGCTTCCTCTTCGGTCGCGTGGCCGTGGAAATGGAACTTCTCGGCATTCGCCAGTCGCAAAAGCCTGTCCCGCTCCCATTCGTCTTTATCGAGATATGGGATGGCATGGCTGATCGCGACATCCATACAGGCCTCGGCCCAGGTAAGACCCTCGACCGGGCGGCCCAACATTTTCGGCGGCAGACAGTAGCCGAGCAGAACCCGATCTTGGTTGTAACATGCCCATGAACCGTCCGCTTGCAGGTGCAGCGCGGCTGGGGGCGGGGGATTGAAATTTGTTCGCAAAGCAGTAACGCCTACCGGAGCTTCGACTTCGACCGTCGATTGCAACCCATTTGACCACGTAACTATGATTTGCATAATGATTCCCTTCAGCGTTTAGTTGCAAGAATATGAATGCGCGTGTGAATGGAGATTGGAAATATTTGAGCATTACCAGGCAACCTTGCGCTAAAGGGGCAACGATCTGCAAGGATGGTTATCACAAGGTAAATGTTCACTTAAAGGTTATGATCGCGGAAAGTCACGTTGGTAATGAGATCCTAAGAGACGCCTAATTCGTCGCGTTAGACCCATCAACCGCCCCCTGGCTTGAAAACTTATTACCTCGTCAAACTTCAACCTCACCACGGCTCTGACCACGCACTAATTTTCAAATTCCCAAAAAAAATCTGAAGGGAGAAAACGGCCGTTGTCGTTCTCATGTACAAGGCTGGTTTGTGGCCTGTGTTTAACACAGCGGCCACTTGTTTTCTGAACATTTGTAACGCTGACCTTCCTCTCAGCACCATTCATACAGCACACCAGCCGTCGAAACGGCGATATCACGCTTCAGACCCAAGGGAAATTAAAGGTCGAACACACGGGGTACACAAATCACTCTTAAAGGAGAAAACCATGGCGACGACAACGATACCTATATCTTCGGTTCGAATCAGCCCAGACAATGCAACTATTCTGGCAAATTTAGGACTTCTGGCCGAACTTGCGGGAACGTGGGAGGGTGACGGTTTTAACCTCATCGCGCGACCGGACTTCGTTCAGAATTCCAACCTGTTTCTGCAACTCAACAGCACGCGCGAGACCTTAAAGATTGATCCAATTGGGTCGCCCATCCCCAATCGCGGCTTTGGGCAGCCGGATATCTCATTGGCCGGCTTGACCTACCTGCAGAAGATTCACGATGCGACCACCGGCGGCGCGCTTCACATTGAACCGGGAATATGGATCACACAACCGAACACAACCTATCCTCCCGAGGCGGCGCCGGCCGGGCAACAACTCATCGCCCGCATGGGAAATATTCCCCATGGCAACTCTTTGCTGGCGCAGGGCATTGCCGCGGCTTTTACTGGCGAGCCCGTCCTGTCCGCGGGCGCGGTGGTTTACAACGGATCGCAGTTCCCCTCATTCAACAGCACTCCGTTTCCGGTGCCGTCGCCTCCGGCGCCGCCGGAGCCAGTGTCTGCAGGAATTCTCCAAGCCGCTACCTCGTCGGAAGCGCTGAGCGCGCCCACGCCTCCCGGGCCTCCGGGCTTCACGCAGTATGACCTCTCCGTTACTCCGACTCCGGCCGGCACCCGTACCGATCCAGTGCCGACTGGCATCACGCAGGCGATTGTCAACGACCCCATCCTGCTGCTGCAAAACGTCATCACCCAGCAAAAGGCCAACGGACACAGCTTTTCGGGAGTGGTGCTCAACATTGCGACCCAGGCCCAGATAAGCTTCTTCCAGAAACCCAACGGCCAGAAGGGCGCTGCGACGACGACGGTCAACGTGCCCAATGGCGCGGGCGGGATCGAGAATATCCTCTTCCTCGAAGGCGGCAGTCCTGTGGGATCAGTAGGACCGAACGCCGACACCGCTCTGGTTTACGCCACCTTCTGGATCGAGAAGGTGACGCATCCCACGAAGCCGACGTTTATGCAGCTTCAGTATGCGCAGATGGTGATCCTGGAGTTCGAGATTTTTGCAGCCCTTCCGAAAGTGAATGCAAATATCGGATGGCCGCACATCTCGGTCGCAACCTTGAGAAAGTCATTCAGCTAAACTGGCTGCGCGAAAAACAAAAAAGGCCACGCTCGTACCGGGACGTGGCCTTTATTTATGCCGGTGCTTAGTTGCCGTGCGGTGATTCCTTTTTAGTCTTCTTAATAATAATGTGGGTTGCATTTTCTCCGGGGACGGTCGGGAGAGAATTGAAGCCAAGCTTCGGGAGATTGTTGTGTCGCGGACCGTTCTGGCTTTGCAATTGTCACAATTTCGGTGTGTCCGGGTCACAGACTGATTCGATGCTCTGGGGCATGCTTGCCGCGTCAAAGGTAGATCAAGATCAACGGCTGCGGGCGAGGGCGCCCGCTCTACACTTTATGACCCAATAATTGTTGAAGGGCAAGTACGCGTATCGCCGGCGGCTTCCTCATTATCAGAAGGCCGATAGAGCGCTGTTTGTCACGTTTTTGTTGCGGCTGTCTTGATCCTTTGGCGGAATCGGTTCGGGATATCGTGCTGCGACATTGTCTGCACGATCAGGGAACTAAGGCGATGATTCACGCGGCCGTGGTCATGCCCGACCATGTGCATCTTCTGCTGACTCCGCTTCGCGAATTAGACGGGCACCTTTACAGCTTGGTTGAGATTCTCCAGGGGATTAAATCGGCTTCCGCGCATAGCTTGAACCGGGCGCTGGGGCGGTCGGGACCAGTTTGGGAGGAGGAGTCGTTTGATCACGTTCTGCGCTCGGCCGAGAGCTTCAAGGCAAAAGTGGAATATATTCGGCAGAATCCGGTGCGACGCGGATTGGTGACTCGGCCGGAAGATTATCGGTGGTTGTGGGTTGGATAAGATCAAGAGCAACATCAACGTCAACAGCAGCGGGCGAGGGCGCCCGCTCCACACTTGCTTATCCACACTTGCTTATCCACAGTTGCTTGGAAGCGGAAAAGGCCACGCTCATTTCTGAGTGTGGCCTTTATTTATGCCGGCAATTACCTACTCTCCCACACACTTTCGCGTGCAGTACCATCGGCCCAGCGGGGCTTAACTGCCGTGTTCGGGATGGGAACGGGTGTGGCCCCCGCGATAAGACCACCAGGAAAGTCGAAAGTTTGGGGCTGGCGGTCAGCGACTCAGCAGGAGCCGCGAACCGCCACCGCAAACCGAACTCTGAAGGAAGAAAGCTAAATTCACCGAAAATTTCACCAATCGCGACGCGTTGGGAAAGTTTTATGGTTAAGCCGAACGGCCGATTAGTACGGGTTAGCTACACGCATTGCTGCGCTTACACTCCCCGCCTATCAAAGTCGTAGTCTTCGACTGGCCTTCATAGACCGCCGCAGCGGTCTTGGGAGACCTTATCTTGAGGCGAGCTTCTCGCTTAGATGCTTTCAGCGATTATCTCTTCCGAACTTCGCTACCGAGCGATGCCACTGGCGTGACAGCTCGATCACAAGAGGTTCGTCCATCCCGGTCCTCTCGTACTAGGGACAGCTCCTCTCAAGTCTCCTGCGCCCGCACCAGATAGGGACCGAACTGTCTCGCGACGTTCTGAACCCAGCTCACGTACCGCTTTAATAGGCGAACAGCCTAACCCTTGGGACCTTCTACAGCCCCAGGATGCGATGAGCCGACATCGAGGTGCCAAACCTAAGCGTCGATGTGAACTCTTGGCTTAGATCAGCCTGTTATCCCCGGCGTACCTTTTATCCGTTGAGCGATGGCCCTTCCACGCGGAACCACCGGATCACTAGACCCAGCTTTCGCTCCTGCTCGACCTGTGTGTCTCGCAGTCAACCCGGCTTATGCTCTTGCACTCCACGGCGGGTTTCCAATCCGCCTGAGCCGAGCTTTGGGCGCCTCCGTTACA
>PKXQ01000105.1 GCA_003132405.1 Acidobacteriaceae bacterium | reverse complement strand
CCATCTACTGGACGAGTACACATCCTCGTGCGCGAGACCGATTTCCTGTAGAATGCCGCCCGTCAGGATCTCCTTGTCGAGGTGAACCTTGAGCTCTTCCAAGTGCCAGGCAGACGTTCCCGGTTGTTCGCAGTCGAAGACTCCTCTAGGCCTTCCGCTCAACCGGGCCGCGGTGCTCATGTTGCTCGGCCTCTTCGCTCTGGCCGCACCGGTGTTGTCGACGCCTTCTGCTGCCCCACAGGAGAAAGTCGCCGAGAAATTGGTCGGAGCATGGCGACTGGTTTCTGTGCAGGGGGATTCGCCGATGCGCAAAGTGGACTATGACCACCCCACAGGGCTGATCGTCTACGACCGCTCGGGTTGGATGAGTGTGCAAATCGCGATTCATGGCGAGCGCAAGCCATTTGCGAAGGGAGTTTCCGCAGGGACCATAGAAGAAAAGGCGGAAGCCTTCGACACCTATCTCGCCTACTACGGCACGTACACGGTGGATGCGAAAGCGGAAATCGTAACCCATCACCTCGCCGATCACTCCTATCCCGGCTTCCGTGGCCGGGACAACATTCGCTGGTTCGAATTCCAGGGTGACAATCGCCTCGTACTGATCCCCACCGAAGACGGCAAGGGGGGAATGATTTCCCGCAACGATGCCACCTACAAACTCACTTGGGAGCGCATCCCATAGGGCGGCCCAGCCTTTTTGTTGGAGTAATCCGCAAGGATGGTGCACCCTCAGTTGGTTTTTCGTGAGGGCGAGCAAGGACAGCGGAAGATGGGCCACCCGCCTAGCGCAGGGACGGCGATTCACCGTCATCCGCAGCTACACTGGCGGCTAGGTCAATGAGTGAAATTGCGTTTACACTCATTGAGTGGTTCGACTCCCATTCTCTCCGCCAGTTTGCTTGTTTGTCTTCCTGATCCACAGCCCGCAAGCTCGCAAAAACTTGCGATCGGCGCCTGCTAGCCCCCGCCAAAATCGTGTTTGTTGCAAATTGAGACAAAATTGCGATGCGTCGAGCATAAGAATGGTTGCAAATGATACGGAACGGAAGTACTATCACCCTAGAACGCGACTTTTCGTGTTTGCCTTGTCTCAAAAAACCAAAACTTCCAAGTAGAACGCAGCCCTAGCTTTACGAGCAAATCTAAAGGGGTGCCCAGACCCCGGTGCAATCGGAGAGAGTGCATGTCGTGGTACGCGTACTGCCTCACAGAACACCAGACCCTTGCTAATGGTGTTCGCGCCCGTCGTCCCTTCGTTTTAGATGGTATTCAAGGAGTGAACTCCGCCCCCGTCATGAGCTACCCGAGCGGAGAGTTCGCGGTGATTGTCAGTGAATATGATCGCGCCACCTCCAAGCTCGATGAAAAGTCCGTTTTGGAACACGCACGGGTGGTCAGCCAGAGTTTCCGCACCGCGACTGTGCTGCCATTCCGATTCGGGACGATTTTCGACACCGAAGACGCTATACGCCAGGCTGTTCGATCCAATCGCCGCACTTTTTGTGAGAGTGTGGAGCGGTTGCGCGGCAAATCCGAGATGCGCATCAAGCTGACGGTGCGCGACGGGTCGCTGCGCGGGAACATGGAAGAGATCGTGCTGCCTGACACGGTCGGCCGCGAATACCTGCTCAAGCTGCGAGAGAAGGCTTCTCGCGAGCGGGAGCGACAGACCAAGGCGCGCGCGCTGTCCGTCCAGGTGCATAAACTCTTCAATCCATTGGAAGAAGAGGTTAGCTGCAAGAAGGTTGACGCCGACGGAATGCTGCTCGACATTGCCCACCTGATCGACACCAAGTCCATCGAAAAGTATCAGAACCGCTACAGCACAGCCGCCAAGCAGCTGAAGAACTGCCAGATGGTGGTGACCGGTCCCTGGCCGCCGTATCATTTTTTGCCTGGGAAAGTACGCACTGTGGCCAGCGACAGCTAGAGAGTCAGTTCTTCGTTCAGTTTTTCGACTGGGCCGGGCTAAACGCTCGGCCTTTTCTATTCTTCCTCTGCCGCACAATTCTATAGGTCCAGTCTTATCGCGCAATTCTGAAAATGTGCAGCTTTATGCATGTGGAATCGCTTGAACAGGCTAAGCAGTTCCCGGAACGTCTCTAGGGTATTCACCCTAAGGCCCTGATTAGGAACAGGTTCCCAAAATGGGCCTCATCCAGCGTTTCCATTCCCATTTTTGGCTCCGCAAATGCATATCTTCCTGGTAATAAAGAGGTCGTACCCGTTGGAACAACTTCACTCTCGATGTACTCGACATCTCACTCTGTCCGTTCCGGTCCCCAGAGCGGCGTCAACCGTGACTCTCCTCTGATTCCCGCCAAAAAGCCTCTTTGAAAAGGGTGGCCCCGAAAGGGGCCGCTTTTTTGTCTCCTCTGCTCCTGTTACACTCGCGGTTTCCAATGAATTTCAAAAAAGCCGCTGCTGTATGCATTCTTCTGTCGCTGGCCGTTCTCTTTGGCGAGCCATTCCTCTGTGCTCAAACCCCTCCCGCCGCGTCGGACGACGTCCTCCTCGCCACCATGGAAAAGGAGTTGCACCGCGGCCAGTCCGAGCTTGCCAAGCAGGATCCGGCGCCTTACTTCACCAGCTACAACGTGACCGATGGAGAATCGCTGGTCGTCCTGAGCGCCCAGGGTGGAGTTCTCACCTCCTCCCACACTCACCGCCGTTCGGCTGACGTTAGCATGCGCATCGGCGCGCCCACGCTCGACAACACCCACGCCCAAGAGCGTTCCTCTGGCATCACCACCGGCCAACTGCCGGAGCGGGATGATCCCGACGCGATCGCGCGCGTTCTCTGGCAGTTGACGTATGCGCAGTATCGCAAGGCGAGCCAGGCGTTTAGCAACGTGAAGACGAAGAGCGCCGTGCGCGCCAAGGATGAAGACGACTCCGCCGACTTCTCCGCCGAGAAGCCCGCAACCTATGTCGAGCCGCCTTCGCCGGTTGCGTTCCCCGAGCAGAAGGCTTGGGAAGCACTCGCGCGCCGCTATTCCGCATCGTTCCGCCAATTTCCGCAGGTCGAAGAGTCGCTGGTTTTTCTTTACGCCGAGAAGACGCACAGCTATCTGGTTTCGACCGAGGGCACGAAGATTGTCACCTCCGACGCGATCTTTCGCGTGATGATTGAGGCGGAGACTCGCGCCGACGATGGCATGCAGTTGATGCGGGTCGAGACTTTTCAATTTTCCGATCCGGCCAAGGTTCCGTCCGATGCGGAAGTGGCCGCGAGCGCCAAGAAAATGGCAGGAGATTTGAGCGCCCTGCGCGCGGCTCCGCTTGCTGAACCCTACAATGGGCCGGCATTACTCTCCGGCCGAGCCGCCGCTGTTTTCTTTCATGAAGTGCTCGGGCATCGCGTCGAAGGGCACCGCCAGCGCGGACGCGACGAAGGCCAGACCTTCACCAAGAAGATCAACGAAAAAATTCTGCCCGACTTTTTGAGTGTCACCGACGACCCCACGCTGCATTCGATCGCCGGCACCGAGCTCTCTGGTTTTTATCGTTACGACGATGAGGGCGTTCCGGCCGAGCGCGTCGAGGTGGTCAAAGACGGCGTGCTCAAGAATTTCCTGATGGGCCGCTTGCCAGTAAAGAATTTCAGCAACTCAAACGGCCACGGTCGCGGCCAGGCCGGACTGATGCCCGTCGGACGCCAGGGCAATCTGATCGTGACCTCTTCGAAGACGATTCCGGACGCGCAGTTGCGGACGCGCTTCATCGAAGAAATCAAAAAGCAGGGCAAGCCCTACGGACTTTACTTCGAAGACATTCAGGGCGGATTCACCCTGACCTCGACCGAGCTGCCGCAAGCGTTTCAGGTGTTGCCGGTGATGGTGTGGCGCGTTTATGCGGATGGGCGTCCCGACGAACTGGTGCGCGGCGTCGACATCGTAGGCACGCCGCTCACCGTGCTGACCCAGATCGCCGCCACCGGAGACACGACCAGCGTCTTCAACGGCATTTGCGGAGCGGAATCGGGGAGCGTTCCGGTGTCGGCAGCCGCGCCGGCGATGTTGTTCTCGGGGATGGAAGTGCAGAAGCGGAAATACGGCGACACGCGGCCGCCGATCCTTCCGCCGCCGCCGGGCGCGACGGACGAGAAGGGAGGCGCGAAGTGATTAGCCAAATCGCATTCAAGGCACGCGTGCTTTTGGGTGGCGCAGCGCTTCAGCGCTGCGGTAAAGAGCATCTATCGAATTCCGGCTTTAGCCCCTGCGGTGGAGGTATCGAAGAGTTGACGCTAACGGCACGCCCTCAGCGGCTGAAGCCGCAGTCACAAGAAAACATTAATCGCAGCGCTGAAGCGCCGCGCCACCCAAATGCAGTTTCCAAGTCGAGCCCGCAATTCGCGCTTGTCTCTTTCGCGTTCCGCTCCTCGCTGCTCGCCGTCGCAATTCTCTGCGCAGTGTCATCCTCTGCTCGCGGGGTCAATCCCGCTTCCTCCGATCCACTCCTCCGCGCGCTTCGCGAAGAAATGGATCGCTCCAAAGCTCAGCTGAAAATGGAGAACGTCGCGGCGCCTTACTACATCGAATATCGCGTCACCGAGATCGATCAGTTCGAAGCTAGCGCGGTTTTCGGCGCGCTGCGCGGCCAGCAGCGCGATCATGGCCGCCTGCTGCGCGTCACTGTCCGGGTCGGAGATTACAAGCAGGACAGCTTTTATGGCAGTGGGGAAGGCACCATCGATCTCGTTCCCTCCGACGATGACGTATTCGCCATCCGCCACCGCGTATGGCTCGCGACTGATCGCGCATACAAGGCTGCGACCGAAGCGCTCTCCGCCAAGCAAGCCGCGCTCAAGCAATTAAAGGTTGACGAGCCGGTCGACGATTTCGCCCATGCCTCGCCGGTCGAAGTGATCGATCCCCTCGCTCATTTCTCGACCACCGATTTCACGCCCTGGGTTCATCTCCTTGAAGAATCTTCGGCAGCCTATCGCGCCGACAAAGATCTGGAAAGCTTCGAATCTTCGCTGCGCTTCACCGCCGAGAACCGCTATTTTTTGAATTCCGAAGGCACGGTTGCCCGCTCCGGCGGCGCGCATTACGCCATCTACGTCACCGGATCGACGCAGGCCGCCGACGGCATGTTGCTGCAACGCTCGCACGGCGATCAGGGCAACGATCTCAAGGAGCTTCCGACGCGCGAAGCATTTTTGAAAACGACGGTCCAGCTTCGCGATACCTTGAAGTTGCTGCGCGACGCACCCGTCGTCGAAGAGGAATACCGCGGCCCGGTGCTGTTTTCGAACGACGCAGCCGCGACTGTGGTCAGCGATCTGGTCGAGCCGAATGTTCTTGGCAAGAAGCCGAAGCTTGGCGAAAATGCCCGCACCACGGGGCACTGGGCCAGCAGTTACAAATCGCGCGTGCTGCCCGATTTCATCAACATTTTCGACGACCCGACCATTTCCACCATCTCGGGCAAGCGCCTCTTCGGCAACTACGCCATCGATGATGAGGGTGTGAAAGCGCAACGCGTTTCGCTGATCGAAAAAGGGCAGCTCATTGCCTACCTCGTGGGGCGCGAGCCGATTCGCGATTTCCCTCTTTCGAACGGACACGGCCGCTCCGGCGCTACGGCGCCGCCTGTGCCGCAGGTGGGCAATCTGATTCTGCAATCGGCGAACCCGCAGTCCGACGCCGAACTCAAGAGCAAGCTGGTGGAGATGTGCAAGCAGCGCGAGCTGGCTTACTGCTTCTATGTGCAGACCATGGGCCCAAGGCTCACGCCGCGGCTGCTCTACCGCATCTGGACGAAAGACGGGCACGAAGAATTGGTGCGGGGCGCAGTCTTCGGAGACCTCGACGTGCGCTCGCTGCGCAGCAATCTGATCGCGGCCGGCAGCGCGCTCGATGTTGAAGATCGCTTCGATCCGGTCGCGTACAGCGTGGCCAGCCCGGCGTTGCTGTTTGATGAGCTTGAGGTCAAGCGCACGCAATCGGCGAAGCAGAAGCTGCCAGAGTATCCCGCGCCGCCGCTGGCCGCGGCCAACCAGCCGTGACGCTAGGTCTCAGGTGTTAGGCGACAGGTGTCAGGAAAACCAAAACCTGCAACCCGTCCCTACCATACGCAGGGCGTGAGGGTGAGGTCAGTCTCGGGTGCCAGGGTCAGGTGTTAGGAAAACCAAAACCTGCAACCCGTCATCTGCAACGCCAGGGCACAAGGCGTGACGTTTTGGTTTTGGTTTTCCTGCGACCTGCGACCTGACACCTGCGACCTGTCACTTACCGCCTTGACACCCGGCGAGCCGTCCGGCATTCTAGTTGACTTAGGGATAAGGTCAGTTTCTTTCTGTGCCGTTCCGGTCGGAACCGGGACGCGGCATCGCCGGCTCTAGCCTGTAGGTTGTAGGATCTCCGGCCATAGAAGAAAACAATTCCCGCAGTTCGCCAGAGAAAGCAGAAAGCAGCAAACTTGTGCCGAGCTTCCGCTCGGCCGAGCCCGAAAGGGCGCTTCCGGCGACTGCGGTTCAATCACGTATTTTGTTACAGGGGATCGACTTGGCAGCGGAAATAATTTTGTTGGCGATACCAGGCAGGTTGGCGTTGTGGTTGCAGCTACCGGGCGGCACGAGTCTGCTCGGGCTGGCTCCACTGCTGTTTATTTTTGCGATTTTTTACTTTCTGCTGATCATGCCGCAGCAGAAGAAGCAGAAAAAGTGGCAAGCCATGCTCAGCGAACTGAAGAATGGCGACAAGATTACGACCAGCGGCGGCCTGCGCGGAACGATCATCAGCCTCAAGGACGACGCGCTGACTTTGCGCGTGCCGCCCGATAATATAAAGCTCGAAATCAGCCGCGCATCGGTGGTATCGGTGACTACGGCGGAAGAAGGAAAATAGTTGTCGGTCGTTAGTCGTTAGTCGTTCGCAAAGCGATCACGATTTCGACCTTGAGGTTTTAGCTAACGACGAACGACAAAAGACGATCGACGGTTTTTCATGAATAAGAATCTTACTTGGAAGTTAGTCCTCATCCTGGGCATCTTGCTGGTGTTCGTGGCGGGCATTTTCGGGCCCCCGTGGACGTGGTCGGGGCGTGGTCCACTGGCGCTGGTGCACGATCACATCAATCTTGGCCTCGATCTGCGCGGCGGAACGCACCTCATCCTGCAGGTGCAGGTGAATGATGCGGTCAACGTCGATTCCGACAATGCGATTGCGCGCCTTAAAGAAGACATGCGCGCGCATAAGATCAACTACGCGGACATCACCAAGCCCGATCCGGTCAACCATCCTGAGATGATCGTCGTGAAGGGCGTTCCTCCGGAGCAAACCAGCGATTTCAAGAGCATCGTTTCCGACCGCTTGCCAGAGTATGACGCCAGCTCAGGGGCGGAAAACTCCTGGACCGTCTCGATGAAGGCGCAAAGCCTCGCCGATTTGAAAACCCGCGCCGTCGGGCAGGCCATCGAAACCATCCGTAATCGCATTGACCAACTCGGCGTGAGCGAGCCCGTCATTCAAGAGCATGGCCTCGGCGATTACCAGATACTTGTTCAGCTTCCAGGCGTCGACGATCCGGCGCGAGTTAAAGAGATCATGCAGTCGACGGCGATGCTCGAGATCAAGCAATCGCTCGGCGGGCCGTATTCGAGCCAGGAGCAGGCGTTGCAAGACCACGGTGGTGTGCTTCCGCCCGATGCTGTCTTAATGCAAGGTAAGAGCATTGGTTCGCACAACAACAGCGATACCGGGGAGCAGTGGTTCCTGATCTCGCGTGCCTCGGCCGTGACCGGCAGCGATCTTCGCGACGCGCAACCGGGCACCGACGAAAATGGCCAGCCGGAGGTTAAGTTCATTCTCACTGGCGAAGGTGGCCGCAAATTTCAGGCTTTCACCTCCGCGCATATCGGCGACAGCCTGGCGGTAGTTCTCGACAAGCGGGTGCAGGAAGTGGCGACGATCAAGAGCGCCATCAGCGACAGCGGCGTCATCACTGGGCGATTTACCGATCAGGAGACGCACGATCTTTCCATGACGCTGCGTTCGGGCGCGCTGCCGGCCGGCATCAAGTATCTCGAAGAGCGTACGGTGGGGCCGTCGCTCGGCGCGGATTCGATTCGGTCCGGTGTTCAGGCGGCTGTCTACGGGATGCTCGCCGTCCTGATTTTCATGCTGATTTATTACCGCTGGGCTGGTGTGAATGCGGACATCGCACTCATCCTCAACCTTGTAATCCTGCTCGGTTTCATGGGCTACTTCGGCGCAGTGCTGACGCTACCGGGGATTGCCGGCGTGATTCTGACGGTTGGCATGGGCGTGGATTCGAATGTGCTGATTTTTGAGCGCATCCGCGAAGAATTGAGGAACGGCAAGACGCCGCCATCAGCTGTAGAGCAGGGCTTCGCCCACGCCTGGATCACCATCGTCGATACGCACGTCACGACGATTGTGTCAGCCGCGATTCTGTTCCTGTTCGGAACCGGGCCGGTGAAAGGATTTGCGACGACCCTGGTTTTTGGTTTGCTCGCCAACCTGTTCACGGCAGTTTTTGTTTCGCGAGTTATTTTTGATTGGGTGCTCGGCCGCAAGCAGCGCGGCGAAGCGTTAAGTATCTAAGGGCGCTGTTCGTCGTTCGCTTTTCGCTGTTCGCGAGCGGTTTCTGAAAAAAGCGAACAGCGAACGACGATTAACGAAAAGCGGACTTTTGAAGGGATCGTAAGCAGCGTGGAATTTTTTAAAAATACAAACATCGATTTTCTCGGGAAGAAGTGGTACTTCCTCACTTTCTCGCTGATCTTCAGCGTGGCTGGAGTGCTCTCCATGGCGTTCTGGCACGGCATCCCGCTGGGGGTCGACTTCCGGGGCGGCACGCTGGTTTATGTGAAGTACGCGCACACGCCCGACCCATCCGCTATTCACAACGAGATCGAAAGCGCCGGCCTCAAGAATGCCCGCGTTCAGCGCTATGGCCAGCCTGGCAATAACGAAGTCCTCATCGCCCTCGATATTCAGGAGACCAGCGAACAGGCTCTCGACAAGGGCAAAACCCAGATCATTCAGGCGCTCGAAAGCAACGTTAATCAGGGCAAGCAGGATCTCAACAACTCGAGTTCTTTAGCCATCTTTAATTATCTTTTGGAGAAGGATCCGCTTCACCTCGGCTCCGGCAGCGACGCCAACCCGCGCTACACGTCCATAGCTCAAGCCATCGTCGACTACCGCGATAAAACGAAGGGTGGCGTGATCTCATCCATGGACGAGTTGAAGGGCGCGGCTGATCCTGCCGTCGTCGCCTCGCTCCAGGATAGTTTCTTTGTCTCCGATTTTCATATTTTCAACGCCGAGATCGTCGGCCCGCAGGTTGGGCAACAATTGCGCGGGCAAGCCATCCGGGCTACCCTTTATTCGCTGGCCGGAATGCTCGTCTACCTGGCGCTGCGTTTCGAATGGATCTACGGTGTCGCCGCGGTATTAACCGTCTTCCATGACACGCTCATTACGGTTGGCGCCTTCTCGCTCCTGGATCGGGAAATCTCCCTGACCGTAATCGCCGCCATTCTGACCTTGATCGGATATTCGAATAACGACACCATCGTCGTCTTTGACCGGATACGCGAAAACATCAAACTGCTGCGGCGCGACAAGTTGGCCGACATTGTCAACAAGAGCATCAATCAAACTTTAAGTCGAACTATCTTGACAGCAGGCCTGACTTTCCTTACCGTGCTTGCTCTGTTTCTTTTCGGCGGCGAGGTGTTGCATAATTTCAGCCTCGCGCTGGTCATCGGCATCCTAATCGGGACCTATTCCTCGATTGCAATTGCCGCTCCCATTCTCGTGGCGTACCAGGAATGGCGCGGTGAGCGCGGCAAGAAGCCGATTGCCATGCCGTTGCGGCCGGGGAGCACCACTTCCGCGCAGCCGAAGGAGAAGGTTAAGGTTTAATTCTGGCTTAACGGCGTAGAATCATTGACCTGCCCGGAGAGCCAGGAGTTTTGAGAGCAAAAGGCAGAAATCGGGAGCAAACACCAATCGGGCGGTGTCTAAACATTCGAATGGTCTGGTGTGTGTAGGAGAAGCCTATGTTTGAAGACAGCCTTATTGAGGCACCTAAGAAGCCCATGACCAAGACCCAGCGTTTCATTTCGTGGGTCTTTGCCGCGCTGGTGGTGTTGTGGATCGTTTTTATTCAGATCGTGACCCCGATCATGAGCGGTGACGGTTTTGCCGGTTTCATTCATAACACTTTTGCGTTCTGGGATCCGCCGGTGATGAGCGTCTGGCTCGGGTATCTGGTTCTGTTCCTGATTTTCACAGGGCACTTTACAGCGATCATCTCCTTCCTGGGGCAGGTCGCGCTCATCGGGATACTGATCCTGATCCCGCTGATTTACACCGACGCGTTGCCCAAGACCCAGCTGATGACCTTCCTGGTCGCGCCACCCCCGCCGCCGCCTCCACCACCGCCTCCGGCAGCTGCTCCCATCAAAGTCGTGAAGATGGTGAGCGAGGTGGTTAACGGTCAGCTGCGCGCTCCGACCAAGATTCCGCAGAAGATTCAGATGATCAAGGAAGAAGAAACTCCGCCCGATCTCGGCGGCGGCGTTCCGGGAGGCGTTCCGGGTGGTATTCCCGGAGGCTCGGCCGGCGGCGTGATGGGTAGCATCCTTAGTTCGACCCAGGTTGCGGTCCCAAAGGTCGCGACTCCGCAGCGCGTTCGCGTGTCGACCGGCGTCGCAACCGGCCTTTTGATCAGGAAGGTTACGCCCACCTATCCGCAACTGGCAAAGCAGGCTCGCATTCAGGGCTCGGTTGTGTTGCAGGCGGAAATCAGCAAAGACGGCACGATTCAGAATCTGCAATTAATCAGTGGGCATCCCATGCTGGCGCCGGCAGCCATCGAAGCCGTAAAACAATGGCGCTATAAGCCCTACCTGCTCAATGGCGAGCCGGTGGCCGTGGAAACCCAGGTGGTGGTGAACTTCAGCTTGTCGGGAGGCTAGACACTCCGGGCGAGGTTGGTTTTGTGGCGGTTAAAGGCTCTCCCCCGTCCTATCTTTTCCCAAGACGGGAGACCAAGGCGCCTTGTTGGCACCCGGGCACTCCGCCTACTTAGGTTTTCTTGCATCAAAGTTACATCGGTATTTGCAGAGGAGCTGAAGTTTCGTGGCCTTGCTTCGCTATGGCGACGGCAGGTTTTGCGAAATCAGGCCAGCCCCTCGCTTGGGGCACGGCAGCAAAATTGGCTCGTTCTGCATCCTGATATGCCGCAGCTCTTGGGCAGGCCCGAGGGTTCGGCATTGCTCTCCCGGCAAGCACAGTTTGGAGAAAGCCCGGAGAAAGTTTGAGAAAGGCGCTCAGATAAATGGGCGCGAAACAGTTCCGAGGAGGAATAGCAACTCATGGTAGCGAACCTGGCAACAGTCGCACTTTGTAATTTCCATCTTTTCGCCGCTTGGCTGTTTCAAGACAACAGCTCGGTCGGTTGGGACCCGATTTCGCTCTGGAAGCAGATGGGTATTCTGGCGAAAGTTGTGGTTATTGTTCTCTTCATCATGTCGGGATGGTCGATCGGCGTCATGATCGACCGCTGGATGGCTTTCAACGCCGCCCGCAATCAATCCCGCTCGTTCGCTCCCGCAGTTGCTGGGGCGTTGCGAGAAGGCAAGATTGACGAAGCGATCAAGGTCGCCGAGCGCAACAAGAAGAGCCATCTGGCCAAGGTTGTCACCGCTGGCCTGATGGAATTCAAGGCTCACCAGGATAGCCCTGGCGAAATCCCCGGTGAGACGATCGAAGCTTCGAAGCGCGCTCTGGAGCGCACCGAAGCCATCGTGCACGCCGAACTGAAGCGTGGCTTGGGCGGTCTGGCGACCATCGGTTCGACGGCTCCCTTCGTGGGACTGTTCGGAACGGTCGTCGGCATTCTGAACGCCTTCAACGGCATCGCCAAAGAAAAGGCAACCGGTCTGGCAGCAGTTGCCGGCGGCATTTCCGAAGCGCTCGTGACCACCGCCGTCGGCCTGTTCGTGGCCATTCCGGCGGTCATGATGTTCAACTATCTGACCGGTCGCGTGGAAGCGTTCGACGTGGAGATGGACAACTCCTCGAGCGAACTGATCGATTACTTCCTCAAGCGCCGGAGCATGCGCCGGTCGTAAATTATAAGGCCAGTTATAAGGCCGCAGATTGCACCCATGAGTTGCCAGTGGCTGGCCGGGCGGAAGCGCCCGGCTCTCCACAAAGGCCGTTTGGGGCTGCGGTACCGACGCAAGCGTAGAGCAGGAGACACAATTCCATGGCATTAGCAAAGCGAAACGAAGCAGCCAACGTCACCTCCGACATCAATGTCACACCTATGGTGGACGTGATGCTGGTGCTGCTGATCATTTTCATGGTCGTCACACCCATGTTGCAGCACGGCAAGCAGGTCGACATGGCGCAGGTCAACAATCCGACCGACATGCACGACGCCGATAAAGAAGATGCGCTGCAAGTCGCGATTACCCGCGACAACAAGGTCTTCTTCGGCACCGATCCGATCAATCCCGACGACCTGACACAAAAGATTAAAGATCGCTTGGCGAATCGGACCGATAAACGGGTATTTCTGAAGGCAGACGCCCGCGCGAAGTTTGGTTGGGTAGTCGCGGTCGTGGATGATGTTCGCGCGGCCGGCGTCGATCAACTCGGATTATTGACGGAACAAAAGAAGTCTGGCTCCTTTGCCCCACCCCCAGTCGCGCCACCGGCGCCCACGGGCGGGCAGTAGTTCGCAAGATAGTTCGGAAGAAAGTTTCTCAAAGATAGTTCGCCAAAGCGATACGAGTAGTAGCGATACAGGAGATTGATATGGCTATGGCAGTCGGCCCCAAAGGGGGCCAGAACGCTAACATGAACGTCACGCCGCTGATCGACGTGCTGCTGGTGCTGCTGATCATTTTTATGGTGATCACGCCCCTGACGCCGAAAGGTTTGGATGCATTGGTGCCACAGCCTCCGCCGAAGGATCAGAAACAGCCGCCGCCCACTCCCGACCGCACCATTGTGGTGCAACTGATCGATCACGGCGCCGGCAACCCTCCCGGACTCAAGATCAACACCGACGAAGCTACCTGGGAAACTCTGCAAGGCCGCCTGGAAGACATTTTCAAGACGCGGGCCGAGAAGGTCATGTTCGTGAAGGGCGATGACAACGTGCCCTTCGCCGACGTGGCCAACGTCATCGACATAGCGCATTCGGCGGGCGTCGATAAAGTCGGCCTGATCACCGCCAAGATCGAAGCGGGCGGCTAGAAATCGGATCCACAGAAGCGCGGGGTGTCATCCTGAGCGAAGCGAAGGACCTATGTCTTTGAGTTCGCGGTACAGGCGGTCCTGCATTTTGCTCAGGACGGCAAGTCATCAAAAAGCTTTGCGTGCCGCACCACATTCACACTCCGCAAAGGGAGATTCATAAAGCAATGAAAACGAGAACTACGCAAAAGGGCCTGGTCCTGTTCGCCGCAGTACTGGTGATGCTCGCAAGCACCGGCTGTGCCAAGCTGAAGGCACGCGATCATCTCAACAAGGGCGTGCAGGCTTATAAGAACTCCAAGTTCGAGCAGGCAGTAGATCATTTCCAGCAGGCGGTCGCTCTCGATCCGTCGCTGATTAACGCCAAGCTCTATCTTGCCACGGCCTATGCCAACCAATACATCCCAGGCGCGGACACTCCCGACAACAACCGCTTCGCCGAGCAGGCGATTGACGAATACAAGCAGGTGCTGCAAGTCGATCCTAAGAACATCAACAGCATTAAGGGCATCGCTTACCTCTACCTGCAGATGAAGAAGTTTGACTTGGCCAAGCAATACTATAAGAAAGCATCGGAGGCCGATCCCAATGACCCCGAGCCGTATTACTCGGTCGCCGTCATCGATTGGACCCAGACCTACGTGCCGCGTCAGGAAGAGCGCGCCAAACTGGGCATGAAGCCCGATGACGCCCTGCCGGCCAAGGACAAGAAGGTCTGCGCCATGATGAAAGAGAAAAATACTCCTAACGTTCAGGAAGGCATCGACAACCTGAACAAGGCGCTCCAGCTTCGTCCCGACTATGACGATGCAATGGCGTACATGAACCTGATGTATCGCGAGCGTGCCGACATTCAATGCGATGACCCGGCAGCCCGTTCCGCCGATCTAAAGACCGCCGATGAGTGGGTCGACAAAACCATGGCCACCAAGAAAGCCAAAGCCGAAAAACAGCCCGGTGCAGGCGGCATTGTTATAGATCAGAAACAGTAGCTTCCGATTCCACGAGTATTTTTCCAGACCAGGCCTTGCGCTTCAGAACGCGAGGCCTTTTATTTTCCGGCAGGGAACCTTTCAGTCATATCGTTCTGGTTTCAGCCACATCGTTATCGCGAAAATACCGCCGAGGGGGATTCGCGTCACGCACATAACGCGGCCCGCACAGGTAGAATTAACCGCGGCGTTTGCGCGCGAATTGAGCGCTTACCAAGGCATGTTCAAGAAAATTCTGATCGCCAATCGCGGAGAGATCGCAGTGCGCGTGATGCGCGCCTGCCGCGAGATGGGCATCTCGACGGTTGCCGTCTATTCCGATGTTGATCGCGCCGCGCTTCACGTCCGCAAATCGGATGAGGCCTATCACATCGGACCAGCCCCGGCGGCCGAATCTTATCTTCGAATCGATAAGATCCTCGATGTAGCCAAACGTTCCGGCGCGCAGGCGATCCATCCCGGCTACGGTTTTCTCTCCGAGAATGCAAAGTTCGCGCAAGCCTGCGCCGACGCGGGCATAAAATTTATCGGCCCCACTCCGCACTCCATGAATTTGATGGGCTCGAAAACCAGCGCCCGTCAGCAGATGGAAAAAGCCGGCGTCCTGTTCGTTCCCGGAACTTCGCGCGGGCTCGCCTCCGCCGAAGAAGGCGAGCAAGTCGCCGAGCGCATCGGCTACCCAGTGATGCTGAAAGCCGCGGCTGGCGGCGGAGGCAAAGGTATGCGCCTGGTGCACACTCGCCAGGAATTTCGTTCCGCTCTCGAATCGGCGCAGAGCGAGGCCCAGCGTTCTTTTGGCGATAGCGAGGTTTATATCGAAAAAGCAATCGTCAATCCGCGCCACATCGAGATGCAGGTGCTCGCCGACGAGCACGGCAACACTGTCTGGCTCGGCGAACGCGAGTGTTCCATCCAGCGCCGCCATCAGAAAGTTCTAGAAGAAGCGCCCTCACCGATTGTCGATCCCGACATGCGCCGCCGCATGGGCGAAGTCGCCGTCAAAGTCGCGCAGGCCGCCAACTACACCAACGCCGGAACAATAGAATTCCTGGTCGATCAGCAAAAGAATTTTTACTTCCTCGAAATGAACACGCGTCTTCAGGTCGAGCATCCAGTCACCGAGTTGACCACGGGATTAGATCTCGTTCATTTGCAGATTCGGATCGCGGCCGGTGAAAAGCTGCCCTTCGTACAGTCCGACATATCAATTCGCGGACACGCCATCGAGTGCCGCATCTACGCCGAAGATCCTGACAATAATTATTTTCCCAGCCCGGGCAAAATCACCGTGCTGCTTCAGCCTTCAGGCCCGGGCATCCGCCGCGACAGCGGCATGTACGAAGGCTGGAACGTTCCCATGGATTACGATCCGCTGCTCGCCAAGCTAATCGGCTACGCGAGTGACCGGCGACTAGCCATCATGCGTCTCGAGCGTGCCCTCTATGAATATTTTGTGGCCGGAATCAAGACTAACATTTCGCTATTCCAGCGCATCCTCGGCGACGCCGATTTCCAAGCCGGAAAACTCGACACCGGATACCTCGATCGCCTGCTCGCGAAAGCTAATCCAGCCGTAGCGTCGCTTTCGCCAAAAGAAATCAAGGAACTCGAGAGAATCGCCGCGATCGCCGCCGGAATGTTTGCTGTGCTCGATCCAGCGTCTGTCAACAAGAATGGCAATGCCGCCGGGAGCGATTCAGCCGCCTCACCAGCATCGCCTCCATCCAAATGGAAGCAGAAAGGACGCTCGGAAGCGCTGCGCTGATTTCGATCTTATGGTTTATGAAATCGTTGTGGGCAAAGAGGGCGGCAAGCCCCACCGGCTAGAGTTGGAAAAAGCCGCTGATGGATGGGAGTGCCGCGTCGATGGCCAAACCATCCACGTCGACGCGGTCATCCCGCGCCGCGACGTCTTGTCGCTGCTGATCGATGGCCACTCCTACGAAATTAAGCGCGAGCAGACGGCGACCGATCTCCACATGTGGGTCGGCAGCGCGCGTTTCGCAGTCGAGTTGCGCGATCCGCGCTCCCTGCGCTCGCGCCAGAAATCGGCGGGCGACGAAAAAGGCCCCAAGAAAATTCTTGCTCCCATGCCCGGCCGCGTGGTCCGTGTGCTGGTCGCCGAGAATTCCGAAGTCGAAGCTGGACAGGGCATCGTGGTAGTCGAAGCCATGAAAATGCAAAACGAAATCAAATCGCCAAAAAAGGGAGTGGTAAAGAAAATATCGGCGACTCCAGGCGCCGCCGTAAACCCGGGCGATGTACTGGCCATCGTTGAATGAAACGTGGGATGAAAAACAGCATTTTACGCGTACCGTTTTTTTGGCATCCTAAAGCGCCCGCCGCCCTAGTACTAACGTCATCTCAAACGTGATTTACTCCGCGCGTACCATAGAGGAAAGTAGCGGAGGTATCCGTGAAGCTGAATCGCATCATCAGTTTTGTCACGCTGGCGATTTCGATCATTACGCTAGTGCTCGTCTTAAAGCGCCCCGCGCCGGTTGCAACCGCAGTAGTTCCCGCGACCGCTGCCGCCAATGCGCAGTCTTTTCAGGAGAAGGTGAACCAACTCGCCCAACCCAAATCCGCCGGCGAAGGTGGGAGCGAAATTCGCATGACCTCCGGCGAAGTTTCCGCCGCGCTAGCGCAAGCCGCCGGCCTGATACCCGCAACGACGGCCGCGCCCGCGAGCACTTCCAGCGGCGCGAGTAATACTTCCTCCTCCAACGCTCCCTCCGCCGCGCCGGCCACCGAGTTCCCCGGCGCCGTTCCCAATATCAAGGACTACCAGGTCTCCATGGATGGCGACATTGTGCGCGGACAATTTCTCACCCAAATCGCTGGCAAAGACGTTTATCTCACTCTCGCCGGCCATCTCGGCTCGAAAGACGGCTACGCGACCTTCGACGCCACCGAGGTCAAGGTCGGAGATCTCTCCGTGCCCGCATCGCTGGTCAACGAAGTGTTGCAGAAAAAGCTCGCCGAGCAGCGCGATCAGCTCAAGCTCCCTAACAACGTGAAAGACATCAAAATAGAAAACGGTGAACTGGTCTTGGTCGAGAAGTAACGACCACCTGGAAGTTTGCGATCGCTCGCAGCCCCGGGGCGTCGCGGCTCACAACTCATCTGAACGCTAGAGAAGAAATTGCCTCCTACTTACAGAATCCTCCACCTGTAAAGCAAAATCTAACTTTTCCGCTACACCATGGTTTGCCTTCGATAGAGTCTTCTAATCTGCAACTAATCTCCTTCTAACCAGATCGGTTTCAAATCGACAGTATGACGACTTTTCCGATCCCGCCTAATTATGCCGACCACATTCTGGTGGCGAGCCCCAGCACCGTCGTGCGCCAGCGCGTCCTCGAAAGTCTGCGGTCCCCCGCCCGCCGCTTCGAACAGGCCAGCGGTGGCGCCGAGGCCTTAGGCCATCTCGAGAATGGCTTCTGGCAGGTCCTCTTTCTCGATCGCCACCTGCCCGATCTCGACGCCGAAGAACTCGGCCAGACCGTCCGGAGACGTTTCCCCAAAATCGAAGTGGTTATGCTCGATCCGGAGCCTGAGCCCAACCGCGATCCAGATCACGCCCCGAATCAGGAAGCAGGCGCACCTTCGACTGGCTTGGAGCACGCTCTCGGCCACCCGGACTCAGTGATCGACAACATCGAGCTAGCTCTTGTCCCGGCGCGCGCCGCGCAATCTTTTCTCGACGCTCCCCTGCCAGGCATGATCGGCAACAACTCGCGCATCATGCAGCCGCTGTATCGTCTGGTGCGCCTGCTCGCCCCGCGCAACACGACGGTGCTGATCACTGGCCCTACCGGCTGCGGCAAAGAAATTGTTGCTCGCGCTATTCATCAGCTTAGCCCGCGCTCCTCGCGCACATTCGCGGTGGTCAATTGCGCAGCCATTCCCGAGACCTTGCTTGAAGCGGAACTCTTCGGCTACGCGCGCGGCGCTTTTACGGGAGCCGCCCAAGCTTATGCGGGAAGAATCCAGGCGGCGCAGGGAGGCACGCTCTTTCTCGACGAGATCGGCGAAATGCCGCTGAGCCTTCAGCCGAAACTACTCCGCTTTCTTGAGCAGAAGGAATTGCAGCGCCTGGGCAGCGCCGAGGTCGTGCGCGTCGACGCCCGCGTCATCTCCGCCACCAACGCCCATCTGCTCTCGCTCGTCCGGGAAGGGAAGTTTCGCGAAGATTTGTACTACCGTCTCTCCGCGTTCCCACTGGAGATTCCGCCGTTGCGCGATCGTCCCGAAGATATTGGTCAATTAGCCGTGCACTTTCTCGAAAAATATACTTCCAGCCGACCTGCGCCGCAGCTCTCCGCAGCCGCTTTGCACCTGTTGCGAACGCAGCCTTGGTCGGGCAACATACGCGAACTGCAAAACGTTATCGAGCGCGCGCTGATTCTCTCCGAGGATCAACCGGTAATTGGCCCCGAGCACATCTCGCTCGGCGACGCGAGCTTTGCCAACTTGCATTAGCAGGCCACGCCGGCGCGCACTTTCGGGCTGATTAATTGAGCTAATTGATGGAAAAGAGGTAGGCGGTCATGTCGCGACTCTCCTGTGAGCTGACGCTCAGGTCGGGCATGGTCGTGCCGGGCTTGCGGTGAGAAGGCCTCTCCAGCCACTTCTCCATGTTCTCCGGCGTATTTGGGAAGGTGCTCAGAAAAGTGCGGCGCCCGTACCAATGGGCGAGCGACGGGCCTCTCGTGCCGTCAGCCTTCGGAACTCCAGGAATCACATGGCATGAACTACAGGAATGCATTGCCAACTGCTTCCGCCCCAACTGCGGGTCGCCTCTTGTGAGCCGCGCCCCGCGTTCGAAATCGAAATCGCGAAACCAATTGCAGGCTGACAAAGAAAGCGTCAGCGTCAACAGAATGAATACGACCAGTTCCTTCATTTTGGATAAATTAAAGACTGCGTCGCGCCTACTCATTGATTTCTCACCCTGCCTGCCATCGTGGATAGCTACTATCTAATTTTATTTTGCGCGTTGTAGAACAGAGCCGATGTGACCGGGAGCACAAGTGTGCGGTAAACAATTGAAGATCAAGATGTCGCAGCATTTCTCGCAATTTTCCAAGATGGGGATGCAGCACCTAAGCGATGATGCGGCGCCGATTATTTGCAGAGCGCTTCCGAGATGAGCGCCAATACTCTAAAATTGCCTTGTCTTTGAGCACGACTCACTTTTCGATTTGGTTCTAATCAACAATGGCTCGACACATTCCCATTGGCGTGCGCTGCGAGGCGGCTGAAACCGTCGAACTGAAGCACACGCTCGCCGCGCATGATCCTCGCTTGCCACCTGTGTATTCCACTCCCGACATGATTCGCTTGATGGAAATCGCCGCCTTCCAGGCGCTGCAGCCGTTTTGCGATGAAGGAGAAATCACGGTTGGCATTTCGATTAACATCGAACACCGCGCTGCCAGCGGCTTCGGAGTGCGCGTGCAAGCCGAGGCCGAACTGGAATCGTTCGACGGGCGTTTCTATATCGTTCGCGTCCGCGCACATGATGGTTCCCAAGAAATAGGACGCGGCACCGTCGGACGAGCCGTGGTCCACGTCCCCAGCTTCGTCAAGCGGATGCGCGAAAAAGCTAAGGGCAGCTAAATGCGGCGAGAGACAATGCTCGCGCACCGTATCGAGAAAATTAACTAAATTAATTGAGAAAGCTACAAAACGATAAAACCATGGAATCCCGCACCAATCAGGCAATCCAGTTCCGCCAACTTCATCGCGGGCCGAACGTGCTCATTCTTCCGAACGCGTGGGATGTGGCCAGCGCTCGCATCTTCGAGGATGCCGGCTTCCCCGCAATTGCCACCACCTCGGCGGGCATCGCCTACTCGCTCGGCTATGCCGACGGCCAGCATATTCCGCGCGAGGAGATGATGGCCCGCATTGGTCGCATCGCCCGCGCCGTGCAGGTGCCCGTCACAGCTGACATCGAAGCCGGCTACGGCTCTGCCGTCGAAGACGTTGCGAAGACAACCTGCGAGCTGGTTCAGTTGGGCGTTGTCGGGATGAATCTTGAGGACGGAAGCAGCGATCCCTCCCGCCCTCTGATTGGTTTCGAGTTAGCCGTCGAAAAGATCAAGGCGGCGCGCCAGGCCGCCGTCGACGTGCGCGCACAAATTGTGATCAATGCTCGGACCGACGTTTTTCTGCTGCCCGGTGGCAATCCTGATGCCGACTATTCCGAAGCGTTGCGGCGCCTGCTGGCCTTTCGCGACGCCGGCGCCGATTGCGTATTCGCGCCAGGACTCAAGGATGCCGAGACGATTGGAAGGCTCGCCAAGGCCGTCGAGTGTCCACTGAACATTCTCGCCGGACCGGGAACGCCTCCGATTCCAGAGCTCGCGAAACTTGGCGTGGCGCGGGTCAGCGTGGGATCGGGGCCGATGCGCGCAACCCTGGGATTGCTGCGACGCTTGGCTGAAGAATTAAAAACCTCTGGCACGTACAGCGAAATGGAGGGCGCCGTGCCCTATGCGGAAGTCAATAAACTGCTGGGTGGTTAGGGACATTGCTCCGCGGGGCAGACGAGGGCGTCCGCCCCTACGCGTGCGTTTCATCCATTAACCAGATTCATCATGTGCTCGGGATAGCGCAATCCCGCTGCCGCTCCGGCAGGAAATACTTCTCTAAGACGCCGCAAATCTTCCGAGGTAAGTTTCACATCGACTGCCCCGGCGTTTTCCTCGAGATACTTGCGCCGCTTCGTGCCCGGAATCGGAACGATGTCATCGCCCTGCGCCAGCACCCACGCCAGTGCCAGCTGCGACGGCTGGCATTGTTTCTTGCGCGCCATCTCTTCCACTTCCTTTACCAGGTCGAGATTCTTCTGGAAATTTTCTCCCTGAAAGCGCGGCGAGAAACGGCGATAGTCATCCTCTGCGAGGTCTTCGAAGGTCTTGAATTGGCCAGTAAGAAAGCCGCGTCCCAGCGGACTATACGCAACGAAGCCAATGCCGAGTTCGCGGCATGCCGCGAAAATTTCATCCTCCGGATCGCGCGTCCACAGCGAATACTCCGTCTGCAACGCCGCGATGGGATGGACTTTCACTGCGCGCCGCAAAGTGCCGACCGCGGCTTCCGACAATCCAATATGACGAATCTTTCCGGCCTTGACCAGTTCCGCGAGCGCTCCGACTGTTTCTTCAATCGGAGTATTCGGATCGACGCGATGCTGATAATAAAGATCAATGTAATCGACGCCCAGCCGCCGCAAACTTGCTTCGCAGGATTTTTTCACATATTCCGGCTTGCCATTGACGCCACGAACATTAGGGTTGGCCGGATCGCGGACAATTCCAAACTTCGTGGCCAGCACGACCTGACCGCGCTTGCCCTTGATGGCGCGTCCGACGAGTTCTTCATTTTTGTACGGCCCATAAACGTCGGCAGTATCGAGAAAGTTGATGCCCAGTTCGAGTGCGCGATGAATGGTTGCGATCGATTCCGCATCATTGCGTCCGGAGTAAAACTCCGACATGCCCATGCAGCCCAAGCCAGTGGCGGAAACTTTGAGGCCGGAACGTCCAAGATTGCGGGTTTTCATTCAAGAGTTCCTTTCGCTCGAAAAATTAATTAAAAATACTTGGAACCAACCGCGTCCATGCGGACCGCTCTTTAGCTTATAGATGCGACCGACCGGAATAAGGCTCGGAGGCGGATGGCGCGCGTCGATGACTATATCAACAATGAATCGCAGCTAACCATCGCCGACCTGGCCAATCGCAAGACTTTCGCGGCGCAGCACAACCAGCGCTCAGTCCAAGAGGTCTTGGCTGAATTTCGCAGCGCCCGCGCGCAACTGTTGAGCAAAGTAAAAAACATCGACCGCGTAATATTCGTCCGCACCGCGCTCCATCCGCGCCTGAAAACAGCGATGCGACTGGTACTTTGTGGCAGAGCACGACGACCATCATCTCGCCTACATCTCGGCAATGATCAGCGCAGCGTGAGCGCTCATCAGAGAGTGACTTGGATCAGCGGTTTCGTGCTCGCGATCACCTCGCCAATTTCAACCGTAGGAACCCCGGCTTTCTGGAGCGCGAGCGTCAGCGCGGCGGCATCGTCGGCGGCGACTGAGATCAGCAATCCTCCCGCAGTCTGCGGATCGAAAAGCAGCGTGCGGATATCGTCCGGCACGGACGGATCGTAGCCCACCATACATTCCGCAAAGTCGCGATTTGCTTTGAGTCCGCCGGGAATGTATTTGGCGTGAATGCAATCAAGTGCGCCTTCGAGCGCCGAAATCTTCGCAGATCGAAGAATAACGCTGACGTTAGAGGCAAACGCCATCTCGCGAGTGTGACCAATCAGTCCGAAGCCGGTGATATCGGTGAGGGCGTGAACAGACCACTTAAGCCCCGTGCCCGCATGATTATCGCTAATCACCTCAGCCGCCGTCTTGTTCAGTGTCGTCATCGACTTCACAGCGGCATCGATCCACGCTTGCTTGGCTACGCCCTTCTTGATCGCCGTGGAAATCACTCCCGTGCCCAGCGACTTCGTGAACAGCAAACGATCACCCACCCGAGCGCCCTGATTTGCCAGCACGCGCTCCGGATGAACTACTCCCGTAACCGAATATCCGAATTTTGTTTCTTCATCACGGATGCTGTGGCCGCCGATCACGGTGCATCCTGCCTCAATCATCTTCGACAAGCCGCCGGCGAGAATGCGCTCCAAAATATCGAGGTCGCCTTTCTTCGGAAAGCAGACGAGCGCAAGAGAAGTAAGCGGCTTTCCGCCCATGGCATACACATCGCTAAGCGCATTGGTCGCGGCGATCTGGCCGAAGGTGTAGGGATCGTCCACGATGGGCGTAAAAAAATCTACCGTCTGCACCAGCGCCGTTTCCGGCGTCAGCAGATACACTCCGGCGTCGTCGGCGTGCTCGAAGCCGACTAGCACATTCGGGTCGTGTTGCCGGGCTAATTTCCCAAGCACCGTGTCCAGCGCCGCCGGACTCAGCTTGGATGCTCAACCCGCAGCTTTAACGGACTCCGTCAGACGGAATGGTTTCTTATCAGGCACGAGGCCATTGTAGCGGAGGAGACCAGTGATCAGTGCCTCAGCACTTACCTTACGGTGACCTCGCTGACCTGCAAATCCGGGTATGCGTGGTTCCACTGTGCGGAAATGTTTTCGAAGATCAGGCGGAACGGTTTGCTCTCGCCCGGCGCGAGTGGCCAGAGCGTGAGGTCGACCGCCTCATCATACGGTCCGCCGGTGCGCAGTACGTGGATGGGAAGTTCTTCGCGCTGCGCCGTCTGTCCCATGTCGTCTTTAAATGTGATCTTCACCACGGCGTGGATGACGGTTTTATTGCCGGTATTGGTGATGACGCCGTCAAGATAGTTGACGGTCGCGCCCACAAAATTCTGCGCGGCGCTGGTCTTCAGGTCCGAGAATTTCAGGTTCGCGGCATAGGGCGGCGGCTCGGCAGGTTTTTTTCCCTCCGAGCGAAGAATCAGCGCCAGCACGCCGACGACGATCCCGACGACGACGATTCCGATGAGAATCGGGCGAACGCTGGATTCTTGCGGCTCAATGGTTGGATTGAAATCTGGATTTACGCTCGGCTGTGACAGGCCACCCATGGCCGGATTGTACTACCGGATCGCGTCTAGTAAATCTCCGTGGCGTAGGGCTGCGCTGGACGCCGCATCTTCCCAGAGTTGCCTGCGACCTGCGAATCCACCACGTGGTAGTTGTTATATTCAATCGTCAGCGTGGCGCGCCCGCCGAGGCGTATGTAGCTCACCGATTCGTTACGCTGCGGCAGCCAGAAATTTTGGATCTTCGTGTACTGGTGATGAATCTCGCTCTTCTTCGTCCAGAAAGAAGGATTCTGCGCGGGTTCGGCGTCAATGCGCGTCACCGCGAAATCGGCGCCGTCGACCCACACCTTGCCGCGATAGACATATTTGCTCGTCGCCTTAGGATAGACCTCAAGCACATATTGGCCGCCCGAGCCTGACGGTTCGTAGCCTACCAGCGCAATATCGTAATTTTCAGGGTTGAGCAGGGTGCGCGCATGTATCTGCGGCTCCGCCGCTTCCTTCTCGCTCTCCAGCAGCCGCTTGAACACGCGCTCGATGATCAGCTTCGATCCCGATTGAGAAATGATTTTAAAGTTCTTGGTGGAAGGGCTGTCAAAAGTAGCCTCCACGGTCATCTCGGCGTCGCGATCGCTCGGAAATCCGCGATAGGCAAGATGGTAGATGCGCGTGGATTCATAGTGGCGCAGCGCCTGTGCTCGCTCCGCATCTTTTCGAACCAGATTGCTCACCACCTGTTGCACCGTTAGCGGCGCGGTAGTGATCGAGGGCGGCAACGGACTGGGATCGGCCTCTGCTCCGAAGCTGCACACCACCAGCGCGGCTCCGAGCAAGAGACCGAGTTTGGCCGAAAGTTGGATGAACTGTCCGATGAAGGTTTGATTCGCGTATCGGCCACGGCGTTGGTTGGAGGTTTCCCTGAACCGTGCTTTGGATTTGGCCTCGAGTTGGAAGGCGCATTCAGGATTGTGCTCAAATCTCCGCGCCCGCGCCATCGCTGCTGCTCCAAAAATCCTAGCTTACCACCAGCACTCCACATTGCCGAATACCATCAGGACAGGCGACGGTTGGGGCAGGTGCACCGCAAGAATTCTCGCACGCTGGCTTCGCAATACCGGTCTTCGCAACGCTTATGGCATGCCTAAATTTACCGCAAGACGGATGATTACACCCAGTGCCGAAAAACGGGCAGATAATCCTGAGGAATGTTTTAAGTCACTTACCGGAAGCAACGAAGGGGCATATAATTGCATCTTTAGGTTGGCGCAAGAAAACAGGTTGGCGCAAGAAAAGGTTCGCGCAAGAAAACAGTAAGGAGCCCTCCCCCATGAGGTTCCGTGAGCAGGAAGCAGATGTCCAATGGAATTGGATCGCAATCTTCTCCTATACCGCGTCGCTCGCCGTCAGTGTCGCAATTTGGAGAAGTCTGTTCCTGGCCGTTGAACGCCTGATAAAGTAACGCGAAGCTAGAAGTTGAAGCGACAAGTTCCCGGCCCTGAGTTCTGAGAGCCGCTGCAGCAGTCGATCCTTCTCTCGCGAATCCTACTGATCCCAGTCCTACTGATCGTAGTGCAGCAGCGAGAAAACGTCGTACTTCTGCAATCGCTCGCGACCCTTCAAGAAGTCGAGTTCCACCACAAAGGCAAGTCCCGCAATCGTTGCTCCGAGGCCGCTCGCCAGCTCCGCCGTAGCGACCGCCGTGCCGCCCGTCGCCAGCAGGTCGTCCACGATCAAAATCCGCTGGCCCTTGATGATCGCGTCCTTGTGAACTTCGAGCGCGTTGCTGCCATACTCCAACTCGTAGCTGATCTTCAGCGTTTCCGCCGGCAACTTCCCTGGCTTGCGGACGGGAACAAATCCCGCATTCAAACGATAGGCCAGCGCCGGACCAAAAATAAATCCGCGAGCCTCCATGCCCAGCACCAGGTCGATCTCTTTGCCAATGTAATTTGCCGAGAGCGCGTCGATCAGCAGCGCGAAGCCGACTTTATCCTTCAGCAGCGTGGTGATGTCATAAAAGAGAATGCCCTTCTTGGGGAAGTCAGGCACCTCCCGGATCAGCTTCTTCAATCGGTCGCAGTCCGCTGCCTCAATCAACTTTTCCGTCGATGTTCTCATCCTGAAGTTAAGCTCCTAACGCTAAGCTCCTCGAACTTGAAATGAACCGAGTCCCGCAACCGGCTCGGCGTCGAAGTCTTCAACCCTATCTACGCGCGCGGCGCGCGGCCCTTCCTGCAACCGCGACCGCAACCCCGACAGTTGATCGCGCGTTCCCATGGCCAGAACCTCGACCGTGCCATCATGATTGTTTCGCACCCATCCGGCAATCTGCAAAATGTGCGCCTCGCGCTCGACAAACCAGCGGAAGCCCACACCATGGACGCGGCCGTACACCAGAAAACGGCGCGCGAGAGTGCGAGATTGATCGTCGGTGGAAGCCATCGAGTGATTGCAGAGGTAAGAGGTCAGATTGCAGAGGTAAAGACCAGAGCTGAACGCTCTTCACCTCTGCAATCTGACCTCTAACCTCTGACCTTATTGCGCTCGCGACAAATAAGTTCCCTCGGCCGTGTCGACCTTGATCTTCTCGCCCTCGTTGATGAACGGAGGCACCTGCACAATCAGGCCAGTCTCTGTCTTCGCGGGTTTGGTCACGCTCGAGGCGGTTGCGCTCTTCAATCCAGGCTCGACCTCCATCACCGTCAGCACGACGGTTTGCGGCAACTCGATGCCCACGGCTTTGCCGTCGAAAAATTCCACCTTGATCTGCAGATTCGGCGTCAGGTAATCCACCGCATCGCCCAGCGTGCCGCGCGTGAGATGCGTCTGCTCGTAGTTCTCCGTGTTCATGAAGTAGTAATCGTCTCCGTCGCTGTAGAGGAACTCCATGTTCTCCTCGTCCACGTTGACTTTCTCGATCGGATCGGGCGAACGGAAACGATGCTCGAACATGGCTCCCGTGCGCAGGTTGCGTAACTTGGCCTGTATGAAGGCGCGCAGATTGCCCGGCGTACGGTGCTCGACGCTGAACACGGAATGCAAATCATTGTTGTGCTTAATGATCATGCCGGGACGGAGTTGGGTCGCTGGAATCGACATTGCTGGTTTACATCTCCTTCACTCTGCTAGGAATTCTGGCAGCGGGGCAGGTGCCAACTTTCCCGCCGCACTTGGAATTAATACTTCATTTTACACAGCCGCAAGCGATTGTGGGAACAGGCCTGCTGTCCAATCACAAATCACAAATTATCAGTCCAATATAAGGACTAGAATGTAGAGACGGGGTGCTCCCCGTTTGGCATTCTAGAAATCAGGAGGTTTTTATGCGCACAGGAAAATACGAGAGTTCAGAGAGCAACACGGTCGGCACGGCCATCACTTTCCTGATGATCGGCCTCGGCGTAGGTGCTGCCCTCGGATTGTTGCTGGCTCCGAAGGCTGGCCGGCAGTTGCGGAAAGACTTGCGCCGCTCCTACGACGACGTTCTCGAAACCGCCTCGGAATGGACCGATGAAGCGAAGAGCCGCTTCGAAGAAGTAGTCGAAAAGGGCGCCGATCTCGCCGACGAAGTCCGCTCAAGAACCAAGCCCATCAGCGATATGCTTCGCCGCTCGTAGGACGGCAGCGGATCTGTAGCGGACACCGTTCGAGTCGTGGTTCGCGCCCCGCTGTTCGCTCGTCGTCGTTCGCGATTCGCGAAGCGTTTGCAAGCCGGCAAACTCAGTCCCGAACGACGAACAGCGAACGACGAAGAGAGAGCGACGAACGACGAAGAGCCGCGCGCCCTATTGCTGCTCGCTCCGGTTCTCTTCTTCCAGCGTGTGCCGCTTCTTGTGCACGTTGCGAATGACTATGCCCACCGAGACCCGGAAATTGTCCTGCTTCTGCTTGCCGAGGAGTGTAAAGTCTGTGCCCGTCTGGAAATAGTCCGCGTTCAAGCGCAGGGCAAAGCGCGGATTGATTTTATAGTCGAGCCCCCCGCCAGCCACCAGCGCCCGTCCGGTTCCGATCTCGGTCACCTGGGCGCCTCCGCCAGAGGCGATTCCGCGCACGCCCTGATGTCCATACAAGAATTCGCCGCGCGGTGTCCACCGTTCATACTTGCGGCGCGCCACCTGGCCGCCGAAAAGGATGTTGTATTCGCGTGTGGTCGCATCGAACGTGGGTGATGTGTAAGGGCAAAACGACGGACAGGGCGGAAATGGCGCCTGCTGCCCCGTTGGAATCTTCGAGGTGCCAAAGTATTCGCCGCCCTCCACGATGAATCCCAGCCAATGCGTCAAGTTCAAGCCCAAAGAACTGTCCCAGCCGGGCAGGCCCGCCCAGTGTCCGGCATTGTAAAAGCCCGCCTCCGCATATGTCCCGCCAACAAAAAACTCGACCCGCGGAAATGGCACCAGGGTGATTTTCTTTCCCAGATCCGAGGCCGGAATCGGAGCCGCCTCAGGGGCTTGAGTCTGAGCAGAGGTTTGCGCCGGAGCCTGAGCCGGTGTTGGCGCGGGAGCCTGAGTCTGCGCCGAAGCCTGATCGGGAGTTTGACCTTGCGCTGGAGCCTGCGCCCACGACATCACACATAGCGCAGCCATTCCAGCCAAAACTCCCAGGTATTTCCTCACGATTCCTCCTTGAAATTCAGTACCCAGTACCCAGTAACCAGTACCCAGAAAAAGACTTCTATCCAAGTCAGCCAGATCCGTTGGAGCAGACAAAAAAAGGCTGTCGACTGGGTACTGGTTACCAGGTACTGGGTACTGGTTTTCCAAAAGCTGTATTGTAGTGAAGCCGTATGTCTCCGCACGTTCCCTGCTCGGGCGAATAGACGACACAACTATCAAAGGGACGCGAATAGACGTGCAGTGTCACCGCCCGCTGATTCGCCGTCCGCGGATTGACCACCCTATGCACCGGCTCCCGCGGATCGACCGCGCACGGATTCGCCGCCGTTAGCTCCACCGTATTAGATGCGGTCAACTGACACTTTCCGGTCTGGCTATCCTCAAATCCCACATGAAAATTTTCCACCAGCAAGCTGCCCATCGGGGCCGCCATCCAGCAATTCTGCCCGCGATGGTTGTGCACCGAACTGCCCTGCCCAACCTCCCAGCAGATGGCGAGCAATTCGTAGAGGTCGGTCTTGTCGATGAGATTGCGCGTGTAATGCTGCCGGTCCCAAGTCAAATAAGGCGCAAGGCTTGCCTCCGACACCGGCATCTCTGTCAGCAACGCCCGGATAGTCTCCGTCCCATCAAAGGCCGATGCGGGCAGCGCGCGCAGCCGCGCGACCAGTTCTTGGACGCCCACCCGTGCCGACACCTCGGATGTTGTATTTCCAGTTCTGTGACTCATGATGCACTCGCTCTCGCATGTATCCGACAAACTATTGAGTATACCGTGCGCAAAGCGGTAGTGTGGCGCGGGCGCCCTCGCCCGCGGCCGTTGGTTTTGCCGTTTCTATACAATCGAAGCGACGACAAGCTAACGGTTACGGAATGGACATAAAACTGACGGCAAACGAAGTCCGCGTCCTAGGCTCGCTGATCGAAAAAGACATCACCACGCCCGAGTACTATCCCCTCTCCCTGAACGCGCTATTGAATGCCTGCAACCAGAAGTCGAATCGCGATCCCGTGATGCAACTCGACGAAGATGCAGTGCGCGACGCACTGGAAGGCCTGCAAGAGCAGCGCATGGCGGGATCCGCCCGCGGAGCCGATAGCCGCGTAACCAAATACGAACAGCGCCTGCAAGAGGTCTTCAACTTCACGCGACCGGAGATCGCCGTGCTGTGCGTCCTCCTGCTGCGCGGCCCGCAAACTCCCGGCGAACTCCGCGGCCGCAGCGAGCGCCTGTTTCACTTCGAAGCGCTGGATGATGTGCAATCGGCATTGCAAAAATTAATGCAGCGCGACCCACCGCTGGCGAAAGTTCTGCCCCGGCAGCCCGGAACAAAAGAATCGCGCTACGCACATCTGCTAGCCGGGGATGTAGTCGAAGCCGAACTACCGACGCCGTCTGGAGCAAAAACTGAACAAAGTTCACAAGACGCAGGTCGCATTGCCCGTCTGGAAGAAGAAGTCGTCGAACTCAGAAGGGAAGTGGACGAAGTGAAGGATCACTTGGAGAGATTCCGGAGGCAGTTTGAATGAGTCTTACCCAGTGTTCCCCCGTGCCCTCTGTGGTAAAGACTTTTTGACTTTCTCGGCGCTCTCCGTGTCTCGGCGCTGAACATTCTTACAGCACCCGCTCCTGCGTATATCCCGCCGCCCCCAGCGCCGAGATGATCTCGGCAATGTGATCAGGCCCGCGAGTCTCCATCGTGATCTCAATCGCCGTCTCGCCCAGACCCACGCCGTGATAGGCGCGGTCGTAATCGGTTTCGACAATATTCGCCCGATGTTGCGCCAGGATCGACGTCAGCCGATTTAGAGCTCCCGGATAATCAGGCAGGTGAACGCGCAATCGCACCAGCCGTCCATCTTTGACCAGGCCGCGCTCGATGATGCGTGACAGCAACGTCACATCGATATTTCCGCCGCACACCAGCACCGCAACTTTCTTCCCGACCAGCGGCAGTTTGCGATTCACCAGAGCCGCGATAGCCGCTGCTCCAGCTCCCTCCGCCAGAGTTTTCTCGCGCTCCAGCAATAGCAGAATTGCGTTGGCAATTTCCTCCTCTTCGACCGTAACAATGTCATCCACGTACTTCTGCACCAACGGCAGCGTGCGTTCGCCGGCGCGCCGCACGGCGATTCCATCAGCAATCGTCGATGCCGCCGCCAGAGTCACCGGCTTCCCCTCCGCGACGGCAACTTTCATCGACGGCAGCCGCGACGGCTGCACTCCAAAAACCTGAATTTTAGAATTTGTTTCTTTCAGCGCGCAGGCAATGCCGCCAATCAGGCCTCCACCGCCGATCGGCACAACCACGGCTTCCAGATCAGGGTGTTGTTCGATGAGCTCCAAGCCAATCGTCCCCTGCCCAGCGATGACGGCGTCGTCATCGAACGCGTGCACAAAGGCGAGGTGCTCCGCGTGGCTGCGCCGCAACGCCTCTTCGTAAGCTTCGTCGTAATTCGCGCCGTGCAGAACTACATCGGCGCCATACCCACGCGTCGCCGAAACCTTGATCAGCGGCGTCGTCAGCGGCATGCAAATCTGCGCGCGGATGCCAAGTTTGCCAGCGTGATAGGCAACGCCCTGCGCGTGATTTCCTGCCGACGCCGCAATGACGCCCTGGGCGCGCTCCTCAGCACTCAGGGACAGCAGTTTGTTCAGCGCGCCGCGCTCTTTGAAAGCGCCGGTACGTTGCAGGTTGTCGAGTTTCAGATAAACCTGATTGGCCGTAGACTCTGAAAACGTCGCCGAAAGCGCGCACGGCGAAAGGTATATAGAACTGCGAATGCGGCGCAAGGCCGACTGGATGTCATCTAAAGTAATCATTTATTGATTACGTCTACGAACGAAATGATTGCAACATCTTACCTGAACGCCACTTAGAGAGGCCGTCGCTTCGCCTGCGACAAGCGCGCAGAACGAAGGGAGTAGGCGTAGCCGGTTCCAGGTACAACTTCCGTAATGGCCCAATTGGAAGGGCACTCGGCCCTTTCGAAACCTATGCAGCCCTCAAATGCCGCGTCAGAATGGGCTTTTAGAGGAATTCAACCCCTGGGACTCATGCCTACTACGACCGGTGCCGTTCTCGCCCCTCCCCCTGTCCATCGAAAGAGCGTTGCACGCGTCGCCCTCTTTGATTTGCCCGAGGCCTCGGCGCAGCTTATCAACGAGTGCTTCCGCCAACATGGAATCGAAACCGTTCCGGTTCACCGCGAGCAAGCGGACCGCCTGAAATACGAAAAATTCGAGGCCTGCGTTCTACTCCTCGAAGAGACCGCCGGCGCTATCATCGAACTGGCGCGCGCATCGGCCTCCAACAGTCGAATCATAATCTTCGGCTTGGGCGGCAGCGCGCAGGATGCCATGCGCTATTCGAAGTTCTGCCTGAACGCTGTGTTTCACGAACCGCTGGAGCGTTCCGCGGCCATGAAGCTTGTGCGCTCCACTCGCAGTCTCGTGCTTCACGAATTCCGCCGCTACGTGCGCGTCCCGGTGATGACTGAGGTGGGAATCGTGATGAACGACGGTGGGCGCCTCACCGCTACCAGCCAGGAAATCAGCACCGGAGGAATGTCGCTGAGGGGCAATCACGTACCTGAGATCGGCGCTCAAGTGGAAGTGTCATTCTCGTTGCTGACTCTGCCGCGCGTCTGGGTGCGTGGCCAGGTAAGCTGGAAGAAACCTAATAAAAGTTTTGGCATTCGCTTCGATGTCACCGACGAGCGCCGGCAGCGCCTCAAAGAGTGGATCGTAGGCTATCTGGAAACGTAGCCACTTCGCTAGCAGCTATCAGCTCTCAGTTTTCAGTGAATCCTTATCTTTCCCGGCTACAATATCGGCGTGAGTTCCTCTTCTGCCGCGGTTGAGCCTGAGCAGTCCGTTCCCGCCGCTCGCCCATTCTCACTGCGGCAAAGAATTCTTCTATCGCTCATCAGCTGGGCCAGCTATATCGCGATCTCTCTGATCGGTCCCACACTGCGCTATTCCATTTCCTGGGAAGAACCGCCTTCTCCTCCGGATGCGACCTTCGAAAAGCCTATGATCTATTCCTTCTGGCATCGCGCCGTTTTCCCGAGCGCATGGCTGTGGAGAAATACCGGCATAGCGGTCATGGTAAGTCGCAGCTTCGATGGCGAATACGTCGCTCGCACCCTGGAAAAGCTGGGCTTCATCGCAGTGCGAGGCTCCAGCAGTCGGGACGGCGCAAAAGCCCTGCTGGGCTTGCGAAGTCAACTACAGCAGGGCAACGCAGTGGTATTTACGATCGACGGCCCCCGCGGCCCCAAGTTCGTGGCCAAGCCCGGACCGGTACTCCTCTCCAGCGCCAGCAATGCTCCGATGGCTGCCTTCTGCGTGGCGCTAAGCGATGCCTGGGTGCTCAACACCTGGGACGCCCTGATGATCCCCAAGCCATTCTCCAAAGCGCTGGTGCGGCTCAGCGCCAAAATGCAAGTTCCCGCCGAAACCATGACGGAGACATTCCTGGAGAGGGATGCGCGCCTGGCAGGGTCCCATCGCGAGCTGCAATCCGCCCTCGAACGCGTAACCGCGTACGCCGAAGCGCACGTGGCACAGGTAGGTACGGCGGAATTCCCCGTGATCAAGACTTAGCAGAAAGCCGTCGAACATCCCTATTGCACGCTATTCGCAAAGTTATTACAATTGTAATAACATTGGGAGAGTGTTATGGTCGAGCTCAAAATCCGCAAGTTCGGCAATTCGCTGGGTGTCGTTCTCCCAAAAGAAGTTGTCAACCGTCTACGGGCCGGCGACGGGGAACGGCTTTTTCTCATCGAATCGGCCGATGGCGATTATCGCCTGACCCCCTACGATCCCGCCTTCGAGAAAAAAATGACGAAGGCTGAAGAAATCATGGCCCGCTATCGCAACACTCTCCACGCTCTGGCCAAATAAACACCGCGACCGATGAAAAAGAAACTGCTCTGGATCGATGAGCACGACGTTCTCGCGATCCATGATCGTTTGCTGGCTCTTCACGGCGGCGCGAGCGGCGTGCGTGACCGCGGTCTACTGCAATCAGCTCTGGCGCGTCCCCGCCAGCACCATGCCTACGCCAAGACCGCGGACGTCGTCGAAATGGCCGCCCTGTACACCGCCGGGATCGTCCGCAACCATCCTTTCGTCGATGGCAACAAGCGGACAGGATTTGTAATCGGCATTCTCTTCCTTGAACTCCACGGCTTCGACTTCAAGGCCAGCGAAGAGGACGCAACGCAGGCCGTAATGGCGTTGGCGGCAGGCACGCTCGACGAAACTGGCTATACCGCGTGGCTGCGCGAGAATACGAAGCGCAAACTGCGGCGGCACAGGCCGAAATGAAAAACGGCAGAGCTGTTAAGCTCCGCCGCTTCTGCTTCATGCGCCGTTGAATTCGGTCGCTAGTCGTGATGTTCCCCGCCATGCGATTCGCCGCCAGCGTGGGAGCCACTACTATGCCCTGCCGCTGCACGAGACCCACCGCTATGCGCTGCCGCGTGGGACGCGCCGCCATGCGCCGCCGTAGAGTGGGACGCGCCACCATGCGCTACCGTAGAGTGGGACGCGCCACTATGCGCTACTGCTGCATGAGAGCGACCTGCAGAGGCATTACCACGAGACTCGCTACCGCGGTTGGTGCGGCCTGCCGTTCCACCGCCTCCGCGATTACTTGCATAGGCACGGCCGCCGCCGTTTTCTCGGCCGCCGCCGTCTCCACGACCGCCGCCGCCGTATCTTCCTCCCCCGCCGCCGCTGAAGCGATGCTCACCCCAGCCGTGCCCATATCCCCAATTGGCCCAGGGGCCGACGCCCAGGAAAACGCCGTTGAAGAAATAGCCTGGTCCATAAAAACCGCTGGGTGCGCAGCCGTACGGTGCATAGTCGTAGTAGCCATAGGCACAGCCGGGTGGAGTTACGCTGATTACGACTTGTGCGCTGGCCGTTGGCAGCAGGGCCAGGGACGCAAGGAACGTTGTTGTACTGGCGAGAAGCAGACCGCGCTTTGCCAGTTTGTGAGCCCAAGGGCCCACTCTCTTAAATTGCAACATTGTATTAACCTCCGGAATCGCTTGCTTTCGAGGAACGGTGTATCTCCAGTATCCGGCGCCTGCTCGTACATAACTGATCAATACGGACCTCTAATTCTTAGTTACTCGCCTTTTTGGCGTGGGACAGGGAAGTGGAAAAGGCAAGTAGAAGTGGGAGCCAAGCGCAGTAGCCTTCTCTTATCAGTTGCCCCCCGCATTGAAGATAAGGGACTAGCACGGTTTCCGAGGGGTCGGTTTACGACCGGCTCGGCTCCTATCGACCAACGCCCCATTTGCAGCTATAATCCCCCAAGCGTCATCTAACGGTCGGAAGTAAAGACGACGCGCACAGGCTCTATCCGCCCAGCTTGCGGAGGGGCACTGGAGGACACAGTGAGTCTCACACCTATCGGCGGGCATTCTCCTCGCCGCAAGATCACCACCGCTACTATCCGCGAAAAGAAGCTTCTCCACGAACCGATCACCTGCCTCACCGCCTACGATTACGCCACCGCGCGCCTGGTCGACGAGGCCGGGATCGACATTGCCCTCGTCGGCGATTCGCTCGCCATGACCATGCTCGGCTATGAGAACACGCTCTCCGTCACCGTCGACGAGATGCTGCATCACGTCAAAGCCGTGCGCCGCGGGGTGAAAGACGCGATGCTCATCGCCGACATGCCCTACGGCTCCTATCAGGCTGACGCCAACGAAGCGATTCACAATGCCGCGCGCTTCGTCAAAGAAGGCGGAGCCGAAGCCGTCAAAATGGAAGGTGGCGAGAAGCGCGCCGACGTGATCCGCCGCGTCATCGACGCTGAGATTCCCGTCGCCGGCCACATCGGCCTCACTCCGCAATCGGTCAACGTAATGGGGGGATACAAAGTGCAGGGCAAATCGCTCAACGCCATCGAGCAACTCATGCGCGACGCGGTCGCGCTCGATTGCGCCGGCGTCACTTGTATTTATCTGGAAGGCATTCCGCGCGAGGTCGCCGCCATGATCACTGCCGAGGTCGATACACCCACGATCGGCATTGGTGCTGGCCCCGACTGCGACGGCCAGGTGCTGGTCTTCCACGATCTCGTCAACTTAACATTCGGGCACGCGGCAAAATTTGTCCGCCGCTACGGAGACGCAGCCGCCCTGATTACGCAATCTGTGCTCGCCTTCAAGGCCGACGTCGTTTCGCATCAGTTTCCGAGCGACGCCGAGAGCTACCACCTGCCCAAAGAGACGCAGGCCGCACTCGAAACGGTACTCCACCGCAAGCACGCCATGCAGCGATAATAGCGGGCGGAGAAAACGTCTTGCGAAACGAATTGCGAAACGAATTGGGAAGGAGCGCGCGCGCGAGTCTACGGATTGCTGCGCAAACGACACTTGCCGTCGCCCTTCTTGCGATTTTGATCGCTTGCTCCCAGCCCGCCGCATCACCACCGGCGGCGCAAGCGCATCAACCCACCGGGCTCGAATCCATTCCGCCAGCGGACCCGTCCAAATATCCGGCGCTCAGCCATATTGTCGATTGGAAGAATCCCTACTTGGTGGTGCGCGAGGATGGCATCGGCTTCGTCGACCTTTCCAATCACGAGATTCACTTGCTGACGCCAGAGGAAATCCCGGCCGAGTTGGTTTCGCTCGGGTCGAGTGCGTGGCCCTACGGCCGCGTGGTTATGGTCGCGCAGGCAATACCCAAGAATCCATCCGAGCAGACGAAAGCCGACGTGCGGAAAAATCGCGCCTTGCTCCTCGGCACCCTTCATGAGTTGGATGTCGAATTCTACGAGGCGCCCTGATCGCCGATATTAGCGAACTATCCGCGAACTATGTTTAGCGAATAATGTCACTGAATCATTCGCGCGAAGATGAAAATCTGTTTGACCATCGCCCAAGCCCGCGCCGCTTGCCGCGCTACGCGAGGAAGCGGCAAACGCCTCGGTCTCGTTCCAACCATGGGCGCTCTGCATGAAGGCCATCTCTCGCTCGTCCGCGCCGCCAAAGCGCAATGCGATGCCGTTGCCGTCTCGCTTTTTGTGAATCCTACGCAATTCAGTCCCACCGAAGATCTATCGAAGTATCCGCGCCATTTTGATCGCGACCGCCAGTTGCTCGAAAAAGAAGGAGTCGACATCCTTTTCGCGCCCTCTGTGGAAGAGATCTATCCATCTGCTCCCACCCTGCATGACGCCACTTGGGTTTCGGTCGACGGCCTGAGTGAAAGGCTCGACGGACGCTCCCGGCCCGGCCATTTTCGCGGCGTGACCACGATCGTTGCCAAGCTCTTTCACATCGTCGAACCCGACGCCGCATTCTTCGGGCAGAAAGATGCCGCGCAACTCGCCATCATCCGCCGCATGGTGCGCGATCTCAATTTCCCCATAGAAATTGTCGCCTGCCCCATCGTGCGCGAACCGGATGGCTTGGCGATGAGCTCGCGCAACGCCTATTTGAATGCCGACGAACGTTCCCGCGCGCTGGTGCTCCATCGCGCGCTGGTGCAAGTGCAGGATAAGTTTCAGGACGGAGAAAGAAGCGCCGCAACGCTAATCGCCACCGCCAAAGAAGTTTTTGCCAGCCAGCCCAACCTTGTGCTGGATTATTGCGAGATCGTCGATCCCGACACGCTCAGGCCTGTCGAGCAAATATCGCGGAAGACCCTGGCCGCGGTCGCCGCCTACGTCGGTACGACGCGCCTGATCGACAATCTGGAGTTGAATCCGTGACTCGACCAGTGCAACGATATGGACGGCTTAGAACATTTTCAGTTCGTGCGCGATCCGCCGTACAGCTGCGTATTCATGGTCGTGCGCGACAACAAACTGCTTGGCTCGCAGAATTTTCAGCACGGAATCGTCTTTCCTCTCCTTTAGGGCGAGCAGAGCCTGGACAAATTTCTCCCGGTCAGCCTCAGGCACATCCTTGCCGGCGACATACACATAACCGGCAAAAGGCTCCGAGGTATGGAACACCCGGACTTTCTCGCTATTTAGTTTCCCGCCGCTGATCAGGGATGCGAAGATCGTTTCGTCTAACGCTCCCGCATCGACCACTCCGCTTTCCACCAGCGCCGCGGTCGCAACATGGCTGCCGCTGTAGCGAAGCTTGAGATCTGTACTGGTACTGATTCCCACCCGCAGGAGTTCGCGATGCACAATCAAAGTGCTGGTCGAATCGATATCGCCAAGCGCGAACCGCTTCCCTTTCAGATCGCTGAGCGAACGAATTGGCGAGTTGGCGCCAGCGATAAAGACCGAATGATACTGTAAACCAGAACTGCGCCGAACAAGCGGAATGACTCCATACTTCGCGTGCGCCCGGACGTACATCAGCGAGCCCAGGCATGCGAAATCAAATGACCCATCGGCCAGGCCGGCAACCGTCTCCGTGTAGACGTCGGGAACCGCAAGATTCACGCGGCGTCCCATTGCCTTCGTGAGATAGGCGCGCAGTGGTTCCCGGTCCGCTTCCGTCAACCCGTCAAACACCAATGCAATCGTGAGCGGCTTGTCGGCGCCATAGAGCGCCACGCTGCCCAGAAAACAAACTACCGCCAGTACTTTATTTCGAGCGAGAGTGCGCATCGAGCATCTCTTCGCAGGCGAGATCTAATCGTGGCGTGGATTTGGCACCGTCCAGCAGACGCTCTCAGAGGGAGCGACAACCTGATTGCCTCTGCACTGGATATAGAGCCCGCCACCAACTAATACAGGATTCGAATAGCGGAGTGCTAGGCACCAATGGACGTATGCCGCGACGCCCGTCCGTCCGCGACAAGAAAGCAGATTACTGGAAGGATTTGCAGCCAGAAAAAAGATCGCCGGATGAGCGCCTGCAGGCATCGCACGTCGAGTCGGCGCAATCGCCAATAGCGCGCAATAGTCGCGGAGCCCACCCCAGCGGATAAACCAAACTCGGCGGTTACCGCTGTTCGACTTCCTTCAGTCGCGCCGCTTTGCCCTTCAGCCCGCGCAAGTAATAAAGCTTCGCACGGCGGACCTTCGCCGAGCGCACCACGTCAATCTTGTCAATGACCTTCGAGTCGATCGGGAAAATACGTTCCACGCCCTGGCCAAAGCTGATCTTGCGGACGGTGAAGCTCGGCTGTGCGCCCCGCGTCCGCGAAATGACCACGCCCTCGAACGCCTGTATGCGCTCTTTCTCGCCTTCTCTGATCTTGACTTGTACCTTGACCGTATCGCCGGGGCCAAACTTCGGAATGTCTGTGCGGCGCGATTTCGCCAGCAATTTTTCAATAATCGGATTACGCATGAATGTTTCCCTTCCTGATTCTAATCTCCGCAGAGAGCGCTAGCCTTCTCTGTCGATGTCGATCCCCTGAGCCAGCTCCAGCCTGATCTCAGCCAGCAATTCCTCGTCTTCATCCGTCAGCCGAACCCGCTCCAGCAAATCGGGCCGGTTGCGCAGCGTCTTCGCTAACGCCGTCTTGCGCCGCCAGCTGCGAATCTGCTCATGGTTGCCATTCACCAGCACCTCTGGCACCGCCATGCCGCGAAACTCCGCCGGCCGTGTGTAGTGCGGATAATCCAGCAATCCGCCAGAAACGCAAGTCGAACTCGGCCCAGCATCAGCAGTAAGTGTGGCGCGGGCGCCCTCACCCGCGAAATCCGCTTCCACCAACGACTCAGTAAACGACTCTTGCCGAGTCGAATTCTGATTGCCAACTGCGCCCGGAATCAGCCGCGTCACCGTATCCACAATCACCGCCGCGCCCAGTTCGCCGCCGCTCAGCACATAGTCGCCAATCGAAACTTCGCGATCCGCCAGGTGCTCGCTGATCCGCTCATCCACGCCCTCATACCGTCCGCAGATGAGAACAATCCGCTCCAGCCCAGACAGCTTTGCCGCCAGCGCCTGATCCAGCCTGCGCCCCTGCGCCGAAAGCAATATCACCGATTGCGTCGCCGACGCGCTCAAACGACTTTCGCGCGAAGCCACATCGCCAAGCGCTTCCAAACATTCAAAGATCGGTTCCGGCTTCAGGACCATGCCCTCGCCGCCGCCAAACGGGCGGTCATCCACCGTGCGGTGCTTGTCTTTCGTATACGCCCGCAGATCGTGAATGCCAACATCCACCAGGCCCGTCTCCCGCGCCCGGCGCACAATCCCATAATCCAAAGGCCCGCGAAAAAAGTCAGGAAAGATCGTGAGAATGTCGATCTTCATTGCTAAACCAGTTTTAAACCAGTTGCCAGTGGTCAGTGGCCAGTCAGTGATCACGCGTTCGCTGCTTCTTCTGGCCACTGGCCACTGACCACTGCTCTTTGCATTCACATCCAGCAGCCCTTCCGGCAATTTCATGCGAACTTGCCGCCGCTCCAGATCCAATTTCTCCAGAAACGCCTCGGCGAAGGGAATCTCGTAGGGCAATTTCGCTCCGCTTTTTACTACGAGCAGCGGCGCTTCTCCTGCTCCGAACTGCACATCCTCAATCGCGCCAATCTCTCGCGCGCCATCAAATACCGTGCATCCGATCAGGTCGCTCAAATAAGTCCAGCCCGGCTCTAAAGCAGCCCGTTCCGCGAGCGGAAGCTGCAACTCAGCCTTTACGAGCAACTCCGCATCCGAAAGACTATCGATGCCCCCGAACTTCAGCACCAGAAAACTCTTATGCGGCCAAAGGTCCTCGACCGTAACTTCGCGGCGCTCGCCGTCTTTCAAGAGCACCCACAGCCGCATGCCTTGCCGAAATCGCCCCGGAACATCCGTGTGCAATTCCGTCGCAACTTCTCCGCGCCGCCCCTGCGTCTTAATGACGACTGCAAGAGTAACCCACTCGCCGCCAGCGTCCGAAGCCATTTTGCTGATTCTATTCGCCGAGAAGCTTTCCGCCGAAACGCGATTCCTACTGCGCGATTCCTACTCAATAATCTCGAGCGCGTAGCGCTTATCGAGCTTTGACCCTGCCGCACCGAGCACGTTGCGCAGCGCCCGCGCCACGCGGCCCGAGCGGCCAATCACCTTGCCCAGATCAGACTCGGCCACTTCCAACTCAATCACCGTCTCGTCGCCGTCTTCATACTCGTCGACAAATACCTCGCCCTTGGCCTCGACAATCGCCTTGGCGATGTATTCAATCATGGCGCGCGGACTGGCGCTCGGCTCGATCATTTGCGACTCCTGAGAGGACGATTAAAAACGAAGTGTGGGCTACGCGACCGAAGCGGCCGCTGCGGGTGCAGGAGAAGCAACCAGTTTCCGAACCCTGTCCGAAAGCTGGGCGCCTTTCGATACCCAGTGCTCTATGCGCTCGCGTTTCAGGTCAAAAGTAGCCGGATTGGTGCGCGGATTGTACGTCCCCACCACTTCCACCGGGCGGCCATTGCGAGCCCGCTCCTTCTCAATCACCACCACACGATAATACGGTTGTTTGCGCGCGCCAAAGCGCGCCAGTCGAATCATCAGCACAGAATGCACGATCCTTTGCCCGGAAGCGTCCGGAGAGATAAAGACAAACCATTATTATGCCGGAGGGTAGGGCTTTTCGCAATGGGCGGAGGGCGGCCCCGCCCGTTGCGTCGGGATTCCTTCATCCTCTCGGCATAGTGCCTTTGCGGAAGGGTTCGGCTACTAGTTGCCATTCGTCTTCGTAGATCACGTAGCCGGGTTTGTCTGTTCTGATTTTCTTCACGTAGATGCCATTGCGTTCGAGGATGCGAACCATCTCCCATATGCGGGAGATGTGTTCGGTTGATCCAGTCTTGAACCAACAGATGCCGAGGCGAAGCTTGTCGCGTCCGAAGGAAGTTGGTTTTTCCAGATTCTCGCTGAACCATGCTCGCAGCTCATTCAGTTCGTCGGCGTCTGAGCCCGTGATGTTTCGCCACTCCAGCGCCTGCGCTGCCGCCTGAAAAATTCCCTGCTCAACATGGCTATCCTCGTCTTTGCGGCCGATGACAAATCGAATGTATTCACGCTTTTCTAATAGATCATGACGCTCGAGGATGAATCTCTCGTCCTCTGTCTCGACGAAGGCGAGGCGTCCTGGAATGCAGGAGAGGACGGTCCCCATGCCGCGGCCGACAATCTGCTTGAGAGCTTCGACGAGCGGGAGTTCTCTCTGATCGAGCGCGGGATCTTCGGAGATTGCGAAGACTATGTTGGGAGAGTGCCGTTTCTGCAGCTCGATCGCTGTGTTTTCGACGAAGAGTTTGTGCCTGGGAATAGACAGGCGGTATTTGGGATCGAAGTCTTTAAAGTGGGCGAGCTGGCTGGTGAACTTATGGCGAAGGCGGGGGTTGGAGAGGATTTCCCGGTAGCGGTCGCGCTTGCTGCGCTTCACGAACGCAGCGATGAGTGCTTGCTCGGTGTGCACGGAAGGAGTGTAGCGTAGAGCCCGGATGGTCGCCAATTCGGAAACCGGCAAAATGCATAGTTGACGTTGAGTCGCGGCGGGCGCCCAGCCCGTAGCAATCTTCCGAACTCACGATGGTGCCCCGCCCTGCCGCCCGGCCTCCGACTTGTGGTAAAAAATACTGTAATGCCAACGCGCGCCTCTGGCAGTCTTGCTCCGCGCCACTCCGGCCCTCCATGCTAAGGGCTGCCTTCATAGCCCTGTCCGAGAGCCGTTCATTGCGCGCCATCGCCGAGCGCTCCCGCTTTGGCCAGCGCACCAGCGCCCGCTTCGTCGCCGGCACGCAAGTCTCCGACGCCATTCGCGCCGCCGCCGCGATGAATCAGCTCGGAGCCAGCGTCTCCATCGACAACCTCGGAGAGAACGTCACCAACGCCGACGAGGCTCGCGCCAGCGCCGACCTCTATCACAACCTGCTCGACGAAATCGCCGCCCACCAGCTCAACGCCAACATCAGCCTCAAGCTCACCCACATGGGCCTCGACGTCGACGAGAAGCTGGCCTACGAAATCGTGCGCGGCCTGGTCGCCAAAGCCGCCAACATGTCGCCCAGAAATTTCGTGCGCGTCGATATGGAAGGCTCCGCCTACACCGAGCGTACCCTCAACTTCGTCCACGAACTGCATCGCGTTCCCGGCAACGAAGATAGCGTGGGCACCGTCATCCAGTCCTACATGCGCAGCGCCGAGGCCGACGTCGACAAGCTGCTCAGCGAGCGCATCCGCATACGCCTCTGCAAAGGCGCCTACAAGGAGCCCGAGCCGATCGCCTTCCAGAAAAAGTCCGAGGTCGATGCCAACTACGTCAAGCTGATGAAGACGCTGATGAAGAGCGGCGTCTATCACGGATTAGCGACCCACGACGAGGCCATTATCAACCAAGCCAAGGTCTTCGCCACCCGCGAAAGCATCCCGCGCAACGCCTTCGAATTCCAGATGCTCCACGGCATCCGCCGCGACCTCCAGCAGAGCCTGGTCAAAGACGGCTGGGGAATGCGCGTCTACATCCCCTTCGGCACCGAGTGGTACCCCTACTTTATGCGCCGACTGGCCGAACGGCCAGCCAACGCGCTGTTTATAGCCAAGAACCTCCTGCGCCAGTAAGTCTTGGTGCACATTCTCCGGTTGGCGCTCGCAGGTCATTGGCGTATCGGACGCGGGTATAGGACTAGCCGCCTCCTTTCGTAACTCTTCCTAACCGAGGTGCGCAGACTAGAATTTGGGCAGTGGCGGGAGCATAGTCGGCCGCATGGATCAGCAAGCATTCCAACAAGTAAGCCAGAAAAGCCCTGAGGTAATTCCGATTGAGGTGACCCGGATCGAAGGCCGGGAGTGGTGGCTGTGGGGCTTCGCCGTTGCGATCACGCTGGCATTAACCTTGGGGATCATCTCGTTCACCTTCCCCTGGTTTGGCCGGGAAAGCGACGCTAGTTACTGGTTTGATCTCCGAGAATGGGTGCGCGGGCTGGCCGCTCTCGTCTTACTTTTCGACTTTTACGCGGTCTATCAGCACTTGCAACTCCAACGCATTCGACGCCAGCTGCTCGAGCGAGATCAGCTCTTTCAACTCATCAGCGAAAACGCCGCCGATATGATCGCGCTGGTCGACAGCGAGGGCCGCCGGTTGTACAACAGCCCTGCCTATCAGAAGGTTCTGGGATATTCGCCCGAAGAGTTGAAAGCCAGTTCGTCGACCGAGCAAATTCATCCCGACGATCGTCCGCGGGTTTTTCAAGCCGCGGAAAAGGCTCGCACGACCGGCGAGGGGCAGAGGGTGGAATACCGGATACGCCACAAAAACGGTTCGTGGCGCACTTTGGAGTCCACAGCGTGCGCGATTCTAAATGCCAAAGGGCAGACCGGCAAACTGGTAATCGTGAACCGTGACATCACCGAGCGGAAGCGAGCCGAGGAGATGCTGGCCCACAACGCATTTCACGACGGGCTCACTGGCCTGCCGAATCGATCTCTCTTTGTGGATCGTTTGCAACATGCCCTAACCCTCTCCAAACGACACGTGAATTACAACTTCGCGGTGTTGTTGATTGATGTGGACGAATTCAAAATTATCAACGACAGCCTCGGCCACACGGTCGGGGACGAACTGCTCATTCAAATCGCACAAAGATTGCGAGACTCAGTGCGGCGAGCCGATGTGGTCGCGCGTCCACACCCGAGCCCCGCGCCCGCCAACTCCGACAATCTCCCTGTCAACGTCAATGTCAATGACAATAACAATGACGACGACACCTTAGCCCGCCTCGGCGGTGATGAGTTCGCCATTTTGCTCGACGACCTGCAAGATCCCGTCGAGGCCATTCGCGTCGCCGAGCGCGTGCAAGCCGAATTGGCCGCCCCTTTTCTAGCGAACCAGCAGGAGATCGTCATTTCGGCAGGCATCGGAATTGCTTCCAGCACCAGCCCTCACACCCAGGCCGAGGATCTGGTGCGCGATGCCGAGATCGCCATGTACCGTGCCAAGCGGACAGGAAGGGCCCGCTGTGAGGTGTCGGATATGGCCATGCACGCCAATGCCTTGAAACGCCTGCGGCTCGAAACCGACCTGCGAAAAGCGCTTGAGCATGGTGAATTCCGGGTTTACTACCAGCCCATCGTGTCGTTGCAGACCAGCAAGATTGTGGGCTTCGAGGCTCTCACTCGCTGGCAACGCCCGGAGGGCGTGCTCTCGCCGATCGACTTCATCGCGGTTGCCGAGGAAATCGGGCTCATCATCCCCATGAATCAACAACTGCTGCGTGAAGCCTGCCAACAACTCCGCTCCTGGCAGTCTCAATTTCCTTCCAGCCCACCTCTGACCATGAGCGTGAATCTTACGTCCCGCGAATTCGCCCAGCCCGATCTAGCCAGCGGCATTCGCAAATGCCTTGATCAGACCGGGGTCGATCCCTCCTGCCTGCGACTCGAAATTATAGAAACCATCGCCATGGGCGATACGGAAAAATCCGGTCATGTGCTGGCGCAACTGAAAGCTCTTGGCGTCCGCCTCAGCATCGATGATTTTGGCACCGGCTATTCGTCGCTCAGCCGTTTGCGCCGCATTCCCGTGGACACCTTGAAGATCGACCGCGCCTTTATTTCGCACATGGACAGCGACCCCGAGAGCCGCGAGATTGTGTGCATCATCATCATGCTTGCTCACAATCTCGGTTTGCAGGTCGTCGCCGAAGGCACTGAAACCCAAGAGCATATCAATTTACTTCGGCAGCTCAGTTGCGAGATGGCCCAGGGATACTTCTTCTCCCGCCCCGCCGACGACCAGGCCATGGTCAAGCTATTGGCAAAGCAACACGGCGCTCGCTCTGCCGCCGTCGGTGGCTAGGCGGGTCCGCTGCCGTCGCTCGAGTGGTAAAGCACTTCGCCCGCCCAAAATCTTTTTTCTGCCAAAACTGAAGGGAATCGCCACCCATTCTCGTTTTAGGAAGTGGAAGCCAGCTTGGCTTGGATCCACCGCTGCCCCCTCGGCACTGTGCTTGTATCCATCCAGGACTAGTGGGTCCGTGGCTCGCGACGGTTTGTGCATCGTGACTCCGGTTTCCACCTAAATCCTCTGCGCCGCCACGGGGAAGGGCGGCGCGGAGGTTTTTTGTCTTTCGAGTGTGCATAAACTTGCATCCCGACCCCTCCAACTTTCCGCCAGTGTCACTAAGTCATTGATAAAAAACCATCAATCGTCTTGGCATGTATTGGACCGGCGAATGCCCATTCACCCATAGTCAACCGGCGCTCAAGTTATCCCTTCAGCCTGAAAACTGTCCACCGGCCGAGATCTCCCCTCTTGTTGCCCTATCGATTCGCTTTCCAAGGAGAATTATCAATGAATCCAGCCAGACCCGCGATTTTCCAAGGCTACCGTTCCCTAGTCGGGCTTCTCACCGTTCTGCTCTTAACCATGCCCGCCAGCGCCGCCTGGAAGCCCATGGCCGCGATGCCCGCCGCCCGCAGCAATGCGGCAGTAGAATCCATCAACGGCGTCATCTATGTAGCCGGTGGCAGCAATGCCGGAGGCACCTCAACTCTGCAGGCGTTCAATCCCACCACGAACACCTGGACGAATCTCGCCAACATGCCCATAACTCTCTATCAAGGAGACGGCGCCGGAGTAATCAACAGCCAGCTCTACGTAGCCGGCGGCTGGAACGGTTATCTTCCGACCAGCGCGCTCTTCATGTACGATCCGCCCTCGAACACCTGGACCAGTCTCCCCGGAATGTCGCACCTGAGCGCCTGCGGTGCAACTGGCGTCATTAACAGCAAGCTTTATGTCACCACCGCCTGCAATGGGTTCAACGGTTACGCCAACGATCTCGACGTCTACGATCCTCACGTCGGCACCTGGACCAGCCTGACCGGGTCGTCAAGCGCGCACGCCGCTCCCGCCGTCGGAGTCATCAATGACAAGCTCTACGTCGCCGGTGGACTGAACGGCAGCGGCGCAATCACCAATGTGTTCGAGGTGTACGATCCTGCGACCAACGCCTGGACAACTCTGCCCAAAATGCCCACAGCCGTTGTGTTTGCGGCCAGCGTAGCTCTGAATGGCGAGCTATACGTCTTCGGAGGCACGAACGGCACTAGCGACGTGGCTACAGTGCAGGCCTACGATCCGCACAAGAATAAATGGAGAACGCTCGCGTCCCTGCCAGCTGCTCTCAGCAGTTCGAGCGCAGCAGTAGTCTACGGCCTCGTATTCGTAGAAGGAGGCGACGGCACTGGCACTACGAATGAATATGTGTCCATAGCCCCGTCGATTCCGTAAAGTTCAAATCGCCGGGTGCAAATCGCCGGGTGCCCCATACATTCGCGTTCTTTGCGAATGTGTGGGCCCTCGCGCCGACACCCCATTCCCGGCGATGCCTATTCCACGTTGCGGAATTTTCTCATAAATCGCGCGCGCCGAGCAGAGATCTCACCCTTCCCATACAAACGCGTCAAACACCCGCGCCGATTCAAACCCAATCCGCTTATAAAGCGCGATGGCCCGATCATTCGCCTCCGTCACCGTCAGCGAAATGAATCGGAATCCCCGCCCGCGCAAATTCCTCGTCGACGCCGCCATCATCACTTCACCAAGCCCAGCCGACCGGTATTCTGGCAGCACGCATACCTGCGTAATGTGTCCCACATCCGGCCGCACGGACGAACAAAGAATCAATCCAACCAGCGTCCGCGTCTTCCGCTCGTGCACCACAAACGATGCCTGCGGATCGAACGTCCCGCACCCCGGGAAGCGCACAATATTATTCAAAAAGCGCAGCGATCCGGTCAGCGTCCGATATTGATCGTTGATCTCGGAATCGACATGCCCGCGGTAAGCCGCCGTAATCAGCGCCGCCGCCGACTGATATTCCGCCTCCGCCCACGGACGGATTTCAAATTGCGCAGGCAACGCTGGCATATTGACCAAAGAAGTCTGCGGATGTTTACCGATATCGAAATTCATGAACACGCGCGGATGCCGGCTGAATCCCTGCTGCACAAACGGCCGCGCCACTTCACCGGTCATCTGTGCCAGCAACTGCGCCTCCACCCGATGAACGCCAGGCGACTGCTGCAGCGTCTCGATGACATGCGTGAGCAGTTTCTCTTCCACCTCGTGACGGCTAATCTGGTGCCCGCCGCCGTCACGCGAGCCGCCGACGCGTTCGCCGTCACGCACAAAAAGATCTCCAATAACGCCCTTATTTTGCTCGTAAACAAAAAACGAATACCCAAAGATGCTGCCTCGCTCAATCGCGGCATACCCCGGCAGAATCTTCGCATCCATGTAGCGCAAAATCATCTCCGCCGATGTCGTGTAGTCCCAAGAGAGCAGCCGCCCCCACATCGCAATCTCATCTTCCAGCAACGGTCGAAGGTCCGCGGAAGTGAAATGTCGGAGATCAAGAATTTCCATGATGAACCCAGGTTTCAAGGTTTCAGAGTTTCAAGGTCTCAAAGTGTTGAGAATCTGATGCTCACATTCTCCGCGCTTTTGCTCTGAAACCTTGAAACTTTGCAACCTTGAAACCTTGCTACTTCCCCACCCAATACAACTCCAGCTTCTGCGCCGGGATGCTGGTTAGATATGATACTCGGCGCCCAGCAACGATTTTGGCAACATCCACCTGCGAACCTTGAGCGGCAACCAGCACATGCGCCTCGGCCGGAATATTCCCGTCCTCGTACTTCTCCGCCGCGCGATTGAGATAAAACTCCAGCCCATATCCCTGCTCGCGATGGAAGTGATAGAGCGCCACCGGCACCGCCTCCCGCGAAAAGCCCTGAATGCTCTCGGCAATGGGACGCGCCGATTGCGTAGCATCGATCACTGGTGCGGCGAAACGAATGATTGCAGCCACACTAACGACCACGGCAAACATCGTAACGCGCCCCATCAGCCGCACACCATGGCGCGACAATAGCGCTGCGCCGATAGCGAATGCGAATACTGCCGCAATTCCAGCGTCAAGGTAAGTTGGTTTTCCCGACGCTGGATGATGACTGATTGCGATCGACGACGCCGAGAGGGCAACGAAAATCAGTGCCCCGCATACAACTCCGTGAGCAACCGCGAAGAGCAGCGAAAATCTTTTGTCGTCACCGGCGCCGCTTCCGCTGCGCCGCCCAGCAATAAACTCACTCACCAGCAGCGCTCCCGCCGGAACCGCCGGCAGAATATATCCCGGCAGCTTCGATTGCGATGCGCTGAAAAATAAAACCGGCACCAGCATCCAGATCAGCAGAAAAAGCGCCCATGAGTCTTCCGCGATTGACAAGGCCTGCTTCCCATCCGCCCAAATAAGCCGTACACGTTCCCAGACGGCGACGATCAGGGCGAACGACCAAGGCATGACGGCCAACAAGAACACCGGCAGATAAAACCAGAACGGCTGGGGATGGTGATAGACGTTAGCAGAAAATCTCGCCAGATTGTGCTCAAGAATAAAGACGCGAAAAAATTCCGGGTTACGCAGTTGAACAGCAATGTACCAAGGCAGTGCCACGACCAAGTAGAGGAGAATGCCGGGAATCCAGAGACTACGCGCGATCATACGCCAGTCGCGCTTCAGCGCGACAAAGATAAAAATAATGACCGCCGACAAGGCCGGCGCGACCGGCCCCTTGGCCAAAGTGCCGAGCGCGAGAAAAATATAAAAGGCGCCGAGATAAACCCGCCGCCCGCTCTCATACCACGCATACCAGCCAAGTAGAGCGATAGAAAAACAGGCGGCCAGCGGCATATCAGTCGCCGCGGCATGAGCGAATCCAACCACGCCGGCACAACTGGCGGCGATCAGCGCGCCGTCCATTTCGCTGCCCGGACGAAAGCGCCGCAGAAAAAAGTAAATTACCGCAACCAGTAACGCCGCATCGAACGCGCCCGGCAGCCGCGCCGCCCGGTCGCTGACCCCGAAGGTCCGGAATGAAACCATCGCCTCCCAGTAGTAGAGCGCCGGCTTCTCCAGCCACGGCTTGCCGAGCAGCGTGGGCATAACCCAGTCCGAGCGCTCGAGCATCTCGCGCGCCACCTGCGCGTAGCGAGGCTCGTCCGCGCCCACCAGCCCAAATGCCCCGAGCCCATAAAAGAACAGGAATCCGCAAAACGCCACCAGCAACAACAAATCAGTGCGGCTTCGAGGTCTCATTCCAGGCTTCATTTGTGGTGTTGCTTAGCTTGTTGGTTCAATGCAGCTTCGAAGTGGCTAGCGTCGTCGTTTTTGGGTGGCGCAGCGGTTCACCGCTGCGATAACGGTTCGCTTCCCGCGCCGGCTTTAGCCGCTGAGCGTCATTCCTCAGTCCGCCTTCAACGATTCCGACTCCGCCCGCAGACGCTCGACTATCCGAGAAACTGCCATCGCCAGCGGCCCGTCAATCGAACATCCACTGGCGCACTTGTGCCCGCCGCCGCCAAACGACTCGGCCACCGTCGAGACATTCACTTCTCCCTTGCTGCGCAGGCTTACGCGAAATCGCTGATCGGGCAGCTCGCGAAAAAAAATCGCGACCTGCACGTCATCAATCGAAAGCGCGTAGTTGACCAGGCCCTCGCAATCTTCTTCGCGCGCGCCCAGCCGCGTCATCTGCTCCTGCGTAACCCAAATCCACGCTAGCGGCCCTTCACGATGCAGATTCGACAGCGCCGCGCCCAGCAGCCGCATCTTCGCCGTCGAATGGCCAAAATAAATGTGCCGCGCGCACAGCGCCGGATCCGCTCCCGCCAGCACCAACTCCCGCGCCACCGTGAAAGTGTGCTCGTTTGTGCCCACGAACATGAAGCTGCCCGTATCCGTCATGAGCGCCGTATAGAGGCATGTCGCGATGTCGCGATCCACCGGAACGCACGCCAGCCGCGCCAGGCGAAACACCAGCTCCGCCGTGGCCATCACCGCCGAATCGATCCAGTTGATGTTGGCAAAATTGCGCCCGCTCGCGTGGTGATCAATATTGATGAGGAAACAATTTTCCAGCCCCGCCAGTTGCGTGCGCTGCACGCTATCACACTCCAGCAAGATAACCGCATCGTTCTCAGGAACAACATCCGCCTGCACGACGCGATCTGCGAAAGGAAGGTTTTGATAGATACGAGGCACGCCGTCGTGCATCACCACCTCGGCCTCTTTGCCCATCACCCGCAATATCTGCCCGCACGCCAGCGCCGACCCGATCCCATCTCCATCTGGCCGAGCGTGCGAGGTCACCACAAACCGGCGACGCCCCCGAATCTCCTGTAGAACCCGCTCCAGCATGAAATGCTCTCGATCAGTCGCCGCCGACCATTGAGTCGTCAGCGGCTTGTCGGTGGTCGTTCGGAATGACAAGTCATCGCTGCAAGATTTGCCCGCCACTAACGAGTAGCGACCAACGACGTTCTATCCCGCATTTTTCTTCGCCCGCTTCTTCGCCCTTCCCAATAACTCATCCACACGGCTTTCCAACTGGTCCGCGCGATCCACCTGAAAATAAAGTTCCGGAGGCCGCCGCAGCCGCAACCGCTCCGCCAGTTCATGCCGCACATAATTTCGCGCCGCCGCCAGCCCTTCCAGCGTGCGCTCCGCCTCGGCATCATCGCCGGCCACGCTGACCATGATCCGAGCCGAACGCGAGTCTTGCGCCATCATCACCGAGGTCACGCTGGCCAGCCCTATGCGCGGATCGCGCAACTCTCCTTCAAGAATGGTTTCAATCTCTTCGCGGATCGCCTCGCTTAGCCGTTCCCGATGATATTTCTGGCCCCGATGCTCCACTCCGCACACCTCGTAGAAGAAAACTTGTAAGAATACCAGAAAAAGGGCTGCGAGCCCCGGGCTATGAGCCGCGAGCCGAACCCTCTGACAACCTGGTTGCCCGCAGCTCAAAGCCCGCAGCTCGCAGCCTGTTTCACAGAAATTCCACAAAAGAATCCGTAACCTCGGCCCCGGCATTATTGGCAATCCGGCAAGCCGCCCGCTCCACGTTTTTCATCAGCCCATCCAGATAATCGCGCGAGTGCGAAACGCTGACCACCCCAATCGTCGCCTGATTCCACAACATGCTCGGGTCAAGCTCGGCCACCGACACATTGAACGACGATCGCAGCCGGTCCTTAAGACTGCGCGTAACCTGCCGCTTGTCCTTAAGCGACTGCGCCGCCTCGATGCGAAGTTCCAGAGTAAGAAAAGCAATCATAATTGGGATGAATACAACCAATACGAATGATGGATACAAATCAAAGGGCAGCCTAACTCACGCCCTCACCTGCCCCAGCCGGTCCTAAGCGAGGCAGCGTATTTGACTCAATTCTAAAGCACTTAGCAGACATTTCCCGCAAATCAGGGCGTTCAATCGCGCTCCTAATATTCCTATACCGCTCCCAAAGGGAGTTGTGCTACACTGTACTCGCTAAGTTTGACTCACATGCACTTGCAGGTCGGTACCGCCAACCAGCGTCACCCCCTCTTCAGCAGCGAATCACCTTCAGCATATTTCAATCAAGTAACAAGAATAGGAACATCTACAATGGCAGAACAAGGAACAGTGAAGTGGTTTAACGACGCCAAGGGCTATGGTTTCATCAGCCGTCAAAATGGCGAAGACGTTTTCGTGCATTTCTCCGCTATTCAAGCTGGCGGCTTCAAGAGCCTGCAAGAAGGCCAAACCGTGCAGTTCGACG
>PKXQ01000019.1 GCA_003132405.1 Acidobacteriaceae bacterium | reverse complement strand
CAAAGGACGACCCGTTATTGGCAGCGGTGGACACAAATGAGTACAGGATTTCGGTGAAACCGTGTGGTCCCGGATTGCCTATGCCGGAAGTTCCAAATCCATTCACACTAGAGAGCGCGGTGAACACCAGAATGACAAGGGGAAACACCAGCACCACGAGCATGGCCATCTTTACGTCGTAGGCCTCAATTTTCTTGCCCAGATATTCCGGTGTGCGGCCCACCATTAGGCCTGCAATAAACACCGTAAGCACAACATAGATCGGCATCCCGTACAACCCGGATCCAACTCCGCCGAAGATCACTTCGCTTAACATCATGTTAACGAGCGGGACCATGCCACCAAGCGGCATATAGGAGTCGTGCCATGCATTGATCGCGCCGCAGCTTGCATCGGTGGTGACGGTTGTAAACAGCGCGGAGTTTGCGATTCCGAAGCGGACCTCTTTCCCTTCCATGTTGCCGCCCGGCTGCGTGGCGGTCGCCTGTTGATTGACTCCAACCAAAAGCGGGTTGCCCCGCGCCTCGGCCCAATAGGCCACTGTGACGCCCGCGAGAAACACAATCGCCATCGCCGCCCACACGGCCCACCCATGTCGCTGCGAGTTCGTCATCCGGCCCAGGGTGTAAGTCAGGCCGGCCCCAATTGCAAAAATGCAGAACATTTCGAGAAGATTTGAGAAGGGAGTCGGATTCTCAAACGGATGTGCGCTATTGGCATTGAAGAAGCCCCCACCGTTCGTGCCAAACTCCTTGATAATTTCCTGCGAGGCCACCGGGCCCTGCGCGATGGTTTGTTCCGTAACCGTGTCCATGATCGGCTTGCCATCAGGACCCACAGCCGGTTTTCCATCCGGGCCCATTCTCTGCACCTGCTGTGGCTCAACCACCGTTGCCTTGTCGTAGGGTCGAAGATTCTGCACCACCCCTTGAGAAACGAGTACCAGAGCTCCCACAATGCAGAATGGCAACAACACCCACAGCGAACTGCGGACGAGGTCAACCCAGAAGTTCCCAATGGTTTCCATCTGCCGCCGGGCAATGCCACGGATAAACGCTATCGCGAGAGCGATTCCCATCGCCGCCGAGGCGAAATTGTGGTAAGCCAGACCAGCCATCTGGGTGAAGTAGCTCATCGTGGATTCGCCCGAATAAGCTTGCCAGTTCGTATTTGTGGTAAACGAAGCGGCCGTGTTGAAAGCCAGATGAGGCGGATTGACCGCCCCGAACTTCTGCGGGTTAAACGGCAGGAAACCCTGGAGACGCTGGATCAGATACAGCAGGATCATCGACACTACGCTGAACAGAAGCATCGAGATCGCATACTCCGTCCAGCGCATTTCATGATCCTCATCCACTCCGGTAACTCGATATAGCAACCGCTCCATCGGTCGCAACACCGGGTCCATGAAAGTCTTTTCGCGGCTGAACACACGCGCCATGAAGATGCCCAACGGCTTCGTCACGAGAAAGATCAACGCGAGAAACACCAGTATTTGGAACCATCCATTCGCGGTCATATCAGAATTTCTCCGGACGCAACAGTGCGTAGAGCAGGTACACCATGGTTAACGCACTCACTGCCAGCATGATGGTCGATTCAACGTTCATATAGCTCTCCTCACTTCATGCGCTCGCAGAAGTGCACGTAAGTAATTGCCATCACAAAGAACGCGATCGTGACTGCCACGTAGATCAAATCCTGCATTCGCCACCTCCCGATAATTCGGCCTTACCACGAGCCTTCCTTCCGTCCCCACCACCAAACGATGCCCACGGTAGCGGTAGTCTGCTCCCTACTGAAAACACCCTGCACATCCGTCAGGAATGACGGCTGATTCGAGAAGTCCCGCCGCCACTCGTATCGCATCAGAAAGCCATCCGCCACTTTGTAGTCGAACGTGACCGTGTTTTCCTTCAATGCCTGCGTAATTCCGCTGAAGAGCCCTCCTCGGTCCGACATATACTCGGCCCGCGTAGCCAGTGCGATCTTTGGTGTCAACTGGTACGCAAGGTAGGCAGCTCCACCGTCCACGTGAGAGGGTGCGGACGACTCGCCTGGCGCTGCGTGTTGCCATAGACGCTGAATGAAGTAGTCACCTTCAATTGCAAACGTGAGCTTTTTCGTCGCTTGCCACGTGGCATAGCTGTCGAAGATGTCAGTGTGACCGTTGGGAGCGGGCGAAATCGCGGTAAAGCACAAGCCCGGTTGAACGGGAATCGGACCGCAATTGGTTGCCGGGAGTCGATCAGGGTGTTCCTGGCCCAGATAGTAGTTCAACGTCCACGTCAAGGCTTTCGTTGGTTTCGCGGTAAAGCCCCACAGTTCATCCTTGAAGCCATTAGTCGCTTCAACTTGGTTGGCGCCGTTCACAATCCAGTAGTTCACGCTGAATTTGTCGCCGATCGGAATGCTGGTGCGCAGTCCCATGTGATAAAAGGGAAGAAAATTGAACCAATACGAACGCGAATAATTCATTTGATCTTTCGTGTAGTTTCCCTCGATCCCCAGCGAACTGCTCCACTTGCCAAAGTCGACCTGCACGCCTTTGTCAAAAGGAAGAACGTACGAACCGTAAGCTTGAAAGATGTTGCGGTAAATTTGCGGCCGCGGTTCGTTAGCGGGGTTCCCCTGTAGCGTATCGGTGGCTTGTCCAAACTGCAGATCCAGACGCCCGCCCCACCGCCGCCCGACACTCACATCGGGTGCATGTTCCAGGACCACATCGGCCTGATTCAAACTGAACTCATTGCTCAAAACATCGTAGGCGCGCAGCAAATTCACTCTTCCAACTGGATTGTTGAAGTTGTACTCGTAGTACGTATCCAATGCGAGATTGACGGTCGTATCCCGCAGAAAATCGAGCGTCTGCTTATCTTTGGTAGTTACAGACGCAGCTTCTAGTGTTGTAGTTACAGGCGCAGCTTCTGGTGTAGACGGGGTTTGAGCGACGGTACTGGCGGGAGAATCAGAAGTTCCAGCCGTCAAGACTGCGCCCCTTGCCTGCAGCTGTTTCACGATCGTCTTTAGCTCGCTTACTTCCGACTCAAGTGCGGTGACCCGCTCTTGCAGTTGCTGCGCGGTTTCCGGATGCGATGAGTTCACTTGCTCCGACGCTGTCCCTTGCGCACGGGCTGATATCGCGCAGGCACACAAGGCCAGGAAAACAACAATGCCCCGGCAGCACGATTTTGTTGCGAGCTCTCGCTTTCGTCCCGTCGACAGATCATTAGCGGTGACGAGCGGAGAAATCCCCGGAAGCCATCCGTCCCGACCATAAATCATCTGAACCCTCCACGTCTGATGTTGGACTCGCCTAAATGGCTTTCACGCAGCCCGAGTCAGGGTGCTCTTTCGTCTCTGCGGCTCAGATGCTTCGTTTGTTGCAACTGTCAGCCGCAGGCGTACCCAATAGCCAATTGGGAGACGTTTGGGTTCTTTCCAAAGGGCGATCAGGAATCGCAGGTAAAACGCCACGGCTGCTACGCAAACCACGATCATGAATAGCTTCGCGACCATTGTTGACTCCCTCACGCCGCCGGGCGTTCCACCCTGATGCTGACTTCGATCAAGGTGACCTGTCCTGATTACAGGTCTTCCCGTGACTCTAGAGTTCGCTGGCTAAAAAAGTCCTGATAACGATCTAAAGATTTCCTAAAGGTGTTTCAGAGGTTGCTTCTGGTGCTCACGCATCAAATCGGAGATCCTGAGGGACGATGATGGAGGAGGACTAGGACCGGCTCGTCGAGGGCAACTGAAACCGGTAGCCGAACCAAGGTTCAGTGAGGATGTATCTGG
>PKXQ01000013.1 GCA_003132405.1 Acidobacteriaceae bacterium | reverse complement strand
TTGTGGAGGGATAATTACCCCCACAGGGCCTCGATGCCTGCTTTGATCACCCCTCGCACGTGGAATCGTCGCAACCCCAGCTTCTCTTTGATCCAGGCAAACGGAAACTCTGCTACTTGACTGCGCTGTTCGTAGACGGCCTTTGCCGCGGGAGTCTCCATTTTGGCCTTGAATGCCGTTACCGCTCTCCCAAGTCCTTGCCAACCCAGTGGTCAAAAAGGGGTGTTTCCCGCAGAGCCGCAAGTGAGTGATTCGATTGATCGGGAAATTCGGGTTCGGGGTGGTCACGCGGGTATACGTTCTGAGACATGCCGACAGCGGAAAGCAGCCGCTAGTCGAATTCACAAACCTCCTCGTGGGGCATCGGAGCGACGGTCTTGTCTGGGTTTGTAGAAGCCACCCAAAACGAAATGTCTTGCTGTCGGTAAAAGTCGAGCCTTGCAGGAAACCCTGATGATTGCGCCGGGGGCACGAACAGTAGCCGGGAGAATCGGCACTGGTGTCTGTCCAGCCACAATGACGTGTGATCTTGATCACTGCATCGCTGTGGGATGGGGAGTAAATTTGATGCGGAGTAAATTAGCAACTATTGGCGATGGGTGCCGTTATGATCGCCAAGTGTAGCAATCCCTCGTGTTCCGCCTCGTTTCGCTATCTCAAAGGGGGCAGACTCTTCGTCTTAGAGACCGTCAACGATTACCTGCAAAGGAGTGATATCACAATGAAGCCTACGCTCACAACACCCACTCCGCTAAGGACAACCAGACAAACAACCGAATCTACCAGTGATATTCAGGAGCAAATCCGTCGTCGTGCTTACGAACTGTACGAGCAACGCGGGAGAGAAGATGGACACGAACTAGACGATTGGCTGCAAGCAGAGTCAGAGATGACTCAACAGAAGGCAAAGACAGTCGCCGCATAGAACCAGTATTCGCGCAGGGCTCAGTCTTCGAAAAGCTTCCTCCAGCCAAGTGCAGCTTGTAACTATCCAGAGGAGATGTGGCAATGGACTCCCCCACTGTGTTGTGCATCGACGACCGTCCACAAGTGTCGGAGCTTCGCAAAGCGACTCTGGAATGTCATGGTTATTGCGTCAAGATCGCGTCGAGCGGCTACACCGCGATAAAGATGTTGGAGGAAACGTCGGTGGCTGCGGTTCTACTGGAGTACAAACAGGAAGGCATGGACGCGGAAGCCGTAGCCTGCCATATCAAGCAACGGTTTCCCAACTTGCCGATCATCCTGCTTTCAGCGTACTCCGAGATACCAGAGCGAATCCTGCGGTTGGTGGATGAACACGTGATGAAGAGCGAACTGCCGGAAGGGCTGGTGCGGATCATCGAACGAGCGACACATTCGAACAGGTTCGCACCACGTCCTAACGAACGAAGCCAGCGTAGCATGGCAGCGTAGAGACTCTGCCTCTTGGTAGTCATGGCACTTGGCGAGCAGTTGTGCCCGCACAGTTGACGGTGTTCTCGCCTTCTAACGCATTCATTCATCCTTCATTCATAGGAAGTTGTTTTCTGGACATTCGGAACTAGAGGGGACCGATCATGACACCCGTGGTAGCGGCCAAGAAACTCAGCAAATTCAATCCCACGGCATTCCTTTCGACCATGGACGGCGGTAGGAAGATCACAGCTTTTCCCAAGAAGCAGACGATCTTTGCTCAGGGCGACTCGTCCGATGCTGTTTTTTATATAAAGGAAGGAAAGGTAAAACTCACCGTTGTGTCGCAGATCGGGAAGGAAGCCACAATCGGCATTCTGAACAAGGGCGATTTCTTCGGAGAAGGTTGCCTGACAGGGCAGCCTCTCCGCCTGTGCTCCGCAATCGCAATGACCGATTGCTCCGTGATGAAAATTGACAAGAAGTCCATGAATGAAGTGCTCCACCGGGAACACGCATTTCCCGATATGTTCGTGGGATATTTGCTGACACGGAACATCCGCTACGAAGAGGATTTAATTGACCAGCTTTTCAATTCCAGTGAGAAAGGACTGGCACGGGTATTGCTATTGCTGGCTCATTTCGGCAAGGACGGTAAGCAGGAGACTGTAATCCCCAAGATGAGTCAGGAGACCCTCGCAGAGATGATAGGCACAACGCGCTCGCGGGTCAGCTTTTTCATGAACAGGTTCAGGAAATTGGGGTTCATTGATTATCACGCTGGCGATGAATTGCAGGTCCACAGTTCACTTCTCAACATCGTTCTCTACGACTAGCTTCTGCGCCGAAATCCGAAGCTCCCGCACTGTTCCGTCTGCAATCTGTCAAGTCCGCCAAATTCGTCTCAGGACTGAGCAGTTTGGATCAGCGGAGCCATGCTTTTCAAGCCTATGCTGAACTTAACGATCAAATGAAACAGGCGAAGCAAAGCCTTTGGGGTAATGGAAAACGGGCTGTATTAATAAACTGACACCCAAAAAACTGACACCAAAACTGCGCAAAGCTCCGCAACCGCCTCTGTCACACGTTGGAGCACCTGCTGACGCAGACCGAGCCAAGAGGCCACCGCTCGTCCAGCCCTCTTCTCCCGACTCGGAACTGAATCCCGGTGATCGCGTCGAGGGTTTGGCTAATTTCGGAAAGCCGACTGGAGAATTCGGAACAGTTGAGCAAACGAACGAAGACGACGCGCTTGTAAAGTGGGATCACGACGGTCGAATGAGACTGCATCAACCTTGGCTCAAGAAGGTCGGCAAGAAAGCTCATCCCCTTGCCAAGCCAGCAAGTGCGTAGCCGCCGAAGGATACTGCGCGATCCTGACTAGGAAAAGAGCCTATTCTGAATCTCTGCGAGTTCCACGGGCGCGGAGCATCCCTCGTCGTCGTTCGCCACATGGTTGATCCGGGTGCTCACGGGATAGCACCGCATCTGCCGAGCATCGCAAAGGTAGGAGATTCTAACCCCCGTCGTCACGGTAGTACTTCATCTCCCAGGCACGCTCGAACACGGGACCCGCGAACCCATGCCAGTCCGCCGTGTCCTCCGGCGCGTGCCCGCGGGCGACCAAGGCCTCAAGCATGCCTCGTTGGCGTCGCAGTAGGTGTTGGCCAAGACGGTCATGCAATCCTGCAAAGAATACGGCGCGTCCTCGAACGTCCTCTATCGCGTCTGCGAACTTCGCGCCGTTTTCCGTTATCACGCCGTCCCTGGCCCAGTCCGCCATCAGCCTGCGGAGACGCCCACTGAACTCCCGCGCCTCCCTGTCGATGTCCCTCGGCTTCCCCATGCCTACACTATATGGCCGGACGAGCGGGATTGTCCGGCAGCAAAGTGCTCAGATGACGGAGTCCTCTCCACCGCCGCTGTGATGAGAGAAGGTGATTGTCATCATTGCTCTCTGACCCCGACCGCTGCATACTGAAATTGGATGAGAGTGCCTTTTGAGGAAGGATTTGGGCCCAAGTGCACCGCGGTTCAGGCACTCTCGCGTGTCCCAACGAGTCCCGGCTATTACGCGATCTTCATTGATGACGGCGCTGCCTTGCCGAGTCCCTATGGCGACCTCCTGCTAGAGAGGGCTACGAGCCTGATCTACGTCGGCATCGCGACGGTTTCATTGTACGGCCGTCTGGTGGAACAGGACCTCCAGCATCGGCGAGCATCAACCTTCTTTCGGGGCATAGGCTCAATTCTTGGGTATCGACCTCCGCCGGGTTCGCTCGTCGGAAAGGGGAACCAGAACAACTACAGGTTCAGCGCGGCAGACACAACTGAGATCATCGAGTGGATCAATGGGCACCTATCAGTGAACTGGGCCGAGGCCGATCCGGCGCTTGAGACAACGGAGGCATCGTTGATTCGAGCATATCGGCCTATCCTCAATACGAAGCACAATCCAGATCGCGTTTCACAGCTGGCTGCTGTTCGGGATGAATGCCGAAGGCTCGCAAGAGCGGACAGTTGAGTACGCCAGAGGATCAGGATGAGGGGGTCTTCTTGACCGAAACGGACACGAGGAGATTGCATTCTCCCTGAAGCGGTCCGCGATGCCCTGGGCGAATCCGCGAATGTGGTGGTCAACCCGATGCTGATGCTCCATGACTGAGCAGGTGTGAGGACCGGGATGAGCGGGTCTTCTTGACCGAAACGGACACGACGAGACTGCCAGTCTCCCCAAAGCGATCCGCTATGGCTTGAGCAAACTTGCGGATCGCCCCGGCCAAGACGAAGGACTTCAGTCGGGTGGAAAGAGTTTCCTTGATTACGGAGGCGGATTATCGGAATGTGGTGATTTTTCCCGAGAAGTTTGACGGGCTTTATGCCCGCCTTGACCGCCCTCATTCTGAAATCGCTCCCTGGTCAATCTGGATTTCCTATTCTCCGGATCTATGCTATTGGGGCCAATCGCAGCTCATCATGAGGCCCGTGCAATATCACTGGGACGAAATGAAGATCGGTCCCGGCGCGCCGCCGATCAAAACGGACCAGGGATGGCTTTCCATCTATCACGGAGTTTTCCGAACTATGGATGGATCGGTCTATCGCTTGGGGGTTGCTCTTCGTGACCTCGAGAACCCGGCAAAGGTCATCGGTGTGGGCGACTCGTGGATTTTGCAACCGGAAGATCCTTGGGAAATAACTGGATACGTCCACAACGTGGTCTTCACCTGTGGTGCCGT
>PKXQ01000088.1 GCA_003132405.1 Acidobacteriaceae bacterium | reverse complement strand
CCTTCTCATGGAAGGCGTTTACGCTCATTGACAATCTGGCCGGGCCCCACCCTCCGCCGCCATCCAATCCTGCGGCCTATTCACATTGAAAAAGCTCTGCTCAAAAAATCCGGCCGCCGCCAGTTCGCTCTCTTCGATCACACTCGTCGGTACACTTGCAAACACCGCGTCTACCTTGTATTCCCCCGCGCGCAATGCCTGCTCAGCAACGGCAGCGAAATCGCGACGATAGACGGCGCACAACGGCTGCAATCCCTTGCCAGCGCGCGCCACGGTGACAATGGCATCGTTCTTTTCCGCCGCCGCGAAAAGAAACGTGAGCAGCTCGGCAGTGACAAACGGCATATCCACTGCGACCATCAAATTCGACTCAGCAGTGGAGTTCGCGAGCGCAGCGTGAATTCCGCCCAGAGGACCACAGCCGGGAAAAACATCCGCAATAACCGGCCCGTATTTCGAGAACTTGGCAGGGTCGCCAACAATCGTCACCCGCCCGCAAGCCGCGGCCGTCACCGCAAGCGCGCGTTCCAGCAAAGTTTGGCCGTCGAATTCCAGAAACGCTTTATCGGAACCCATGCGCGAACTTCGGCCCCCCGCAAGAACAAAGCCCGCTCGCGTCCGTTCGCTTGTCCCCATATGAAAAAGCATAAGACGTAAGCCACGATACACGAAAGTAACCTATCCAGAACGGCGAACCCATCGCAAGATGGAGATGTCCCAATTCCACGGAGCCCTACTCGTCATCATGCCGCAAAAACTCATGGACGTTCTTATGCTGGGTCGCTGTTCACACGAATTTTCCTGGCCGCGCCGCGCTGCCAACGGAGAGTACTACCAAGTTTGCATGGTATGTGCAACCGCCTATCAGTACGACTGGAAGACCATGCGTCGCGGAAACAAGGTCGACGAACCCATGGCGGAAACAACCACCGTCCGCCGCCGCTCTGGTCAAAAACAGGCGACATGGATGCCCCGCGCCCGCCGCCTGAAGTCGAGCCTCCCGCTGCGCTACCGCGGAAAAAATCTCGCCACGTGGTACGAAGGCATGATTCAGAACATCAGCCAGTCCGGCGTGCTCTTTCACGGCCCACAGCAACTTCCCGCCAATGCGCTGGTCGAGCTGATCTTCGAAATGCCCGAAGAAATCTCTGGCCAGAAAAACAGCAATGTACTTTGCCAGGGCAGGCTGATTCGCGCCAAGGGTGCCCTTGATAAGACGGCGGAGCAGACCGAAGACACATTCGCCTTAGCCGCCTCAATTCTCGATTACAAGTTTCTCCACAAGAACTAGTCGGCGATAGCTCCGGCGGACACGCTTCCTTCGTTATACTTAGTGCCCTTAGTGGTTCAAGGATTTGGAGCTCGCTGGCTCTGAACCTGCGACGCCGCGATTTTTCGGTTGACCGTCGTTCGCATCTCAATAATCATATTTATTCTCCAATCTGCCTCTCCAAAAGGTGGGTCAAAACGCATGAGGCACAAGGTGCGCCGAGTTTCGCCCCTCATCCTCCTGGCCGGTATTCTCGCCGCCGGCTGCGGATGCGCCAAGCCGCTCAATGACAGCCAGCTGACCAGCCAGATTCAATCCAGATTCAACGAAGACTCGGGCCTGCACGCGAAACCGATCGCAGTGCAAACGGTGCATGGAGTAGTGATCCTCTCGGGAACCGTCGGAAATGAAACCGAGCGAGCAGCAGCGACGCGATATGCATCGGCGACCGCGGGCGTTAAGAGTGTAGTAAATAACCTGCAGATCGCGTCCGTTCCCTCGCCAACAACAGCAGTAGATGCGCCAACCCCTCCCGCCACCGAAAAGTCGGCAGCCATAACTGCGCCCGCGTCCGTGACACCCCGCGCCAGCCCACGCCCTCGTCACGCCGACTCAGATTCTTCGGAGATGGCCGACGATTCCTTGCCGTCTCCTCTGGCCGACAACGTAATGCCGGACGAAAATCCCAGCCCGGCCCCGGTAGCGCCCGACGCGCCTGCGGCAGCGACGATGCCGCCGCCGCCGCCAGCGCCGCCGGCAAGAAAAGTAACCGTGCCCTCCGGTACATCGGTGACAATTCGCCTGCTCGATTCGCTTGACTCGGAAAAAGCGCAGCCCGGTCAAACCTTCCGTGCCTCCCTCGACGCGGCTTTGCCGACCGATGGAAACCCGATTCCGACAGGATACGACGTTAAGGGCCATGTAGTAGACGCAAAGAGCGCCGGAAAATTTTCCGGACAGGCACTGCTCGTTTTGCAGCTGGATTCGATCGTCCTCGGTAGCCAGTCCTATAGCATCGACACCGACCCTTACCGCCGCCTCGGCGCGAATCGCACCACCAACACCGCTGAGAAAGTAGGCGCCGGCGCGTTGCTCGGAGCAATCATCGGCGGCATCGCCGGCGGCGGAAAAGGCGCAGGCGTCGGCGCCGCAGCCGGAGGCGGCATTGGTGGCGGCGTACAGGCCGCCAGTAAAAGCCAGCCAATTCAACTACCCGCCGAAACCGTTGTGCACTTCACTTTAAAATCGCCCCTGACGGTGACCCTGAGTGATAAGGGGCCAGACGCGGACCGCCAAAAGTTGGAGCCGCCCACCCCGCAGTAACCCGTGAAGTTAGAGCAAGAAATCACTGCAATGAAACGCTTTAGTGACGCTGCCGGTTCGTCGGGATCAGACCGTTTGTCCGCATCATTAAAAAATCAGGCCTGGGTGAGCGCACCAAGTTGCCCCCAACCCTCGCTGCTGTTAGAGTTCTCTCAGTGCTAGTCTTCTGGGGACGTCAACCGTAGTTTCGCCTCGGGCTCACACACCGCCGCCTCTGCAAACCAGGGATGGCATCGCTCTAAAAATGGTTGGAACTGGGATCAATCTGAAGAATTGGATCGCGCGGAATCGTCATTCGGCGCTGGCGCAATATGGAGCTGCCGCTCTCGCGGTGTGGGTAACTCTCAGCCTGTGGACTTTCGCCCCTGTGCTGCACCGCCATCTTTTTGTGCTCTTGCTGGCGGCTGTTCTTTTCAGCGCCCGTTTTCTCGGCTTTGGCCCCGCAGTTTTCTGCGCGCTGCTATCGACCGCTTGCCTGGACTTTTTCCTGCTCCCGCCGCACTTCGGTTTTCGTATCGCCACCACCACCGACCTGGAGCGCCTGGTCGCTTTTCTCGCGATTTCCATGTTTGCCAGCAGCATGGCGCGCCAAAAAACTTTGGCTGAATCGCGCGCCGACCGAACTACTAGTGAGATGGCCGCCATCGTGGAATATTCCTGCGACGCAATCTACGGCACCGACACGCAGGGCACCATCACCAGTTGGAATCGCGCCGCTGAAGGTCTTTATGGCTACACCGCCGAAGAAGCTGTCGGTCTTCACGTAACGCGACTGGTGCCGCCAGAACGCGGCGACGAACTGGAACGCAACCGCGAAATGCTCAACCGCGGCGAACTCGTCACCTCCTATCGCTCCGAGCGCATGCGCAAGAACGGCACTCGTTGCCCGGTGCTCCTCTCCGTCTCGCCCCTGCTAAACGCCCGCTGCCAGATCGTCGGGGCATCGGCCATCGCGCGCGATCTTTCGGCCGAGAAGACTTCCGAAGAGGCCATTCGCCGCAGCGAAAAGCTCGCCACCGCTGGCCGCCTAGCCGCTTCCATGGCGCACGAAATCAACAACCCGCTCGAGGCCGTCATCAACCTGCTCTACCTGGCGCGGCATGATTCGCGCAATGCTCTGGAGTACTTGACCCAAGCCGAGCAAGAGGTGGGCCGCGTCGCCCGCCTCGCCCAGCAAACTCTGGGATTTGTCCGCGACACCAGCGTTCCCGCTTCCATGGATCCCGCCGTAATCATGGACGAGATTCTGCTCCTCTATTCCCGCAAGCTCGAAAGCCGCCATATTGGCGTAACCCGTCGCTATCGCAGCTACTACCCCGTCGACGGTTATTCCGGAGAACTGCGTCAGCTATTGGCGAATCTTCTCGTGAACGCGGTCGATGCGATGGAGGACGGCGGCAGCTTGCAAGTGGGCGTCGCCGCCGCGCGCAACTGGTCCGATGGCCGCGAGGGAGTCCGCATCACCGTAGCCGACAACGGCAGCGGAATTCCCCGCGAAGAACTAACCCAGATTTTCGAGCCTTTTTACACCACAAAAAAAGACACCGGCACCGGCCTCGGTCTGTGGGTCTCACGCGGCATCGTCCAAAAGCATGGAGGTTCCATCCGCTTGCGTAGCCGTTCGGAAAAACCCACGAATGGACGCAACTCAAACCAAGCCACCGGAACTGTCTTTTGGATCTTCCTGCCCCAGCGCCACGGGATCACCCGCGTCGCCTGACCCCGCTAGTTTCTCTCGTCCCTGCAATAACTTACCAATCGCGGAAGGACAGTGACCTTCGTACTTGGAAAGCTCTCGCCGCTGCGGCTTATAATCAACTAAACCCAAGCATACTGGGCACTTAGCCAATGGAACCGGTTAACCTGGAACCCATTCTTGCACCTGCGATCTTCGCTCTGGGGCTGTCCTTTGGCAGCTTCCTGAACGTGTGCATCTATAGGCTCCCGCGCGCGCAGTCCGTGGTTACGCCACGCTCCGCCTGCCCGCACTGCGGAGATCTCATCCCGCTCTACCACAACGTCCCCGTGCTCAGCTGGCTGATTCTGCGCGGAAAATGTCGCGCCTGCAAACAACCAATATCGCCGCGCTATCTGGTCATCGAACTCCTCACCGGCCTGCTCTTTCTCAGTTGCTACTCGCATTTCGGTTTAACGCTAGCGATGCTGAAGTGCATCGTCCTCGGCTATCTACTACTCGGCCTCATCTTCACCGACGCGGAGACCAAGCTCCTTCCCGACGCCATGACGCTGCCGGGCCTCGCTCTCGGAATTTTGTTCAGCCTCGTGGTTCCCGTGAACGATCTCGCCTCCCGCATCATTCCCGGCATGGTCTCATCCGCGCTGCGCAGCGAAATCTCCTGGCGCATCTGGTCGCTGTCAGATTCCCTACTGGGCGCGGCCGTCGGCGCTTCGTTCCTCTATGGCGCCGCCGCGATTTATCTCCACGCTCGTGGCGTCGAAGGCATGGGATTCGGCGACGTCAAGCTAATGGCAATGATTGGCGCATTCCTCGGCACCAAGCTGACCGTCCTAACCATATTCACCGCCTCGCTCGCCGGCTCCCTCTTCGGACTGACCACGGTTCTCGCCGTCTGGGTCAAACGCCTTCGCCGAATTCAGGCGCACGCCGCCGCGCACCCTTCCGCGCCAATTGCTCCGGAAATTGCTTTCCCAACCATCGCTTCGCAAGACATTGCTTCGCCAAACGCTGCTTCACCAGAAACCTCGTCGCCTGGTGATCCGATCCCTGCTCCACTCGCAACTCCGATCACCGCCGGGATCATAGTCCGTCTTTCACCTCGACGCCGCGCCTGGCAATCCGCGCGCCTCGCCCTTCGCTTTTACGAAATGCCCTTCGGTGTATTTCTCGGCGGCATGGCGCTCCTCTCATTCGTCTTTGGCAACCGGCTTCTGCATTGGTATTGGAGGGCGCTGTGAGCCCGCTCATCAATCCAATGGTGCTGCGCATGGCCGCGCTCCTCTTCGCCGCCCTGGCCGCATTCGGCCTCGGCCTGTTCATCATTCGTCGCCTGCGCAAAAATCTCGTTGCCGAAACCGACGAGATCAATCAGGCTCCCCTCGCCGCTGAGGGTTTGCCCGTGCACGCCTATCACGCCGTCATTCAGCAACTCAAACAGCAAAAACATGAGCTCAGCGCCCAGCAACTCGCCGAGCGCCGCAAAGCGAAAGCCTCCGACACCTTGAGCTCAACCATTCTTTCAAACCTTTCCTGCGGCGTACTTTTTCTAAACACCAGCGGCCTGGTGCGCCAGACCAACGCAGCCGCGCGCAAGCTTCTAGGATTCGCTTCGCCCGTCGGCCTGCATTCTTCCGATCTTTTCCGCACCGCCAGATTGCGCCCGGAAAATAATGCTTCGCTCTCGACGTCAGAAGCAATCACGTCAGAAGCAACCGTCGAACAGGCTCTGGCTCCCGCACTCGCCGGTAAATCCGCGGTTCGAGGCCTGCTCCTCAACTACGTCACCCGCGACGGCGAAAACCACGTCATCGAACTGACCGCCTCACCCGTACTGGCCGAGGACGCGAGCCTCATGGGCACGACGCTCGTCCTCACCGATAAAACCGATATCGAACGCATCCGGCACGAGCAAAAGTTGCGCCAGGAAATTTCTTCCCAGCTCGCGCTCGGCCTGCGCGATTCCCTGACCACGATTGCCGGATACGCGCAACAACTCGCCTGTAGCCGCGATGCCGACCTGGCGCGCCAGTTGGCAAATAGCATCGCGCAAGAAGCAGCGCAGTTGGATCGCACCATCGGAAGTTTTCTCGGAGGCGCGCGAGCCGCGACCTCCAGCTCTTGAATGCCGGTTGCCGGTTCAAAGACAACTGGCAACCGTTTTTGAAAGGAAAATCAAATGAAGAAAACAAATTTCATAGCCATCAGCACTCTGCTTCTCGTGAGTTTCAGCGGCGCAAATGCGCAGTCCCTCGGCGACTACGCGCGCACCGTTCGCAAGAACAAACCCGACTCCACCCTAGCCAGCCGTCATTTCGACAACGACAATCTGCCCACCGGTGAAGCTCTAAGCGTGGTCGGGCCGCCGGCGGACGCTGCCAGTGCGGGCGCCCCAGCCGCGCCCGACACGTCCGCGGCTGATCGCCAGAAAGCTGCCGACGACTGGAGACAGAGAATCGACAAGCAGAAGGAAAAGATCGCCGCCCTGAACCATGAGGTCGATCTCGACCAGCGCGAGCTTCGCCTACGCGCCGCCGCTCAGACTTCAGATCCAGGCGTCACCGCGCGCAACGTCCAATTCGTCAAGGACGAAGTGCAGTACAAGTCCGACATGGACGCCAAGCAGAAAGATTTGGAAGCCGCTCGCCAGCAACTCGACGATCTGCAAGACCAGGCGCACAAAGCTGGTATCGCGGAAACCGAAGCCGCCGGCGACAGCGACAAGAACAGCGACAAGAACAAAGACAAAGAGGATAAAGACAAACAATAGAACAATGGGGCGTTTCGCCACCGCCGCGGAACGTCCTTACGATTCCCCAGTGCGCTCGCGAATCTGCCGCGCGTGATGCCGCCCATGCACCCAGTGGAATTTGCGCCACTGTCCCGCCGTCAACGGCCCCAGAAACGGATGATCCATAATCTTCGCCGGCGCGCCAAACCTGCGCTCGCATTCATCCAGTCCCGACCACATTTGTTGCAGTTCCGAAAAGATGGTTCTTCGCACCTCTTCCGGCGGCATTCCTCGCGGCATAACTCGCTCCGGCCCTTTGCGGCCCGGCGGCATATATCCCAGATTCACCACCACCAGCTTGGCGAAACGATCCTTCAGCGTCGCGCGCGTGCCCAGCGGAGCGCCCTGCTCCAGGCATTTCGCAATTCCACGGTTGGTCGTCTTATAGGTAAGAAACAGATGCTCCATGATCTGCGCCGAGTTCCACTTCCCGGCCGAACCCTGCTCCAGAGCACTCGCACTCGCGCCGCCTGTTGCATCTTCGAGTTCCTGCCGCAGACGTTCGAGATAGGAATCCATAGCGCTCGTTCAGTACAATGATTCGCGAACCGAAAAACTAAGCACAAACAGTCAACAAAATTATGACGAAAAAACTATTCGTTGGACTCGCAATTCGGGCAGCCGGATTCACACTATTAACGCTAACACTAACACTAATGACCGGTTGCTCTTCCGAGCCGACCAAGCCGGCGGAGTCCGCTCAGCCCAAGGCTCCCGAAGCCGTCACCGGCAGCAGCGCCCTCTATAAGTGCTACATCTCCGCCCGCGGCTGGGCGCAAGACGCGCAGCCCTATCGCGCCGAATCCGCCGGCACCAAGAGCCATGACGGCAAAACGACAGAATGGCGCACCGGATTCGCTTCCCCCTCTCTGCACACGATGAAATTCTTTACCTGGTCGAACGGTGACATCTCTCACGGCGTCGACGATACCTACAGCCCCACCAATTCCAGCACCCAGATTTTCAACGTCCAGTTTCTAAAAACCGATACCGACAAAGCCTTCGCCATCGCCCAGGAGCACGGCGGAGATAAACTGCTCGAAAAAGAACCCGACACTCCCATGCTGTATGTGCTGGAATGGAACCGGCAGGATAACGCGCTCCTCTGGCACGTAATCTACGGAGCCGATCGCGAGACCGCGAAGCTACGCGTAGCCGTGAATGCAACCACAGGAGAATTTTCTCGGGTAGAAAAGTAATAGAAGATGGTCAATTTCGCTAGTCGTCGATTGTTAGCGAACACTATCAAAACAACGCGACGCTCGTGACCAGCCGGCCAACGACGAGCGACCATCGACGAACGATCGCCTTAACGCGCTTTCGCCAGCCGATCCAGCGAAGCCTGCGCATCCTTAGCCAGCGGCCCTTCCGGCAAAATCTTCAAATACTGCGCGTAGTATTTCTTCGCCTCTTCTTTGTCTCCAATTTTTTCCTGGCATGCAGCAAGTCGATAGCTGGCGACGGCATCGCCATCCTTGTAATAGAGAGCCTCTTTATATCGATCCAGCGCCGCTTTGTAGTTCTTGCGATTGAAGTAATAGTTGCCAACCTCAATATCCTTGAGCGCCTTCATTGGGTTCCAGGGATGGAACTCCTGTATATCCGACGGCTCGGGATTATCGGGAATATCAGGAAGCCCGAGTTCCTGTAGCTCATTCTTGCTTCCGGGATGATTCTTCTCATCATCGGGAGGCGGACTGATATCGGTTCGCGTCGAGCGGCTTGAGCTTTCCTCAGCCTCGCGGCTGCCTTCAGCCGCTTTATCGGCGGCAGCTTTAGCGGTCGCAGCAGCCTTACCCGCACCAGCTTTATCCGGCGCAGTCTTATCGGGCGCGGTCTTATCAGGAGCAGTCTTATCCGGAGAATCCTGCGCCAGCGCAAAAGCCGTCAGCAGCGCGAAAACAATCAGGAAGCGGATACGCACATCTCTATTGTAGCGCTGTAGCGCCGGCATCTTGCCGGCTGTCCCGAGGGCGTCCTCGCCCTCGGCTCGGCAGGCCCGTCCCCCGCCGGAAAGGCGGCGCTATAATCGCCGCGCGAGAAGTCTATGATACGAGCGGAACCGTCGTGGGCAAACACACGCTACCAGCCAACTCACGCTTTTTGCAACTCCTCCGCCACATCCCGCGGAGGCCGCTGCGGGAAAACCGGCGTCCGCTTGCGGTCAATCCATCCCGCAATCAGCCGCCCCAGTCCAATCGCCAGCAACGCAGCCACAACCCAGCGCGCGAAGATCATGATTCCCTCAGCCGTAACCTGCGGCCACGGAGTCTGCCACAGCACATTCCAGCGGTCGATCATCCAATGCCACGCCGTGTGCGCCACAATCGCCGACAGCAGGATCACTCCCATACGTCCCGCCAGCGCGCCGCGAAATATCAGCCCCAGCACCGGAACCGCGACGCACAGCACCGCGAGTTGTCCCAGCTCAATGCCTACATTGAAAGAGAACAGCGACACTAGCAAGTGTGAGCCCGCGAATTGCAATTGGTCTTTCAGCGCGTAGGAAAATCCAAACCCGTGAACCAGCCCGAATAATCCCGCGATGATCCAGCGATGATGCAAGTTAGCCCCGACAATGTTCTCGAATGCCATATAAACGATAGACGCAGCAATCGCCGTCTCAACGAACGGAGGAAACCACGCCCCGCTGGGCGCAAGGTTAAAAGCCGATCCCAGCAGTGTCACCGAGTGCCCTAGCGTGAAAGCCGTAATCACCGGGATGAGCCCGCGAATCTTTCGAAACGGAATGATCAGGCACAACAAGAAAAGTAAATGATCGATGCCGCTCAGAATGTGCTCGACTCCAAGCACCACAAATCCGCGCGAAGCCTGAAACCAAGTCGGATTCAGCGGAACCTGCCCGCTCTGCGAGGTAATCATGAAAGCGCGCGAACTGCCATCCAGCGGTTGATAACGCACCGTCAGTTTCAGCAGATCCTTCAGCTCGGGCGCGATCGTCGTCTGAATCGTAAAAATGGAATTCGGCGAAGTGATGGGATAGACAAAATGCGCATCGAGATATCCCTGATCAAAGTAAATCGCCAGATTTTTTTCGAGCGGCTCACCCACATGCGCCAGCGCCTGTTGATAGTCCTCAAACGACCGGTCCGAAGGCAGATCGAAGCGGCCCATCGCGCTGGCCGAAACGAGTCGCACTCCGTTCTCCCGTATATCGATTCCCTGAGCGATACCGCGCAGCGCCAGGTCTATCCCGGGCCCCGAGGCCGCAAGGTCGTAGATCTGTCCCTTCATGGGGAAGTGAACCGCGTGCAGGATGTCGAGCGGCACGCGAATTACCAGATGCGCCTCGTGAGCCTCCATCTTGACGAAGGCATTCACCACCGTGTGCAGCGGAATATCATGCGCGTTTGCAGGGGTCGTAAAAAGCACGGCAGAAAAAGAAAAAAAGAGTGCTGCAGAAAAGGCCAGAACAGCGAAACGCATTAGACCGAGGCGAAGCATCGTGGCAACCCTCCAGCCGCCAAAGGCAGACCGGGGAGCCACATCTCCCCGGTCTCCACCCCTGGCTTTCATCTTCCTAGCAGTTGATCGTTAGTGTTGATCGTCGCTCATCAGTTCGCTGGAACGAACTTCTGAATGCGCCGCCCAGTGATTGTGTCCGCCACGTACACGTTGCCTTGAGAATCCGAGGCGGTCGTGTGCGAGAACGAGAAGTGGCCCGCATTATGACCCGGACACGGAGCGATACCGCAGACGCCAAGCGCGCCAATGATATTTCCCTGCTTTCTGTCCACCACCCATGCATTGTCGTTGGCCAGATCTACGTCGATGATATATTTCTGGCTTTTCGTGCTCTTGCTGCCGAGATAGTCGATATTCGGATAGAAGTCGATATCGCAAGCCCGAGTGTTCTCCTTCAGGATCGCTGCCTGCGCCCCGGCAGATGCGGTCGGAGCATTCCCGATCCCAATCGACTTAACGAAATTGCCCGTCTTGTCCCAGACTTCAATGCGGCTATCGGGGCGATCGCACGCATATACCAATCCGTCTTTGCCGAGCACCACGCAGTGTGGATGACCGCCTCCCGTCGCTCCAAACGTTCCATCCGGACACGGCTGTGACATGCACTTCGTACCGAACTGGCGAAGGTAGTTGCCATTCGCATCGAAGACCACGACCCGGTGATTGCCATACCCGTCCGCGATGTAGATGTCCCCCGGCTGCCCTGTAACTGGATCATTGTCAGGGTCAACCGCGATATCCGCCGGCTCGTTCAGCAGCGTAGTGCTGCTGTTGTAGTCGTTGGCTTCGCCACAGGTTGGATATACGACGGTGCCGCCAGGAGTGCTGTTGTTCGATGGTCCGTCGCAAACTCCCTTCGTGCCGATCTGCATCAGCGCAATTCCACCGCCTCCGTCGTGAGCGTATTTCTGCACGATGCCATCGCCATTGCCGCCCGTCCAGACGTTGCCCTGGTAATCGACGTAGCAGCCGTGCGATCCATAAGGCATGTACACGCTGCCGCCATACGTCGGACCAGACTGCGTAAGCGCCGCATTGCCAAAGCCATTTACCACGTTGCCCTTTGGATCAAATTCAAGAATCACCGGCGCCGGAATCGCCGACGCGCTGGCGTCATTCCCGTTGATTGCCCCTGACTCGTCTCCCTGAATGACACCGTTGATGGTCACGCCGGTTTCCCACGCTCGGTTGACCGTGAACACGTTATCGTCGGCGTCGATACAGACGCCGGCCACTTCTCCCTGCACCCACGTATGCGCCACACCATCGGTGCCGAGCGGGGCCGGAAGCGGTCTGGGCCAGTTGGCATCGACTCTGAAGGCCGGCACGGAGCTAGCCTCGCTATTAGCGCGTGCCTTTGCAATCGGCTTCCAAACGCCAGTCGCCAGAATCAGCGCTACCACGACTACACCACAGTAAAAGCACTTTGCAAACTTCATGGTTTGCCTCCCCCTTTTTCATTAGATAAGGGCGGATGAAGACAACACGGCTTCAATGCAGAATGGGGTCGAATGATAGCACTTCTTAGTGCGTCGCGAAATAGGGTAAATCCTGTAACCGAGTGACCGGGATTGGCAGGTATGACGGGAGCAACAAATCAAAAAAATCAGGCCGCCCACGAGCGGGACGGCCTGTTTGGCAAGTCCTCCGGGGAGGAGGGGAAACTTAGATTACAGCGATGGCGGAGCCGCGCTAGCCGTAGGGGTCGTATTACCGCTGCTCGGCGCTTGCGCCGGCGTGGCATTGTCCGCGCCAGTATTCGTCATCAGGCGTATATCCACGCGGCGGTTCTTCGCCCGCCCGTCCGGCGTCTTATTCGACTCCACCGGCTTATCCTTACCCAGCCCGATCAGATAAACCTTGTAAGCCGGAACGCTCTTCTCCGCCGCCAGATACTGAATCACCGCATTGGCCCGGCGCTGGCTCAGCTCATAGTTATATTCCGAACTGCCTACCGAATCCGTCGCGCCCTCTACCGTGATGATGTATCCCTTGGTGGTGGCAACGCTCGTCGCCAGTTGGTCGATTGCCTCGCGCGCCTGCTTCGTCAAATTGTCTTTGTCGAAGCCAAAATGCACCGCCGTCTCTACCACCGGCCGATAATTATCCAGATTGACGACCGTGTTGGTCAGCATATCGACGCGCTGCGTCGCGGTATTCGCCGCCACTTGCGCCTTGTCGGCATCGCTGCCCGCCGTCAAAGCCTTCTGGTCAGCCGCTGCCGCACGAGTCTGCACATCCTGAATTCCAGCTTGCGCGCGCTGGTCAACATCCCTGATCGCCTTGGAATTCTGCGCCGTCATGTCGTCAAGTTCGTTCGTCTTGTTGATCAGCGGCGTGGTTTGCTGCCGCACATAATTCTTCGTGGTACATCCGATAGACGCGGCCGCGATAACGGCCAGCAGTAGGGTCAATCTCATTCTCAATGTTGTTGTGCGATTCATAAGCTTTTCGTGGCTCCTAGGCCAAATAGATGCTTTTATTTTGAAATCCGTTTTCAGATCCAGGCAAAAGTCTATTAATCGGACCCACTCTGACTAAAGCACGGCAGATGCCAATCCAAATTCCCGAAATAAATTCGCAAACCGTGCAATATCAACCACTTCCACGATCGCTGTGGGAAATGAAACCACCGCCGACACAGCAATCGCGCTATGAATCGTAAAAATTTTATACGGTGCGGGCAGCGGAAGATTTATATCTGCGACGTTCGTCAGCAACCAAATATCGGCAGTCCAGTCGTTCTGCCCACTTAAAAAGGCAATCTGCAAAGTCAGAAGCACCACCCTAGCGGTACTTAGTGAGTCGTCTTCGTGCCATTGGTGGTTAGCGCCTCTCCACGTCAGCGAGGCCGCAAAATCCCATCCCAAGCCTTCTCAAATTGTGAAACCAGCGGCGCTTCGCCCTTCTGCAACCCTCCCCGCGCCATCACCCGCCAGAGATAACTCGACGAAGGCCCGCTGCGCCAATCCCCGCTGTGCGCCTCATAAACCGCCAGCACATCTTCCGACGGACGAGACTGCACCGCCAAAATCACATCGGCCTCCTGCGGCCGATAAACAATAATGAGTTTGCCCCACTTCTGGATCGCTTCCTGAACCCGCCCAATAGCGGCGCGGTCCTCCGGCAAAAGGTTAGAATCGAACTGATCCCCATCATAAGCGGTCACATAAACGAAGCGGGAGTTCGCCAACGTGCGCGGCATAGGCTGCGAACTCGCCGAAGCCGCGGCCGCGCCCAAACTCGCCAGCGCCAAAATTAAAAGTGCAATCACCAAAATGCTCTTAGTCTTCTTCATAGGAAAATCACCACGGAATATCTCTACGCTATCCCTAATGAGACGGATGCGCAGTAGATCACGGAAGTTGCAGGAAGCGTTGTCGAAGACCGGGAGAATAGTAACCAGCGTCACATTACCCAGCGCTACATTACCGGAGGAACTGTGATTCCCATCACTCCAAGAGCGCGATTCAATTCGCGTCGAACCACCGCAGCCGTAGTCAGCAAAAACTTCTTCCGCCCCTCATCCGTCTCGCTCAAAATCGGATACCGGTGATAAAAAGTATTGAAAAGCTGCGCCAGTTGAAATGTATGTTTCGCCAGATAAGCGGGCTCCGTGGCAGCAATACACTGGCTCACAACGTAAGAAGTCTTGGCCGCCGCGAGCCATAGCTCCCAGATATCATCCCCCGCCGCGCCGCCAAGATACTTATCAAAATCTTCCGCCGAGACGCCAACCGTGCCCTCGCGGGAAAAACTTTCCACGTCCAGGCCGCCTTTACGGAAAATGTTAGTCGCCCGCACCGCTGCGTACTGGACGTAAGGCCCAGTGTCGCCCTCAAAGCTCAGCGCCTCTTTGAAATCAAACGCGATCACCGAAGGCTTAGTAAACTTCAGCATGAAGTAGCGCAGCGCCCCAATCGCAATCTGCGCAGCAATGCCGCCGCGCTCCGCATCGCTCAACTCCGCGTGCCGCGCATCCACTTCTTTGCGAGCCGCGCCGATCAGCGCATCCAAAAGATCATCCGCCTTCACCCCAAACCCCTTGCGCCCCGAAACCTCTATCCACGCCCGCCCCTTATCTTCTTCGCTCAGCGTGTAGCCGAGTTCAGCCGCGCAGCGCGGAGTAAGCGCCACCATCTCATAAGAAAAATGCGTATACCGATCCGCCGCCTCGTCATGCCCCAGCCCGCGCAAGGCCTCTATCACCGTGTTCTGCGCCTCCGACTGCCGCGCATCGATCACGTTATAAATCTCCGCCACATCACCAAAGTGCGGATGATCTTTTTCTCCATCCGTAGTCGAGATCCAACATTCGTGCGCATTCGGATAGCGATAAAATTTTCGGTATCCAAAATCGCGCCCCAGCAGCCCAAACTTCCACATGTGATAAGCAATGTCTTTGCCGACATAACCGACCGTACCGTTCGAGCGCACAATCACCTTCTGATCTTCCTCGGCAATGTTTTCCCCTATGCTGTTTTCCCCTGTGCCCTCAGTGCCCCCCGTGGTTAAGGTTTTTGCCCTCCCCGCCCGCGGCATAACCCAGCAGCCCGCGTTCTTACCCACGGCTTCGTATGTAAGCACGCCCGCTTCCTTAAGCTTGCCAAACGCCGCGTCCCAAAAATGCAGATGCAGGATCTCGCTCTCCCGCGGCAGGAAGTCATACTCAATATCCAGCCGATCCATCGTCTCCAGATGCCGTTTCAGCACCGCAACCGAAATCAAATCCGCAATCGCCGCCGTCTCATTGTTCCCTTCTTCAATCGCGCGCAGCGTATCCGCCCGCGCCCGCGGGTTCGCCTTGTCCTCTTCATACCAGTGCGAGACCCGCGCATAAAGATCCCAGCATACATAATCGAAACGCGGAGCTGCAGCCAGCGCCTCAATCTGCGCCCGCGACTTCTGCTCTATATGCAGAAAGCCAACCACGACGTCGGCAACCTGCACGCCCGTATTGTCGATATAGTTCTGCACATCCACTTCCCTGCCCGCAAACCGCAGCAGCCGGACAAACGTGTCGCCAAGAATGGCATTGCGCAAGTGCCCGATGTGTGCCGCTTTGTTGGGATTAATACTCGAATGTTCAACCAGAACTTTACCCGCAGGAATGTCTTCAACCGGCGATTCATCCGCAGTGAGCGCCCCGGCGAGCTCAGCTCGCTTCACGCGAACGTTGATATACCCCCCGCCAGCGACCTCGAACGTTTCAAAGCCCGGAATCGTACCGATCCCGGCAACAATCTCCTCCGCAATCTTGCGCGGAGCCTTACGCAGCTTGCGCGCCAACTCAAAAGCAAGCGGCAGCGCATATTCGCCAAACTCAATTTTCGGCGGCTGCTCGACGACAGTGTTCGAGACCTCGAGCCCGTAAGTGCGCTTTAGAAACTCGCGCAAATGCTCGACCAACCGGCGTTCCAGATATCGATACAAGGATGCCCTCTAAATGATTGAAGAAAGAGTGATTCTAACAAACTCGCGAAATACGCCGCGTTTGACGGCAATACCAGCCGCACCTATGATGAAAATTCGAACGCACGGCGCTTTTTGCTCTTGGCTTTTGACTTCTAGCGAAAAGCGAACAGCCAAGAACGAACAGCGATCTCCCCATGCGCATAGCCTACCTCGATTGTTTTTCCGGCATCAGCGGTGACATGTTTCTAGGCGCCCTGGTAGATGCCGGCGTATCCGAGAAAATTCTGCAAGATACAGTAGCCGCACTAAACATCGGCGCCCGACTAGAAATCTCGCGCGTAATGCGCTGCGGAATTTCTGCACCCAAAGTCGACGTCTACGCGAACGGCGAAAAAGATCTACCCCGCGAAATTTTCGCGCACCAACAAGAGCATCGGCACGACGATGCTTCCGGCCACACCCACAGTCACGACCAGGCTCACAGTCACACCCACGACCCTCATCATGGGGAAAAGCACGGTCGCACCCTGCCCGCAATCCGCCGCATCATCCAAAACGCAGCCATTAGTGCCAGCGCCAAGCAAACGGCGATCAAAATCTTCGAAGCCCTGGGCCAGGCCGAAGCCGAGATTCACAACACCTCTATCCACCAGGTCCATTTCCACGAAGTAGGCGCCGTCGACGCCATGGTAGACATCGTCTGCGCCGCCGCAGGCGCCGAATCTCTCGCCGTCGAGGAATGGGTCTGTTCCCCGCTAAACGTAGGCGGCGGCACCGTCAAGTGCGTCCACGGAACCCTCCCCGTCCCCGCCCCCGCCACGCTGAAATTACTAAGCAACGCGCCCGTCTATTCCTCCGGCCCGCAAGTCGAACTAGTAACCCCCACCGGTGCGGCAATAGTGAAAACGCTGGCCAGCCGCTTCGCACCCTTTCCCGCCATGAAGATCGAGAAAGCGGGTTACGGCGCAGGAACCAGAGATTTCCCCGATCATCCAAACTTGCTGCGATTGACGATCGGAGAAACCGTGCAGGCAGATTCCACGAGCAAATTGCCGGGTACAGCCCCTAGCGCAGCAAACGAGACAATCACCATCCTCGAAGCGAACCTCGACGACCTCAACCCGCAAGTCCTCGCCTACGCCATGGAGCGCCTTTTGGCCGAGGGCGCGCTCGACGTATTCAGCGTGCCCATCCAAATGAAAAAAAACCGTCCCGGCGCCCTGCTAACCGTCCTCGCAAAAACAGAAGACGCCAATCACCTGATCAATTTAATTTTCGCCGAGACCACCACCCTCGGAGTCCGCCACCGCGAAGAGCAGCGCCAGACCCTCTCCCGCCGCTGGGAAACCGTCGCCACAACCTGGGGCCCCGTGCGAATTAAGATCGCAAACATGAATGGCAGCATCTCTAACTATGCGCCCGAATTCGAAGACTGCCGCAAGCTCGCGGAAACCAATCACGTGCCCCTGAAAAACGTGCTCCAGGAAGCCATGCAAGCCTACGCCAGCACAAGAAAGCAAGGTTAGATGTCAGAGGTTGGATTGCAAAGGTAAGTGCCTGACATTCAGGTTTTAAATCTGCAATCTGACCTCCGACCTCTGACCTTTAAAGTCCGCATTTCGCGAAAGTAGGAGCTGAACCCCATGCCGTCCCTTAATCTATTACGCGATCTTGTCGAGCGCGTGCCCACCCGCCTCGAACAGATTTCGCAGACCAACGCCGAGACCAAGTCATCGACAACCGCTTGGTCTCCCAAGGAAGAGCTAGGCCACCTGCTTGATTCCGCCGCCAACAATCATCAGCGAATCGTTCGCGTGCAATCCGAAGACAAACTAGCTATGCCCGGCTACGAGCAAAATCGCTGGGTAGCAATCAATCGCTATCAGCACCGCGACTGGAAAGACTTGATCGAGGTATGGCAGGCCCTCAATCGCCAATTGCTGGCCGCAGCCGAATCCGTGCCCGACTCCGCCTGGTCCCACACGCTCACCGTAGCTGCTTCCCAACCGATGACGCTTGAATTCGTATTCGATGATTACGTCACCCACATGTTGCACCACCTCCAGCACATCGGAATCGATGTGAACGACATCAAATCAAACACAACCAACGCCGCGTAAATTGACAGCTTCGGATATTCTTTTCTATCAGGCTGTTCGAAAGCGGCCCGGAGCACTTGATTTTGCTGGCGCAGCCGCAGCCAATTCAGAGCAGCGCAACAACACTGGATTGCCGCCGCCGTAGCTTTTGGGTGGGGCAGCGGTTCACCGCTGCGATAAGCGGCCTATTTGAATTGCGGCTTGAGCCGCTGAGGTAAGATTTCACTCCAAGGACAGAATGCCCAAGAAGTTTTACATCACGACCCCTATCTACTACGTCAACGCGCGCCCCCACATCGGGCACGCCTACACCACCATCGCCTGCGACACCATCGCCCGCCGTCACCGCATGCTCGGAGACGACACCTGGTTCCTCACCGGCACCGACGAGCACGGACAAAAAATCGAGCGCGCCGCTCAGGCCGCAGGCAAAACGCCGCAGCAGTTCGCCGATGAAGTTTCCGCCCAGTTCCGCGCCCTCTGGAAGCACATGGGCCTGACGCCAGACGATTTCATCCGCACCACCTCCGACCGGCACAAAAAAGGCGTGCAGGCGTTGTGGCGCAAAATTCGCGACAACGGCTACATCTACAAAGGAACCTACACCGGCCAATACTGCGTCTCCGACGAACTCTACGTCGATGCCGAACCCGGCGCCCCTTGCCCCGATTGCGGCCGCCCCACCGAGACCGTCCACGAAGAAAATTATTACTTTAAGCTCTCGGCGTTTCAGGATCAACTCATCCGCCTCTACACTGAGCATCCCGATTTCATACGCCCCGAGACGCGCCGCAACGAAGTTCTCTCCTTCGTCCGCGGAGGCCTGCGCGACCTTTCCATCAGCCGCTCGACCTTCTCCTGGGGCATCCCTGTGCCCGACGATCCGAAGCACGTCGTCTACGTCTGGCTCGATGCGCTCGCCAACTACATCACCGCCCTAGGCTACGGCTCAGCCGATACCAGCAAATACGAAAAATACTGGCCCGCCGACGTACACATGATCGGCAAAGAAATCGTCCGCTTCCACTGCGTCTACTGGCCCGCATTTCTTCTTGCCGCCGGACTGCCCCTGCCCAAAGGCATCACCGCCCACGGCTGGCTGCTCTTCGAAGAAAGCAAAATGTCGAAATCGCGCGGCAACATCGTCCGCGCCGAAACCATCGTCGACGTGCTCGGCGCCGACGCGCTGCGATATTTTCTCCTGCGCGAAGTCGTCTTCGGAAGCGACGGATCGTTCAGTTTCGATGCGCTGGTCCAGCGCTACAACTCCGACCTCGCCAACGGCCTCGGCAACCTCGCCAGCCGCACCCTGACCATGATCACGCGCTACTTCAGGGGAGAAGTCCCCTACCCCTCGCACTCAGCGCAAACCCCGGCTGACGCCGCCATTGCCGACGCCGCAAAAAAAGTCATTGCCGACTTCGCCGCTCTCTTCGATCAGTATCAATTCTCGCGCGCGCTGGAAGCCGCATGGGGATTAGTGGCCGCCGTCGACAAATACATTGTCGAAAACGAGCCTTGGTCGCTGGACGAAAAGAAAGACGAAGAAAGCCGCGCGCGCCTCGCCACCGTCCTCTACACCAGCGCCGAAGCCCTTCGCATCGTCACCGCCCTGGCCCACCCCGTGATCCCCGAAGCCACCGCGAAAATCTGGTCCCAGATGGGCCTGGGGGACATTAAGAAATTCGACCTGACACAATTGCAGTGGGGACAACTTCGCCTCGGCACCAAGTTGGGTGAAGTCCAAGCCGTATTCCCCCGCGCCGACAAATCCGCAGTAGAGAGGATGCAGAAAATGGAAGAGAGTGGAGCCAGTGTGGTGACGGGCGTTTCGCCCGTCCAGCCGAGCGAAGCAAAGCAGCCAATGGCAGCTTCGACAGAGACGAAACCCGCAGCGAAGCCCGCCCCCGCAATTCCCGACGGCAAAATCAGCATCGACGATTTTGCGAAAGTCGAACTGCGCGTAGCGCAAGTAAAGACCGCCGAGCGTGTAAAAGGCGCCGACAAACTGCTGCGCCTAGAAGTAGATCTAGGAACGGAGGTCCGCCAACTTGTAGCCGGCATCGCCGAGTCCTATGCACCAGAAACGCTGATCGGCCGCAAAGTCGTAGTCGTGGCCAACCTCGCTCCCCGCAAACTGCGCGGCCTCGAATCGAACGGCATGATCGTGGCCGCCTCGCCCGAAGGCGGCAAAGCGGTACTGGCAGGCTTTCTAGAAGATGTCCCCATAGGCACGCGTCTGAAATAGCGCGGCGCTTCGCGAACGATCAACGACGAACGACCACCGACCATAGACCGTGTTCATCGACTCTCACGCCCATCTCGAAGGCGAACGCTACGACGCCGATCGTGACGCCGTCCTGGCGCGCGCAAAACAAAACGGCATCGAAGCCTATCTCGCCATCGGAATCGGCGAAGGACCCGACACCGCCGACTGCGGAATTCAGATCGCTGAAAAATATGACGGAAACCCATACTATCCCCGAATCTGGGCCAGCGTAGGAATTCACCCCCATGAAGCGCACCTCGCCACCGAACCGGCATACGCCCAACTAACCCAATGGGCGCGCCATCCCAAGGTCATCGCCTGGGGAGAAATCGGCCTCGACTATTTTTACGACCACTCCCCGCGAGAAATACAAAAAGCAGTTTTCCTGAAACAGATGGAGCTAGCAAAGTCAGCCAAGCTCCCCATCATCATCCACTGCCGTCCCTCCAACAACAGCGAAAACGCCTGGGAGGATTGCCTCCATATAATCGCCGATCATTGGACGCCCACCGGCCTTGGCGGCATCCTCCACTGCTTCACTGGCAGCGCAGCCCACGCGAGCCGCGCTCTTGACATGGGCTTCCTCATTTCCTTTGCCGGCAACATCACCTTCCCCAAGGCGCAGCCCATTCGCGACGCCGCGCAAATCGTTCCCCTCGACCGCATGCTGATCGAAACCGATTCTCCCTACCTTGCGCCAATTCCACATCGCGGCCAGCGCAATGAACCGGCATTTGTCGCAGAAGTAGCCCGCCGGATCGCCGAATTGCGCAACTTGTCCACCGAAGAAATCGGCGCCCGCACAACCCAGAATTTCTACGACTTCTTTAAGCTCTCGTCGGAGACTCCGCACACAGCTCCCTAATTCTTAAAAAGCTTGTCATCCTGAGCGGAGCGAAGGACCTGCTCTCCGCAGCATGACGTCGCACTTCAGCCCGCCCCGCCTTCGCAGACAATCCCTCTTCTGTTACCCTCATGAGTACACATTATGGGGCGCCATTCCACGAAACCAGATCTCAGCTTTTAGGTGTTAGGTATCAGGAAGAAGCCCTTGCTTTTCCTGACACTTAACACCTAAGACCTGACACCTGCTCTTGACGGTGATCAACCATGCCCGATAACAGTTTCGATGTCGTCAGCAAAATCGACCTCGCGGAAGTCAACAACGCCATCCAGCAGGCGATGAAAGAAGTCAGCACCCGCTTCGACCTCAAAGACTCGAAGTCGCAGATCGCGCTGGAGGGAACCGACGCCATCATGCTGCACTCCGCCGACGAATTCAAAATGAAGGCGGTGAATGACGTCTTCCAAGCCAAACTCGTAAAACGAGGAGTCCCCCTGAAAGGCTTGACCTACGCCGCATTGGAGCCATCCGCCGGAAGCACGGTGAAGCAAAAGATCACCATTCAGCAAGGCATTCCGATCGAAAAAGCGCGCGAGATCGTGAAGCTGATCAAGAATTCGAAGAAGAAAGCACAAGCCTCCATCCAGGCCGATGTAGTGCGCGTCAGCAGCAAAGATCGCGATACGCTTCAGGAGATCATTGCCATGGTCAAGCAACAGGATTTCGGCATCGATCTCCAGTTCACAAATTATCGGAGCAACTGATCTCCGGAGAGACCGGGAAATTGAGTACAACCACATCCAGCAACGGGAAAGAGATCTTCGACCTTCTGCGCGATGACATCGTCGCGATCGAAGAGCAGTTTGGCCACGACACCGTCTCCGATGTCGCGGCGATCACCGAGATCGGCGAATACTTGCGCGTTGGCGGCGGCAAGCGAATTCGTCCCGCGCTCCTGCTGCTCTCCGCCAAACTCCTCGGCTACCAGGGTACAGGCGCGGTCAAACTCGCCTCCGTCGTCGAAATCATCCACACCGCGACGCTCGTCCACGACGACATTATCGACGAAGCTCAAACTCGCCGCGGCCGTCCCGCCGCCAACACACGCTGGGGCAATTCCATGTGCGTGCTCGCCGGTGACTGGCTCTACATGCAGGCCTTCAAGGTCGCCGTGCAGGAGCGCAATTTCCGCATTCTCGATGTGCTAGTCGAACTCACGCAGCAGTTGGTCGAAGGCGAACTCCTCCAGATGGAGTTGCTAGGCCAGCTCATCTCAACACAAGAGCATCTCGATCTCATCTATCGCAAGACCGCGTGCCTCTTCTCCGTGTGCATGCGGGTAGGCGCAATCCTCGGCGGAGCCACCACAAATCAAGAGGACCGTCTCGGTCAATACGGTCGCGACCTCGGCATAGCCTTCCAGATCGTCGACGATGTGCTCGACCTCACCGCCTCAGAGAGCGTGCTGGGCAAGCCCGTGGCCAGCGACCTGCGCGAAGGCAAAGCCACCATGGCCGTCATTCATGCGCTGGAACGTTGCACTCCCGCCGAGCGTCAGCAGATCGAAACCGTTCTCCGCGATCGCGCCTTCAACGGTGTAACCCACCCCGATATCCTGACTATCCTCAAGCGCTACGGCTCCCTCGAATACGCCTCGCAGCAAGCCACCCGCTACGCCGAATCCGCCCGCAAAGCCATCTGTACCTTTCCCGACTCCGAGATCAAACGCGCCCTCCTCTGGGCGCCAGAATACGTGGTCGCCAGAGAGAAGTAGCATTCGGCAATTTAGATGATTGTCATCCTGAGCGAAGCGAAGGACCCATGCATTTTGCTCGCGCCCCGCGTCCTGCCGACTCAACCCTAATTCCTGAAAGCTCTCTGAGCCGACGCGCTAGCCGCTGCTCGAACGCGCCCAGGATTCCCACACTGCGCCCTGGGGCCTCTACGCCGATCACTCCATAGCGGTTGCTATACTAGAGCAACCCTTTTCTCCAATGACCGATCTGCTCTCCATAATTTCGCATCACGGCTACCTCTTCCTCGCGATCGTGTGCCTGGCTGAAGCCATAGGCTTCCCCCTGCCCGCCGCTCTCGCCATCCTCACCGCCGGAGCCGTCGCCGCCTACGGCCATCTTCATTTTTATCTCGTCTTCGGCATCGCCCTCGTGTCGATGCTCATCGGCGACATCATCCTCTATTTCATGGGCCGCTTCAGCGGATGGGCCCTCCTTGGCTTCCTCTGCCGCCTCTCGGCCAACCCTGAAACCTGCATCCTGCGCTCCGCCGAATATTTCTACCGCCGCGGCAAAGTGACCCTGCTCTTCGCCAAATTCATTCCCGGCATCAACACCATGTCGCCGCCTCTAGCCGGCAGCATGAAAATGAGACTCGGCGATTTTCTCCAATTCGACACTCTCGGCGCAATTTTCTACATAGGCGCCTACGCCACTGTCGGATATCTCTGCAGCGACATACTGCGCGACATCACTCGCGGACTCCGCTCCGCCGGCTTCGTCGCCGAAATCATCTTCGGAGTCGGCCTCGGCGTCTATGTCATCTACCGCATCTACATCTATCGCAAATACCGCCTGCTTGACATCGTCCCTCGCGTCCCCGCCGAAGAACTCGCCCGCCGCTTAATGGACGACGCGGCTCACAACATGCTCATCGCCGATGTCCGCAGCCACGGCTACTACGAAGCCGACTCCGAACGCATCGCCGGATCCATCCGCATCGAGCCCAACAACCTGGTCGAAGAAGTAAAGGATCTCCCCAAGGATCGCGAGATTTATCTCTACTGTACTTGAGCGCGCGAAGCCACCAGCGCCCGTGTGGCGCGTCAACTACAAGATCTAGGATTCAAAGTTTTCGTAATCGCCGGAGGCCTCCGCGCCTGGCGCAAAGCCGGCAATCCCGTAGAACGAGTCCCCCACGACGACCTGGTCAAGCTGCCAACATTCAATTAACCAATTGCGGATCCCGCCTTTGCCGTTCCCGGCCTTGCTTTCCCGCCTCTGCATTTCCCGCCTGTTGCTTTTCCTGCCTTACCAGCGCTATCGTCCCCACATGGCACGCACCGCTGCATTCTGCGGACTAATCCTGGCCGCCGGCGAATCCTCCCGCATGGGCCGCGACAAAGCCTTGCTCCCCTGGCCGCCCCAGCCAACCAACTCCACCGGAGAAACTTTCCTCTCCGCCGCCATCCGCCTCTTCTTCTCCCACGTCGACGAAGTCCTCGTAGTCGCCGGCAAGAATCAAGCCGCGCTCGCTCCCATCATCTACGCCAACGGCGCAACGCTCATAGTTAATCCCGACCCCGAGCGCGGCCAGTTCAGCTCACTCCAAGTGGGATTACAAGAAGTTCTCAATCGCGGCCGCGACGCCGCCATGGTCACCCTAGTCGATCGCCCGCCCGTCCGCCCCGGCACAATCGAAAAGTTGCAAACTGCTTTCGACGGAGCAACCGCAAAAAGAAAGTGGGCGGTAATCCCCGAGTACGACGGCAAGCACGGCCATCCCATTCTGCTGGGTCGCGAAATGCTTACCGTCTTCCTCAGCGCCCCAAACTCATCCAACGCCCGCGACGTCGAGCACGCGAATCAATCCGCAATCGAATACGTCCCCGTAGACGATCCGCTCGTAACCGTAAATGTCGACACGCCCGAGCAGTACGCGGCGTTATCGTGACAACCCTTAGTGATCCTCAGTGTCCTTAGTGGTTCAGCCCGTTGCCGCGTCGATTGTGATCCGCCATCCCGCGAACGCTATATTGATAACTATGCCCCATCTTTCCACCCGCCAAACCGAATTCATAGAAAGCGTTCTCCGCCTCCACCCGCGAGTCGCCACCTTCGACTGCGACGGCACACTCTGGTCGGGCGATGCCGGAGAAGGATTCTTTGCCTGGGAGCTGGACGAAGGCCTCGTGTCGCCCGAGATCGTGCGCTGGGCCCGCGCCCGCTACGCCGACTACAAAGCGGGCAAGGTCCCTGAAGACGTCATGTGCGGAGAAATGGTCACCATGCATCGCGGCCTCCGAGAAGAAGTAGTTCAGCAAGCCTGCGACACCTATTTCGCCCAGGGAATCGCGCCCAACATTTTTCCCGAGATGCGCGAACTAATCGCCCGTCTGCGCGCCAACGGCCTATCCAACCCATGCGACGTCTGGGCCGTCTCCTCTTCCAATCAATGGATCATCCGCAGCGGCATGCGCTACTTCGGCATCCCCGAAAATCGCATCCTCGCCGCCGAAGTAGCCGTAGACGTGGTAAAAGAAAAAAATAACGGCGGCAACGTTCGCTTCATCACCGACCGCCTCATCCGAATCCCCAGCGGACCCGGTAAGCCCGAAGCCATTCGCGCCGCCCTAAAATCCTCCTCCGAAACCCGCCCCGATTGCGCCTTCGGCAACGCCATCTGGGACCGCGAAATGCTAGCCCACTCCAGGCATCCCTATGCCATCAATCCCAATCCCGATCTAAAAGAAATCGCAATTGCAAACGGCTGGACGGTTTATCAACCCAAGAACGAATTGTAAACAGTCGCCCGGAGTGATAGGATTCGGCGTCGTTGCTCGGGCCGTATCGATCCCATTCCAAAAAAATAACAGGAGAAAAATGAAAAAAACTCTTTGTGTGACCCTGTTCGTCATCACGCTACTTTGCGCGCTTCCCGCCCTTGCGCAGAATCCCAACTATGATCAAGGGCCAATTTGGCGCGTGATCTATTACCACATCAAGCCAGGTCAGGCAGAACCGTTCTGGAAAGATTTTCGCGAACACCTCAAACCATCGTACGACGCCCTGAAAAAAGAAGGCATACTCAGCGACTACAAAGTCTGGAACAACGTGACCACCGATGGACCGAACGACTGGGACGTTGCGGTGGGCCTCATGTTTCCAAACTGGTCTGCGCTCGACCAGAGCGATGCTAAATCCGCCACCATCATGGCTAAACATTATGGATCGCGTGACGCGATGATCGAGGCAGGCAAAAAACGCAACGACCTTCGCGAAGTAGTAGCCAGCAAACTGGCGCACGAAGTCATGCCGAAATAAAAGTTAAGTCGCGAATGGCGCGGTCTTCCGCTCCTCGCGCATGTTGCGATGAGCGGAGAAACGCAGCGTCTCGACAACAGTCAGATATTCCGCAGCAGCGCAGCGAGCGTGTCCATCGCCAGATGGCTCGCGTGGGCGGAGGCTTGCGGCAAGCCTCCGACTTTTTCCACCAACTCTTCCCTGCTGATTTTTCGCGCTTCGTCGACTTTTTTCCCTTTCACCAACTCGGTGATCGCCGATCCGCAAGCCATCGCCGGAACGCAACCTTTGGCGCGAAAGCGAATGTCGGCGATGCGCTTGCCTTCCCGTTCTTCACCTTCAAGGCGAAGCGTAAGTTCGAGAATATCGCCGCAGACAGGATTCTCGAGTCGCGCTGTGCGATCAGGAGACTCAACTTCACCCGCGTTGCGCGGATGCTCGAAATGGTCTAAGAGTTCAGCCGAATACACAGGAGCGATTGTAATTCGTCGACGCTTGAATTCACTTCGCTCGCACTGGGCTGAGCGAAGCGTAGAGCCTAATTCTCATTGTCATCCTGAGCGAAGCGAAGGACCTATGTATTTTGTCCGCAGTACCGACGCGTTTCGAGTGAGTGATAACGGTCCCGGTTGCTACGCGTCGAATCTCCGGGACACGACACGAGAAAGCACGAACGAGAATCAGTCTCCTACAATGGACAGATGCCCGACTCGCATCATCCTCGCCGCATAGCTTGCCTTCAGCCCAGCGCGACAGTCATTCTGGCGAATGTCGGTGAGTTGGATCGCGTCGTGGCTTGCACCAAGTATTGTGCCGACGTAGTTCCTGAACTAAAGACTGACTCGCGCAACCGATCGCGCCTGATCATCGCCGATTCATGGACGTCGAAAGCCAGCGAGATTCTCGCCGCCAAGCCTGACCTGATAATCGCCTCTGTGCCTTATCAGGAAGCAGCGGTCGTCGAGATCCTCAAGTCCGGAATCAGCTTTCTCGGCCTCGCTCCGCGCACGCTCGACGACATCTACACCGACATCGCCTTGATCTCTTCGTCAGTCGGCGCCAGCGAGCGCGGCGAGCAAGTGATTAGCAATATGCAAGTAGCAATAGCAGAGGTGCGAAGCCAGACTGCTAGCCTTCCGAGAAGGCGCGTCTTCGCCGAGGAATGGGGAAAGCCGATCATCACCTCACAACCTTGGGTTGCTGAGCTGGTGAATGCGGCAGGAGGCGACTTCTTGGGCGAAGCAGGCAAACAGTGCTCCGCAGAAGAAGTGGTTCGACTGGATCCCGAGGTCATCATCGCGGCATGGTGCGGAGCCGGAGATCGCGTGCCGCTGGCAAAGATCGTCGCCGAAAGAAACTGGTCAGAGACTACAGCCGCACGCAATTCGCAGGTCTATTGCATCTCCGACGAACTCCTGAATACTCCCGCTCCTACGCTGCTTGCGGGATTGCGCGCGCTGGCGGGAGCGATCCATCCGGCGCAATTCGGCGCGCAGCAAGGACTTCGGCCGATTACGGAAGTACCGCGAAGAGCAGTACCGCGGCGAAGCTGAGCGATGCTGAACTGCGGCAGCTTGATTTAGGATTATTGTTATGGCAACTATTTTGAAAACTGACAAGCTCAACGAAGTGCGCAAGGACGCAGATCGCCTGAATGACAAAGCGCACACGGCAGATGAACTCATGGCAGGCATTACCGCTTTGCTGAACGAGCAGATGCTCAAATACAACTGGGTCGGCTTCTACATGCTGGAAGCGGATGCGAATCCGCCGGTGCTCGTGCTGGGACACTATCGCGGAGCCATGACTCCGCATACCCGCATTCCTTTGAATCAGGGAATCTGCGGCGCGGCCGCATCGTCGAGTAAGACCGTAGTCGTGGATGATGTCAAGAAGGATCCGCGCTATCTCGCGTGCTCGCTCGAAACCAAGTCCGAGATCGTTGTGCCGGTTTTCGTCAATGGCGCGGTGGCGGGCGAACTGGATATCGACAGCCACTTCCCCGCGGCATTTGGCGCCAAAGACCGCGCGCTGATTGAATACATTGCTCAGCTCGTGGGCAAGCGACTGGAGAAGGAAACCGAGCCAGCATCCTCTCGTGCTGGAAGATCATGAAACGAGTCGTAGCCGCGTTGATTGTGAAAGATGACCTGATTTTGGCCTGTCAGAGGACGCGGCACCAGCCGATGCCACTGCAGTGGGAATTTCCCGGAGGCAAGATCGAAGAAGGCGAACAGCCCCGCGATGCCATGCGGCGCGAACTCGATGAAGAGCTCGGCATTGTGGCCGACGTCGGCGTCGAGGTAGCGCGCCTCGTCCACGAATATTCCAGCGGCGGTTCGGTGGAGCTGCGCTTTTTCGAAGTACGCCACTATCAGGGCGAAATGGAGAACCGAATTTTTCGGGAAATTCGATGGGTGACGCGCCAAGAGTTACTGCGTCTGGATTTTCTGGAGGCCGACTTGAGCCTGGTGAAGGATCTCGCGGCTGGAAAGATTCTATGAGTGCGATGCAACGCATTACTTGATGAAGATTGCACCACTTTTCAATGAGAACTGAGAACCGGCAACTGAGAACTCATCCACAATGAGCGAAAGCGAAAATCAACCCGCCCTCGCCGCCTTTGAAATCAAGAAGGGCGCCACGCCGGTAATGACGCTCAGCGAGCGAGACGTGGAGAAGTATCTCGATCCGCGAGAGCTGCTCGACGCTCTGGAAGACGGTTTCCAAGGGCTCGAGTTGGGAGAAATCCAGTCCCCTCCGAGATCAAGACTGTCGGTGCCCGGAAAAGGTTTCTCGCTGACTATGCCGGCATGGCGGTCCGGCATGCAGCTCGCCGTCAAGATCGTCAACGTCTTCGATGGCAATCTACAAATCGGCTTGCCCAATCACCTCGCGCTGATTACCCTATTCGATCCCAACACGGGCGCAACCTCCTGCATCATGGATGGCACATACGTTACGGCCATCCGCACCGCTGCCGCCGCAGTTCTTTCCGTTCGCCTGCTGAGTCGCGCCGATTCCCGCATCGCCACCGTGATCGGTGCGGGCGTTCAGGGACGTCAACACCTCCGCTTGCTTCCTCTCGTTCGCAATTTCGAGCGCATTAATATTTCCTCGTTGCGCTTCGAAGAAGCTCGGAAACTCGCCGCACAGAGCGAAATCGCGCGTCCCATCGCAAACCTGGAGGAGGCAGTGCGTGAGTCAGACGTTGTGTGCATGACAACTCACTCGCCCGAGCCCGTGATCGAATCTGCATGGGTAAAGGCCGGCACGCATGTCACCTCGGTCGGATTTCATCCTCCACACGGAGAGTTGCCGAAAGATCTGGCAAAAAATCATCGCCTCTTTGTAGAGACGCTCGATGCTTTTCAACCAGCTCCGGTCGGATGCAGCGAACTCGTCGACTTGGACAGTTCAAGGGGCACGACTCTCGGAGCGGTAATTCTCGATCAGAAGCTGGGCCGAAGTAGCGACCACGAAATCACCGTGTACAAGGCGATGGGTGTGGCGATGGAGGATATGGTCGCTGCCAATCTAGCTTTTCAGCGGGCCAAGAAGGATGGAGTCGGAAATTTTATGACGTTGTGATTTTATCGACGGTTGGCGCGTAAGTAGATTAGCCTTATTTCACGTGCTTCCGCGCATGAGTCCGTACACATAGGCCACGGTCAATCCAATCATGATCACGGTGGTTGCCCATGCGATGATGTTGAAAGTCAGTTTGTTTACGTATTCGCCCATCAGTTCCTTCTTGTTGATGAGCAGCAGCATAAAAATTAGCACGAAGGGCAGCACCGCGCCATTGACCACTTGCGAAAATACCGCAATCTTGATCAGCGGAAGCCCGGGGATCAGAACTACCGCTCCTCCCGCAACGATGAGCGCAGTATAGAGCCAGTAAAAAGCTGGGGCTTCTGAGAATTTTCGCTCCACGCCAGACTCGAGGCCCAATCCTTCACAAACGGTGTAAGCCGTGGATAGCGGCAGGATCGATGCCGCAAACAGCGACGCATTGAACAGTCCGAGCGCAAACAATATGTAGGCCCAGTCGCCCGCCAGCGGACGCAACGCCTGAGCAGCGTCGGCGGCATCGCGAATATCTCGATTACCATGGAGGTAGAGCGTGGCGGCGCAGGCAACGATGATGAACCAGGCAACGACGTCAGTAAAGATGCAGCCGACAATCACGTCCAGCCGAGAGGTCTTGTATTGGCGGCGGGTGACGCCTTTTTCCACGATCGACGACTGCAGATAGAACTGCATCCACGGCGCGATCGTGGTTCCCACAACGCCGATCATCATGTAGAGGTATGGACCTTGCCTGAAGGCAGTCCACTCTGGAGGTTTAATTGTCGCCTTCATTGCTTCCATCCATGCGGGCTTTGCTAGAACTCCAGCAAATATGTAAGCGATGTAGAAAAAGGAAGCGGCCAGGAAAACTTTCTCAACACTCTTGTACTGGCCTTTGACGGCGATGAGCCAGACAATCACAGCGCAGATCGGGACAGCGATGTACTTCGAGACCCCGAAGAGACTCATGCTTCCCACAATGCCGATAAATTCGGTAATGACGTTGCCGAAATTTGTGATCAAAATGCCGAGCATCATGAGAAAGGTAACGCGCAGGCCGAATTCTTCGCGGATGAGATCGCTCAGGCCCTTGCCGGTAACCGCTCCCATGCGAGCGCACATTTCCTGTACTACGATCAGGGCGACAGTGATTGGAATCATCGACCACAAGAGCAGGTAGCCGAACTGTGCGCCAGCCTGCGAATAAGTGAAGATGCCGCCCGAATCGTTGTCAACATTCGCAGTAATGAAACCCGGCCCTACAACGGCAAAAAAGAGCAGGAGCCGGAATTTCCAACTTCTCAGGAATTTCATGCGCAATGGATACCGGAACAGTCAATTTGGCAAAACAGAACGACCAGAATAAATGCAGAAAGCGCTGTCTGGATAGGTGAATCTGATGGGACAAGAAAGTTTTCTTGCGAAGGTAATCTCCGCAGGCGCTCCCAAGGCGGACGCCTAGAGCTTGGCGCGCAGCATGGCAATTACGTCGTCTGGCGTGATCACGCCGATAAGATGGCTTTGCTCGTCAACGACCGGCAAGGTTAGCAGATTGTATTTATCGAAGAGTTCAGCGAATTCCCTTTCTTTCGTGCGCTCATGGCAAGAAATGAGCGGCTCCTGCGCCAGCGCCAGAAGCGGGGTCGAGGCAGGAGCGAGAACGATTTTCACCAGCGGCACCGCCCCCGCCAGAGTTCCATGAGAATCCGTCAGGTAAATGGTGCTCATGTTTTCCATGCGGCCTTCGAAGGAACGCATAGCCTCGATCGCGTCCTGGGCGGTTGCGGTCACGGGCAGCGCGATGTATTCAGTGGTCATCCGCCCGGCGGCGCTGTTCTCTTTGAACTCAAGCAACTCGGTGACTTCCTGGCGTTCTTCGGGCTGCATCTGCACCAGGATTTCTTCCGTGCGCTCGTCGGACAGATCGGCCAGGAGGTCGGCGGCTGCGTCGGGTTGCATCTCCTCGACAATATCGGCGGCGCGCTCGGAATCGAGAGATTCGAGAACCGCTCTCTGGACCCTGGGCTCGAGTTCCTCCAGCGCTCCAGCGGCAACGCCCTCATCGAGCGTTTCGAAAACAGCTTCGCGCTCGTTGGGAGCAAGATCTTCGACGATGTCGGCGATGTCGGCGGGATGGAGCTTGCCCAGCCGCTCATTCGAAATCTTCAGCTTGACGCGGCGGGCAGGATCGGTTTCGACGATGTCCACGAAATCCCAGGGGATGTCGCGGGGAGGGACGCGCACGAGCAAGGCGCGAAGCGCAGCCGCCGGAATCAAACCCTTGAGAAGGCGTCGCACCGCGCCACGCGCGCCAACATCGACGCCACCCACCTTTAGAATGGGGCGGTTCTCCACGGTTTCGTGGTTAAAATCCACGTCGTTTACGCGCACCACTTTGCGGCCGTGTACGTCGATCACCTGCTGATCGAGCAAGTCTCGACTGAGCAGCAGCAAGCCTTCGGAGCCGTCGGCAGAGACCCATTCGGCAGCGGCGGAGGAGGCGCGAATGCCGCCGTTGATATCGGAAACAGCGGTCAAGGGCAGGACGCGATTTCCACTGGACGTCTTGACGATGAGCAGGGCAACTCGGGACCTGTCCTCCTGCGGGGCAAGAGCCACCTCGCGCACGCGGCCACTTACAGCGCCTGAGGCGTCATAGACGAGCGAGCCCAACAATTCGCTGAGCGAGACGGTGGCCATGGTGAAGAGAATACTCAAGAGAAGGCGCGGACGCCAGAATAATGAACAAGACTTGCGAACGCTTGTAACCTGAAAACATTTCTAACGCGGTACGTCAACCTTGCGCCATGTGGTTGACACTTTATAGTCGACTGACTAAACTCCGATTTCTTCAACTGAAGTCTTCATCTATCGTTTGAACGAGTCGGCTGTACACGAGACAAATTATGGAAAAGCGTCCTCGCATCGCGGTAGTGGGCAGCGCCAATGTTGATTTGACTACGTTCTCTGACCGGTTTCCGGAGCCCGGCGAAACAATTTTTGGGCAGAAGTTTGACTTGGGATTTGGAGGGAAAGGTGCGAACCAGGCGGTTGCAGCGCGGCTTTGCGGAGCCGAAGTTTTCATGGTGGCGAGAGTTGGAGACGATCTTTTTGGTCCGTCAACGATCAAGAATTTTGAAAACCTGGGCATCGATGCCACGCACGTGCGGCAGGTTAGCGGAGTCTCGAGCGGAGTGGCCCCTATCTTTGTCGATCCTTCGGGGCAGAATCGGATCATCGTTGTCAAAGGCGCAAATAACGAGTTGAAACCAGCCGACGTCGATGCCGCAGCTGAGATGCTGAAGAGCGCCGACTGCATCGTGCTGCAGTTCGAGATCCCGCTGGAAACTGTGTACTATACGATCAAGTTCGCGCGCCGAAATGGCATACGCTGCATTTTGAATCCTGCGCCGGCACAACCTATCGACACTCAAGCAATCGCCGAGCTTGATTATTTCATTCCCAACGAGAGCGAGGCCTTCGCGATTTCCGGAATGCGAGTCAGTGATGTGGAGGAGGCTAAGCGCTGTGCGACTAATCTTCTGTCTGGCGGGATACGCCGAGTTCTGATCACGCTCGGAGCGAACGGCGCGCTGCTGGCGGGAAGTGACGGGATGGATCATGTGCCTGCGTTCAGCGTAAGAAGCGTCGACAGCACCGGGGCGGGCGATGCCTTCATTGGCAGCTTCGCGACTTTTCTTGGCGAAGGCGTGCCCGAGCTAGAGGCTGTCAAGCGCGCCAATCTTTATGCTGGGCTTTCGACCACGGGTGTCGGGACGCAGAAATCCTTTTATGATCGCGCGCGCTTTGAAGCGGAGTGGGCGTCAAGATCCAAAACCTAGATTTTACTTCTCCATCAACACAACTTTCTCTGCATCGTCGATTTCGGTTAGCTTCACCTCAATGACCTCATTGTCCGTTGTCTGAACCGTTCGGCCGATGAACGTGGCCTCCACCGGCAACTCACGATGGCCGCGATCAATCAGCACGAGAAGTTGCACGAGGCTGGGGCGTCCGTGGGAAAAAAGTGCATCGAGGGCGGCGCGCGTGGTGCGTCCGGTGTAAAGTACGTCGTCGACCAGAACGATCTTCTTGCCCTCGATCGAAAAGCCAATTTCCGTTTCCTGCACGACTGGCTTAGGGCCGAGCGTGGACAGGTCATCGCGATAAAAGGTGATATCAAGCGTGCCCACGGGAACTTTTTTCTTCTCGACCTGCTGAATCATTTTGCCCAGGCGTTCGGCGATGGGAACTCCGCGGCGGCGGATTCCAACCAGGCCGAGGCCGTCAACGCCACCGTTTTTTTCCAGGATTTCGTGAGCCAGACGCACCAGCGTACGCTCAATCTCGGAACCTGACATCAACTGCGCCTTTTGGCGGAGAGCTGTTTTGCGAACCGCGTTTTTCTTGATCGTCATGCCACCAGCACCTCGTCACAAATAAGTTTGAATTCGGAAAATTTATGGGGATCGGAATGATCCCGGTTCTTGAATGTAGTGGACGCTTCTCTTGAACGTCAAGCATACTTGATTGACGGCAATACGCGCCCCCGCGATGCGCCAGCGCCGCAGGGTTTATCCGGTCTGTTCTCGTTCAGAATGAT
>PKXQ01000055.1 GCA_003132405.1 Acidobacteriaceae bacterium | reverse complement strand
CAGATAACAGTTCAGGGTTGCGAAAGTCTAGTCCTCCCGCATGAGCGGGTCAATTCACGCTAGGCTGGGACAAGCGGAACCCTTGCTTGATTACGCTGCGACTTCGTTCGCTGTGTCGAAGGACAGAATCTCCTCTTCGGCCACAAGGAAAATAGGTTTGCCGCCTGTGGAGATGGATTCGGCAGAGCGATTGTCGCCTCGCTTCCTCAGACGCAGCACAAGCATCCTTTGCATCCGCCCCATTTCTCTTGACTCTGGACTGCACTCCAGATTGTATGATTTTGTCATGGCGACCAATCGCCAAACCGAGAGCACGGCGATGCAGATCGGAGAGGTCGCGGAACGCACTTCCCTAACCGTAGACGCGATCCGATTCTACGAGAAGCGCAAGCCCTTGCCCAAGGCGGGGCGCGAACATCCCGCGTCATCGTTCGCCACATGGTTGATCCGAGTGCTCACGGGATAGCATCGCATCAGCCCGGCATCGTAGGGCTTCAGCAGTTCGGACACCGCACCTACGTCGCTCATACTCGGAGGCTATGCCACTGCTGCCTTCACTTCCGTGCCCCTTATCTCGCTCTCAGCTTGAAGCCAATCGTCCAAATCGTGACCGTCTGTTCTTCCACGCTGCTCGTAAAGTTCGTAGGCGCGTTGCTGAATCTGCTGCTCAGTCGGGATCAGGACGGTCGGCTCGTCCGACCTCGGTGCGCGTGTTGATGGCTTTTTCTCAATCTCGTCTGGATGGCGATCTACCTTTTTTTCGAGTTGTTCAGTCTGCTGCTGTGACCTGTCGGCTTTGGTACGTTTCGCTGCCATACTTATTCCCTCGCTTGTTAACTATTTTGCCCCTCTTGTGCAGCAAGATGCTGTGACCCAACGCACAGAGATGTGGCTACCCGCAGAGGGCGTTAGGGAATGCTGCTTCCCGCTGGGCCCATGGCGTTCTCGCAGGCACGACATGCAGGTGCCGCTCCATTTGACGATTGCCACGCTCATGTTGGATATTGAGACGGAATGGACGCCGAACAGACTATTGCCGAAATCGAGTGCCTTGATCACATCTACGCAGCGCCCGACACCAGACCGCTGAGCCCAAGCGATCTCTCGGCTGTGAATCGTCGGCATGACGAAATCCTCGCGCAAAGCCCGTGGTTTCGGTTGTGTCAGCGGTATGGCGTCTGTTGCCGAACGGAGTCTCCCGTGCTTCGACTGCCGGGAACGGGGAACTAAACTTCCTGCGAATGGACGTGAGAAGTGGCGAAGAAAAAAACTGCTAATCTCCTGCCGAAACTCACAGAGATTGAACAAGACCTACGTTCGCACATCCAAGACGGATACCAGCTTGAAACTAATTTGCTCGGCGGCGACCCTATTCTGCGCCGAATGAAAGACAACGAAGTAATCCGCCCCCTCTCTGCCAATCGCAATACCATCAAGGCGCTGGAAGAGCGCGGACTCATCAGCTCCGGCAAAGGTCCAGACCCGCTTACTATCGTGTGGCGTCTGAAAAAGAGCAAAATAAGTTCTTAGAGCTTAAATAGTGATTCCAAAGAAACGTCGTCAATATGGCTATCAGGTGCTAGCCAATGAACAAACTCTTTGGCGCTAATGTGTGTCGGTTTTTGAACTGTTTTTTTCTCAAGGCCAAACTGAAGGTCGACTTGTTTGCCCGTGTTGGCGATTACCGTCCATGTCTTCGTTTTCATTGTCTTTGCTATGCCCGCTGGCAACAGAGCAAGCTGGCATCCGCCCGAAGATTCAACTACAACCAACTTCATTCTGCGACGGTCATGAAGAGTATGACTAGGTTTCAGTTCCGAGGCTGTGCCAAAATGACCAGTCCTTAGGGATTTAATCACGGGGAAGACGGAAGAGGTCGAAATTTGGTCATTGCTCGTACCAATCCGCGTGTCGTGCTCAGCCGCCACACTTGAGGCGTTGCATACACGGTTGGAAGCAGGCGAGGCACACGCCTCCCGAATCGAACCTCAGGTCTTTGTCGCTTCTTTCTTCAACCGCTCGATCTGCTCCAAATGATTCGGTCCGTGTTTCGACATCATCCTCACATAGTCGCCAACGGTGACTGGGTGATCGAGTTCAGGATGACGGCGGATTTCAGCAAGTCAACGGCCTTCAGCCGCCTCAGCAACCTCACATTGGCGTGGCGGTTTAGTCCATAGAGCGCGACCAGTTCCGAGATCGGCGATTCCAGATATCCCAGATTCTTCGCCCAAGCGTCCTGATCAATCGGCGCGATTATGGGGTCTTTGTCCGCAAGCATTTGCCGAATGCGGTAGGCATAGAGGATTTCCATGTCGGCGAGATGTCCGAGCATCTCCCAGATGCACCATTTGTCCGGGGAGGGTTTATAGCGCAGCGTCTTTTCCGGCAGGCCCAGCACGGCGGCTGCGATCTCTTTCGGACTCTTCTCGGCGGCGTCCAGATGCTTTTTCAGTTCGGCTTCAGTCACATATGCCTCACATCGTTCGGGTTATTGTAAAACCCGACGACCGCACAGGGATATCTCCCACCCGCGACGGCGGCAAATACGCGAATTCCTCGGCCGTGGGGGCGCTGCGCAGGGGAACTCCGGCGATTCTCAACGGGCGTAATCGCCGCCTCATAATTGATCCGAGACTGTCTCTAAAGTAACTTTTGCAACCATTCCAACAGACGTAGCCTAAAAAGAAGCAGGAACCCGAGGGCAATACACCTAATGCGAAAGATGAACCGCGCTGCGTTCCTTGCTCTGCTCACGATCAGCATGATTGGTCGGCTGGCCTTCGCGCAGAATCCGCCCACGCTCCTCGTTGTCCCGAGCAAAGCGACTATGTTGGTGGGCGAAACTCGTACCTTCCGCGCCGTAGGGAAGGATGGCCGCAAGCAACAAAATGTCACATGGAATGTCTCACCTGAAAACGCCGCTACACTTACGACAGACGGCGACGAGGCGACCCTGCGAGCTAATGAACCATCCGCAACCGTAGTACTGACCGCCCACGCGGGTGACCACTCTGCTCAGTCCAGCATCGAGATTCATTCCGGTGCTGTATTGGCTCCGGGGACGGCGATCTGGTCGGTCACCAACCTGCCCGGCTGCAAATCCGGGAAAATATCACAAACCGTTCCCACCGCAAACGGTCCCGATCTTTACGTTGAAGAGGCGTGCCCGGACGGCACCTACGTTCGTGCCATGACAGCGGATGGCCGCGAAATTTGGCGCAGGCGACTTGGAGACCTCGCGGCACCCTCGCAACCCAGCCTCTCATCGAAAGAGAAAACACAACCCGCCGAACATCTCAATCTGAGCGCCCACTCGCTCTGCGACGATGTTTCTTCCGGCATGACTAAGAATGCCGTCTCAAAGCTGGCCCAAGATCGCAACCTTCGGCTGGAGGACAAAGAGCGGGAGAGCAACAGTTGGATGATCGAGGAGCAACATTTCCAGTGCAGGATCATGTTTAACGAGACCGAAACCGTCGTGGCGAAAAAAAAGAAAATCATCAGCACGGACTAGTGAGGTCGAGCTTGCTGCTTATGGCAAGCTGGCGGCAGGTATATTGAGACGGAATGGATACCGAGCAGAGCATCGCCGAAATCGAGTCGTTAGAGCGCATCTTCGCGCTACCAGATGCGAGACCGCTGAGCACTGGCGACCTCTCGGCAGCGAATCGAAGACACGATGAAAAGCTCGCGAACAGCCCGTGGTTCCAGCTTTGGCAGCGGTATGGCGTCTGTTGCCGAACCGGGTCCCCAGCACTTCGACTACCGGGAACGAGGGACTAAACTTCCTGCGAATGGACGCGACAAACGGCGAAGAAAACAACTGCTAATCTCCTGCCGAAACTCACCGAGACTGAACAAGACCTACTTTTGCACATCGCCTGTGGCATCATAGGGGCAATGACGCCCACAGTTAAGATGATTCTCGTCGCCGTGGTTTCGTTTGTTCTGGGTCATATCAGTTGCGCCATCATTCATCACTTCCACCACCACTTGCACAATGTCGCGAGATAAAGCCATGACCACCGGCTAAGGTCGGGGGACGAGTTTCGTCCACCCCTTCAAGTAAGCCGCCTTCGCCTGATCGAGGGTCATTGTTTTATTTACGCACACGTTTCGCCAGAGCAAGAGTTCCACTTTATCTTTGACGAATGAACCATACTTCCCTGCGTGCGGTTCGAACCAGACGTTTTCCTGCGTGTCTGAGCCGCCCATCCAGTGCGGAAGCCAATGATCGAACTCTCCGGAAGATTTCTTTGTGCTCGCCGGGTATCCGTATGCGGCGAGGATCGCATTCTTCTCCGCATTGGTCACGCTGCGCGGTCGGTCAGTGTTTGAAACACATGCCAGCGATGCGTCCATTTCGCCGGGGGTTAATTTGGGATCGGGCACGGTGCAAAAGCCACTGGACTTGTCGATGTCGATCTTCCGGCAGTGCTGGGCTGAGGCGAGGGTCGCTCCTAGCAGGAACGTCGCGGCGATCAGGCGCTTCGGCGGCGTAATCTTGGTCATTGGGGTAAGGGAGATGTTACGCGGCTGCGTTGGTATTTGTCAGGTCGCATACCAATCGGAGTGCGGCGGCCACCGCTTACACGAGAAGCACTTGGTCGCAGTCCACTGGTGAAGACAGGCGGGGCAAACTCCCCCGGTGTCGAACGTGTTCCATCGATGCCCACAGCTACACGCCCAACGGTCATCTTTGCGGGGCGACCAGCCGCAGAGC
>PKXQ01000042.1 GCA_003132405.1 Acidobacteriaceae bacterium | reverse complement strand
CCGTTAACCAGTTGCCGAGGCGAATGCCCAGCTTCTTCACCCCTTTGACTCGACGAATACCCGCTGCCAAATCGGCGCTGAGAAGACCGCAGTCGGCTGCTTCGTAGGCAAGCCGGCGCACGGCGCCAAGACGCAGATTGATGGTTCCGGGGGCGAGGTGACGGGATTCGAGATGAGAGCGATAACGCAAGACCACGATCCTGTTGAAGGCCAAGCGCGGTTCCGAGCAGTACCAGTCAACGAACTCATCGATGGCGTGACGATAACCCCGCTTTGCGTCTGCTGAGTTCAGGCTGTTCAATACCGCGGCCTTGGCGTGTTCAAGGTCGGGCAAGCGCAGGATGGACTTGGTACTGTTGCGTCTTCTTCTGGAACTTGGCTTCTGCTTCATGACCGGTGGCCTCCGTGCCACCGATCAATGATCAAAGTAGTGCCGCGATTGTGAGGTGAGAGTTGCCCGTCATCCACCCAAAAATCGGGGCAAGCGTCACCGGACGCCTGCAGCAAAAGTCTTTCCGAGGCTCGCGCTGTCTGTATCCCGATCTCTTTGCGAACGACGCGGGGACGGAGTACTAAAGAAGGGAATGCCTATTGTGCCATACGTCAACCGCGTAGAACCGAACGAAGACGCTGTGATTTGGCGATTTAAGGATCTTCGCAAGTTCCGCGATTTAATGGCTAGTGAGGAACTCTACTTCCGACGAGCTGACCTGTTCTCCGATAAGAGTGAAGGCTTACCTCCTGAGCAATATGCACAGCGGGTTCTCGGCTTAGACCCGTATGACATCAACGACCGTGTGAGCCTGAATAATCACCTTGGTTCTCTTGCCCAGGATCGCGAATCCTATTACATCAGTTGCTGGCACCTCCACCGTCAAGAAACACTCGACATGTGGGAACAGTATGGCCATGACGGAGTAGCCGTCTGCTCACGCTATGGACTGCTAAGGTCGGCCCTGGATGGATTGCTGGATGAGGCTCATGTGGGTTTGGTTCGGTATGGCACTGATCATCTGGCGGGGATTTTCAACACGTTAGCGTTTATCACTACCAAGCAAGTGCAATATTCCCAAGACCGCGAGGTTCGGGCTTGGCTAACTGCCGGTGACCCATTGGCGGGTGGCAATCGGCATTTCGACTTGAATAATTTCCCCCATCCTGTGCCGCTTGATCTCAATCCTCGCCACTCATGGGTGCCGGACTGCAAACGAAGGCGGATCAACCTGCGCTCCCTAGTTACGGACGTCTTTGTATCACCGTGGGCTGAAGAGCATGCCGTTGAGGAGATAAAACTCTGGGTACAAACGAAAGGTTTTCCTGACTCCGCTAAACGTTCTGAGCTAACGTCTGCCCAGACGCCTACCCTAAAAGATTTCAGGAAAAAGCGACATTTGGCCAGTACGCGCATACCTGAACTCGACGTCATCGAAAAGCGTTCAGTACCCAAGGAAGAACTGGACCGATTTCGCGCAGAGCTGTCCGGGTTAACTCCCGACCGAGTTCGATTCTTATACCGTCAGCGTTGGGAGGTGTGTCGCCTTAATCCTGGAGGCCTTCCCCAAGCGACCGATATCCAATACCTAGAGACGACCTTGTGTGTGCTTGATGCTTGGCGGCGTGACGGAATCGATGTGGGGTGAGGCGCTAGAGTGTCATGATCGTGCTTGTAAACACGCACTCGCCGGACCAGATAAATACCTCGCTCCTGACGACGCTATGTTTGCGAGTCACTTGGCTGGTTTCTCGGATAACCGGACAGGTGCCCGCCACTGGCCGAAAGAGGTTGCGGACGAGTGGTCGGCCAACCTTCCCTTACAAGATTAGGGAAGAGTTGCCCGTCAGTCGGGAGCAATCCCCAGAGACATTGTCGATGATCGGTTGCGCAGTTCACTTTCTTGTTACGGCCGGGCAATCGTCAAGTCGCTATTTTGCAATCAAAGTTGGCCAAGAGAGAGCGGCTTTGTCCATGCACATCCCGACAAATTTGCAGATTTTACAATTCGGTGACAACCGCGCCCGATTCGCTGCGTATGATCGCTTAAGTACGCCGGATGAAGAACACGTCTTACCCCGTCACCACGAAGAGCCAGCCGTGCTCCGTTCTGTTTCTTCCTGGAACACATCAGGGAGAACTCACGACAAGGAGAACACCCGTGAACCTTAAGAAAAAACGCTTCCTCGCGGTCCCCCTGGCCGCTCTTCTGTCCCTCGCCACGGTTGCCACCGCGGCAAGTTCAAGCTGGGTCGTAGTGCCCAGCCCCAATCCCAACGTCCAGAACGTTCTTCAATCCGTCAGCAGAGCTTCCTCGTCTGACCTTTGGGCGGTCGGCAATCAATTCAACGCAAGCTACAACGAGTTCACACTGGCGGAACACTGGGACGGCACGAACTGGACGGCCTTCCCCACTCCTAGTCCCGGCAGCACACAATGCGCCCCGCAGTGGCAGAACACTCTGAACGGTGTGGCTGAGGTTTCGACCAGCGATGTGTGGGCGGTTGGCTTCATCTGCGGCGCCAACGAAGACGGCGTAACTCTGGTCGAGCACTGGGACGGCACGGAGTGGAGTGTGGTTTCTAGCCCCAATCCGTCCAGTTACAGCTACCTTTACGCCGTCGCGGCCGTGTCGGCCAATAATATATGGGCGGTTGGGCAAAACTATGGATCGGGGGAACCATCCACGCTGGTCGAGCACTGGGATGGCACTGTTTGGAGCATTGTTTCGAGTCCCAATCCGGCCGGGCGGACCGCCTATCTTAGTGCCGTTTCTGCGGTATCGGGTACCGATATTTGGGCGGTGGGATATTCGGGAGCTTCTTCGGCTCCCTACCTTATCCCGCTCATTGAGCACTATGACGGAACGAACTGGAGCATTGTTTCGAGTCCTTATGTTCCGAGCAGCCGGTTCAACTGGTTGAATGGCGTCACGGCCATATCGGCCAACGACGTCTGGGCCGTGGGATATCAAAACGAAAATGCCAAGGGGCAGGACGGTCAGGGGCTCATCGAACACTGGAACGGAACCAAATGGAGTCTCGTCAACAGTCCAGTCGCGGGAGATGTGACCATCCTGTACGCCATCACAGGCAGTTCCAGTGCAAACGTTTGGGCCGTTGGATATCTTCAGAACAGCAATCTCGACATGTTGCCGATCATCGAGCAGTGGAACGGAAGCGTCTGGAAGGTCGTGTCTTCGCCCGATCCCGGCAACGCCGCTCAATTTCTCGGGGCGGCGACCGTGCTGGGCCAAGCTTGGGCGGTAGGAGCCTACTCAACCGAGGTTGGAAGCTGGTTGAATGACCCTCTGACCCTCACGATTGAGAATAACTGATGCGCGTGGCACGCCCGATGCTTCGCGCACTTTGCGAAGCGTGGGATTCCACGGTCCCATCCCTCCGGGGTTTCCCTAAACGCTGTTCGAGTTCAACCTGAAGACGGCACCACTCAGCGATGTTGAAGCACTCTGGAACAGCCCGGAATATAGCACGCGACTAGTGTTTCAGCCGTGAACGAGGCGTGTATTCCGGTTTGTCGGCTACTCTTACCTTGGGATTACTGTCGCGGTAGGG
>PKXQ01000146.1 GCA_003132405.1 Acidobacteriaceae bacterium | reverse complement strand
TTGTTGTGGAGGGATAATTACCGGGAGGGGGGTATCGGTACTAACCAGTAAACATCGAGGCATTTCCGGAGTGTTCTTGACCGGGCAAGGGAAATTTATTTTCGAGTAAAATCTTCGAGCCAAATCTGTCACGCCTCTGGATAAAATCCCAGCACCTTCACGAGGTCTGAGATCTCGCCCAAATGCCGCATCGCATTCCGCGTGTCCTCGTCGTCGCCGCGCAGCAGATCGACAAAAAATGCGTACTCCCAGGGACGCCCGCGCAGCGGACGCGACTCAATCTTGCTCAGGCTGATATCACGCAGCGCGAACACACTGAGCGCCTTGAACAGGCTGCCGGGTATGTTCTTGGTACTAAAAGCCAGCGAAGTTTTATTCGCATTGCGCGCACCCTGCGGCTTTCCGCGCTTAATCAGAAAGAAGCGTGTAAAGTTTTTCTTGTCATCTTCAACGCCCGCCTTCAGAATCTTTCCTCTATAAACCTCGGCGGCTCGCCGGCTGGCAATTCCGGCTGCGTCGCGCAAGCCTTCCGCGACAATATGCTTCACGCTGCCAGCCGTATCGTAGAAGGGAACTGGCTCCAGCTTCGAATTCCGGGCAAACAGGTCGCGGCATTGATCGAGCGCTACCGGATGCGAGAACACTCGTCGAATGTCTCCAATCTTCGTGCCAGGCAGAGCGATCAGGTTGTGCACGATGCGCAGGCGAAACTCGCGGACGATGTGCACGTCGCGGCTGAGCAGAAGATCGAAATGTTCGGCGACGGAACCGGCCAGCGAATTCTCAATCGGGATCACCGCACCGTCAACCGATTTGCGCTGCACGCGATCGAAGACCTCGAGCGAACGCGCACATGGAACCACCACCGCTCGCGGCAAAATCGCTTCCGCCGCTTCATGACTGAAAGAACCGAGTTCTCCCTGAATCGCAATCTTCATGCCGTGCTACCCCGTTCATTGTCGATACGTCTCAGACTCGGAAGTCCTACTACGACGTGCTAGCCAGCGCTTTCGTCATTACCAGCGCGTCCATCTGGTTTGAATAGTAACCGGCGACCGTTTTTTCCGCGAAATATCCCTCGCTCTTGTAGAAGCGAATCGCCGCGGCGTTATTGACCGGAGTTTCGAGGGCGACCGAAGTTGCGCCCGCCCGCAACAGTTTCTCTTCCGCAGCCTGCATCAAGGCGGACCCAACGCCACTGCGCCGTGCCTTCTCCACCACGTCGATGGTAATGATGTGCCCAGTACGGCGACGGCTCTCGGCCACGATGAAACCGAGAATCCCGGAATCAGCAATTTCATCCGTAGAGCCGCGTTTGCCCTGAGCCGAATCGTCCTTGTTCTTATCGCGCTCGCTTTCGGTGCCATCGTCGGCGGCGCCATCTTGGGCCACCAGCGTGAACGATCCTGGCCGCCGCATATAAAAATCCAACTCCGCCTGCGAGTAAGCGAGTTGCGGCTCAAAGCACGCCTGGTCAATCCGCCACAGCGTGCGAAAATCGGCTTTCTTGAATGGTCGGATTCGAAAGCGCACGCCGCCATTGTAGCGGGAGTGTAAAGGCAAAGCGGTACCGGATTCCTTAGCCGGAAAGTTCTAGGTATTCCACAGCCTTTTTTCCGTTTCCTCCCCTTGCGCATTTGCATCTATAAGCAGTACGATTTCACGGCAGGCAGCCCGGTTCATGGTTCGTTTCCTTCTCATCGACGTTGGCGTAGCGCTTGCCGTTTGTTTTCTCTGGTACGCCTGGTTTGTGGGTTACAACCGGCGCCGAGCAGGGACCGTGCTGCAATGGGTACAGGCAGCATGCCTGGGAAAAGGCCGAGTCGCCGATCTGCGCTGGCAGGCCAGCAGTTCGCGTCTGAAGGCAACACTCCATCTTTCCTCGCGCTGGTTCGATGACGCCCACCTTACCATTCGTCTCTTGCCGCGTCCGCTTCCGATGCAGTGGGCTCTAAGCCGCTGGCGCCAGCAACAGGAGACGCTCACCTTCGAGGCCAACATGGGATTTCCGCCGGGTTTCCACCTCGACGTGATCCGCCATCGCTGGTCAGGCTACTCGGGTCCGAAGAAGCCTGATCCGAAGAAGCTTGGTAAGAAAAAGACAAGGGACGTTTTGACCGATAGTCGCGCCTGGACCATCAGCCGCCCTGGCCCTGTCATTCTTACGACCAAGGAAGACTGGCCCGTCGAACTGAGCCCGGTGGTCAATGCGCTCGCATCCTGGCGCGATAAAGATTTTGTCGGAGTCCGCTTCAACTCTACCGCGCCGCACTTCACGGCTACGGTTGCGCTAGAAAATCTGTCCGATCAGCAGGCCGCAGCCTCTCTCTTGGGCCTCTTCCGCGAATTGGCAGCCAGTTCCTCCGCCAAGCAGCACTAACAGCCGCGATATTTTGCTATCCCGCTCCACTGGTGAGAAATTCAGTGCTTCGGCGCAGAGTGAAACGGATCGTCTTGCGGGTTTTCCGTCGCGTCCTCCGGGCTCGGAATATCCAGATTGACGACGATCGGCTCCTGCCCGCTACGCACAATCACCGCCTCGACCGGCTGATCTTTGCGAGCATTCAGCTCTTGATGAGGCACGTAAGGAGGAACGTAAACGAAGTCTCCTGGGCCGGCTTCGTCAACGAACTCCAAATGATTTCCCCAGCGAAAGCGCGCGCGGCCGCGCACGACATAGATGACGGTTTCGAGCTCTCCATGATGATGAGGGCCGGTCTTGGCATTGGGGTGCACCACCACGGTTCCCGCCCAAAGTTTTTTCGCGCCCGCGCTCGCGTGCGAGATGGCTTCCGCGCGTGTCATGCCCGGAGTCTGCGGCGTGTTGCTGTCAAGTTCACCGCTGCGAATAATGCGCAACCCGTTGGTCTTCCAGTCTGGCTGATTATTTGTGTTCTGAAGCTCGCTCGAACGCATCACTCATCATCCGCCTCTTTCGGTTACTCCTCCGGCTCGGCTACAAACCTATATCCCACTCCGCGCACCGTTTGCAAATGCTTGGGACGCGCCGGATCGTCTTCGATGTACCGTCGCAACCGCACCACAAAATTATCGATCGCGCGCGTGTCCGTGTCTTCGTGCAATCCCCACACTTCTTCGAGAATCGCCTTGCGCGAAACCACCCGCCCTTCGCTCCGCACCAGGTAGCGGAGAAACTCCGCCTCCATCACCGTCAAGTGAATCGTGTTTCCCAACGAGCGCAATTCGAGTTCCGCGAAATCGATGGACTTCCCAGCAAAGTTGAAGCTATCGCCAGCTCCTACCTCTGGCGTTGGCCCTGCGTCTCGCAGTTTTGGAGTCCCGGGATCCTCAGCTGGCTGTTCTGGCCCTTTCATCCAGACGCTGCGCCGCAGCAAGCTCTCTAGCCGCGCGATCAGAATCGCCAACTCAAACGGTTTCGGCAAATAATCGTCCGCCCCGGCCGCGAACCCCTGCAACACATCTTCCGGGCGCCCGCGCGCGGTCAGCATCAGAATGGGCACGTAATTCTTTTTCTCCCGCAACAAGGACGCAACATCGAAGCCGCTCTTGCCGGGCAGCATCACGTCCAGAACCACAGCGTCGAAGCGTTCCCTTTTGTCGACGAGCCGCTCCAGAGCCGTCTCACCGTCGGCGGCGACCTCGACGGCGTGCCCTTCGGCCTGCAGGTTAAAGCGCAGGCCGTCGGCCAGATGCGCCTCGTCCTCGACGACCAGGACGCGGCTCATGCTACCGTCTCTTTCCGAGGCAATTCTTTCCTAGGCAATTCCAGAGTCACAGTCGTGCCTTTGCCAGCGCCTTCGCTCTCGGCGAATACGCGGCCCCCGTGTTTGCGTGCGATCGAGCGCACGATGAATAATCCGAGGCCCGTCCCTTTTACCTGCGAGAGCGAGCGCTGCGTTACCCGATAAAACCGTTTGAAGATGCGTTTCAATTCGTGTTCCGGAATGCCTACCCCGCGATCACGCACCCGCAACACCAATCGCTTCTCGTCGGGCGCATCGAGTTCGACGGAAATGTGCACACCATCGGGCGAATACTTCACCGCATTATCTAACAGATTCGAAACCGCGGTGCGCAATTCCTCCGGATCGCCGACCACGCGCGCCCCGTCGCTATTTTGCAAAGATAAAGATGGCCGGTACTCCAAGTCGCCCGCTTGCAGATGATGCCGAGTTCGCGCCAGTTCCATGCACTCGCGCACCAGCGCACCGAACTCCACCGGCGAGCGCTGCGCCGGACTCTTCTTCTGGGCCGCCTCTCCCGCTTTTAAAACTTGTTCCACGGTATGCAGCAAGCGCTCGGTGTCGACGAGCATCAACTCGTAGAACTGCCGCCGCTGCGCCTCCGCCACATCGAGTCTCTGCAAAGTTTGCAGGTAGAGGCGTATCGAAGCGATGGGCGTCTTCAATTCATGGGTGACCGCATTGATGAAGCTGTCATGCTGCTCGTTGCGCCGAATTTCGCGGACCAGAAAAATCGTGTACACGACGAGACCGGCGGCAATCACACCAAAAAAAATGATGCCGAGAAAAACTTTGACACCCTCGCGCCAGTTGAGAATCGTCCAGCCACTACCAACCGCAGCCGCCAACCCCGCCAGGCAAACCCCGAGCGACAGGAAAGTATAGATCGCCTTCTGGCGGCTGATGATGCGCACAGGGAGATTGTAGCGGGGTGGGGGAAGAGGTGTCAGGTTTTCAGTTGCCCGCCGGAAGGAGACTCTTCAGTTGTTAGCTAAATGGGTTTTGTATTTGATAAAAGGCCAAGGCATCTTCGGTAAGGTTTGGCGCATGCGGCTACGCTTTCCAGTTGCGACACCCTACGGTATGATTCCTTGTCGTGGCCGACACAGATTCTGAACGAGAACTCGTCACGGTCCAGAGTTTCCGCGACCTTTCCGAAGCCGCGCTAGCCAAAGGTATGCTTAATTCGGCCGGGATCGAATGCTTCTTAGTAGACGACAATGCAGGCCGTATGCTTGGGTTTATTTCAGGCGTGATTGGCGGTTTCAGAATGAAGGTGAATAGGATTGACGCCGAAGCTGCCAGGGCACTCCTAGAACAACCAACTCGGGGGGCTGACTTTGCAGATGACGGAAATGATCAGCCACCTCGCTGCCCGAAGTGCTACTCTGCGGATCTCACATCCCGCGAAATCGACAAACCTATGTCTGCCGGCTCGTGGCTCAGTGTACCTTTGCCTGTTCATCAGACAGTATGCGAATGCAAGTCGTGCGGTTATCAATGGGACGACGAGGACAATGCTCTGGACGATCGTTGAAAATCGTCGATTACCCCAAGAAGGCTCCCGACACCGACCACTGTGGCCGAATCGAGAGCCTTTCCTGACACCTAATACCTGAAAACCTGCCCTAGTCATTCCCCGCTGCTGCCGCCATCACCGCAGCGGCCTTCACGTCGCGAACCAGAGCCGGCTTCGGTGGTAGCTTTTCAAGGTCGACTTTGTATACGTGCCGCGCCAGTCCAAGTTTCTTCAGCCCCCAGATGCCGTACCAGTTCATGTCGATTTCATACCACTTCAATCCATGGCGGGCCGATACCGGATGGGCATGATGATTGTTGTGCCAGCCTTCGCCAAAGGTCAGCAGCGCAATCAGAAAGTTGTTCGTCGAAAGGTCTTTGGTCACGAAGCGCCGCGTACCCCACATGTGGGTGACCGAGTTCACCATCCAGGTGGAATGCAGCCCGACCACAGTGCGCATGAATACCCCCCAGAGCAGCCAAGGCAATCCGCCGATGGCATAAAGAATGACACCCAGAATAACGTTTGACGTCCAGTGATACTTGGTCAGCCAGACATGTACTTTATCTTTGGTTAGATCGGGGACATAGCGGGCGAGGGTCGTGGTGTCGTGATGCATCGACTTGCCCATCAGGATCCATCCCATGTGCGACCACCATTTGCCGTCGATCGGCGAATGCGGATCACCTTCGTCGTCCGAGAACTGATGATGAATGCGGTGCGTCGCCACCCAGAAAATCGGTCCGCCTTCGAGCGCCAGCGTCGCGCACCAGGTCAGAAAATATTCCACCCACTTCGGCGTCTTGTATCCGCGATGCGTCAGAAGACGGTGATAACTCATGCCGATGCCGAGGCTGCCCGAGACCCACCATAAGAAAATAGCGACGAAAAATGCCGGCCAGGTAAAGAAAAATAATGCCGCGACTGCGCCCACGTGAAACAGGCCCATGGCGATTGCCGTACCCCAGTTGAAACCATCGCGATTGGCGCGCTCGCGACGATTGGTCCCTTCTCCGGTTTCTCGCATTTCCTGGCTGGTCACTTCGTTAATTGTCTCGCGCATGGTCTCGCTCATAGTTCTTTTTCTAACCTCGTTTTCTCCCTACACCTATTTGACTGGGGTTCGACTAGGAAGATACCAAGAACGCACGAACTTCTTTGTAATACTTCTGTAATTAGCGATGGATAAAGGGGTTACGAGCGTAACGCCGGGAAGTGATTAGACTCAGAGTCACGGTGAGGGTGACAGGAAAGGCAAAGGTGACAGGTGACAGGAAAAACAAAAGAAGGAGAGGCAAAATCAGGGAAGCAAAGTCAAAATGGCAAAGTCAAGGCAAGACCTGCTTTTGCTTTTCCTGCCACCCGTCACCTGTCACACGTGTCTTCGTTGCCCCTGCCTTTCCTGCCGCGAAACTTCTCTGATACTTCTCAGAACAATGTTCGGCCTGCAAACTCTTAAAGAATCCTGCATCCATGACTCACGCGAAATTGGTTGCGATGGCGGTTGCGTGGCTGCGGCGCTATCGCTGTGGCGTCGTGCTCAGCGAACAGGCTTGCGTCAGCGGCGAGATGCCCGATGCCATCGGGTGGAAGCGCCAGTGCCACTCCGTGCTGGTCGAGAGCAAAGTGTCGCGCGCGGATTTCCTGGCCGATCGCGCCAAACCCTTTCGGCAAAGCCCGGAGACTGGAGTCGGCTGCGAGCGCTATTACCTGGCGCCGCGCGGCCTGATATGCATCGAGGAACTGCCCGCGGGCTGGGGTCTGCTGGAAATGAGCGGACGCGACATTGAGCGGCTCAAAACCTCAGCTAAAAACCTGCGTTCCGCGGCCGGTTTCCAGAACGAGATGAATCTCCTGCTCGCGAGTTTGCGGCGCGTGGAAATTCGCATCGAGCCGGAGAGCATCACCGACTTTCTCAAATGGAAAAACCGGATGGCGGAGTACAACCGGGGCACGCTGCCCGAAGGCTTGGTGGCGGAGGAAGAAGAAGCCAACGGATTTCTGCTCGGAACCGCCGGCGACTGAAAGTCGCGCAGTTTCGCAATGGCCAGCCTAATCTAGCGAAATCGTTAACCGCAACCGTCGCGAGCATACACAAAAAAATACATAAGACTAAGAGCCTTCGTGATACTTTGTGCCCTTCGTGGTTCAAGGTCTCGCCGGAGGCATCCTAAAAGCCGCAGCCGGTTGCGAAAGCGGGGAGCGGGCTACTTTGAAATCAGCCCACCACCCGAAAGCGCGCGGCCTTCCGGCGAACGCCACACTTAAGATATAATTCTGGCTCTGCAGGATCCGGTTGCGCGTGTTGCGTCTACGGTGAAGAGTTTGGTTTCGAGGTGAAGGTTAAAAATGCCGAATAAGAATCCACTGGGAGCTGAAGAAAAAAAACGGCGGTCTGAGCCTGCGCAAGCCCGCAAGCCCTATGTGAAACCTGCGTTCCGCTACGAGCGTGTTTTTGAAACGCAGGCGCTGAGTTGCGGAAAAATCGGCGGTGAATCGCAGTGCCATCGCAACAAGAAGGCGTCCTAAGCTAGCTTCGTCGCAATCGATCATTGATCCTAGTCGCTCTCGATCGATCAAGCGCCGACCGTCTCAAGCAAACCTTAATATCGCCCGCGACGGCCCTAGGCGTAATTTTTCTATTGCAGCGTGCTCTGCGTCAGCTTCACCGCGCAATAGTGGTTGTTGCCGCAGAGGGTCGTGCCCGTGGCGGGATCAGGGCTAAGCGTTCCAAAGTATATGCTCTGCGCCTGAGCCGCGGAACTCGCGCCGTCGACGGCAAAGTCAGTCGTACCCCCAAGATAACCAGTGCCGGTAAGCGTGGCCGGCGTGGTGGGATTCGTGAGTTGCGTAGTAGCGTCCCACATCGTGACCACGTTGGATCCGAGCCCATCGTTAGCGTAGTTAGGGTCGCCCATGCCCACAAAGATGCGGTCCGTCGTTCCATCAAAGAACTCTTCAATCGGCGAACACAGTCCCTGTTGGCCGCCGCTCGGGTTCACGTTTGTATTGGCCGACATGGCGGGCCTGGGGTTGGCCGCTCCGGTGCTCGGGTTGAAGCTTATCGCATAGAGATCCTGCCACGTGTTAGTTGTTGGGTCGGTTCCGCAACTGTAGATCGTGGACGAAGCGCTGGCCGGCCCGTTGGTAAGGTAATTGTTATCGAAAGTCCCAAGGAACAGGATTGGATAGTCCGAGAAGCCAGTAGCTGGACCGAGAGGAACGACGGCAGCGGAATCAGCAGCCAAGTCGACGTTTAACTGCGTCATCGAAGTATCGCTGTTTACGTCGTCGCCAGTGAACATGTAGACATAGCCGTTGAAAGCGTCCAACAGCGGCCCCGAGGTGAGTAAGCCGTTACCATACAAATATGACGCCGTGAGCGTATAACCTACGCTCGCTGATCCCACGGAATACGAATAGAGCGTCAGAGGGTCAGAGATAAAAACCGTCTGGGTTCCGGAATCATAGACTGTGCCACTCATGGGGACAGGGGGATGGACTGTGTTTACCCCGATGCAGAAGTCGAAGGTCGGCGTGCCCAGGAAAATTCCGCTGATGTGGTAAAGATTCCCGTTGTCTGCGCCAATGAGGCCAGTGTCGCTCGGATAGTCAACGTACAGATCGGAATAGTTGTTCGTATATGGAGTCTTGTCGCATCCCGGCAATAGCAGAGAGGTATAGTCGATTTCGTCGTCGCACGATGTGCCGGCAAGCGGAGCACAGAGCCCATTGGTGATCTCGTTATCAATCGGGGCCGATGTTACCGTTGCATTCGTTCCTTCTCCTGCAACGTACGTCGTCACGTGGAGCATGGCATGATTTGTTGTCGCGTTTTCGATCCAGGCAACCTTAGTCCCATCGAGCGAGATAACAGGCGACAGCGGCGAAGGGCCGGTTCCTATTGCATAGGAAAATAAAGTTGTAGGGCCGCTACCGACGCAGGTTCCGGGCGGAGTAGTGCCCGTGTAGAGATTCGTCAACCCAACCAGATTACCTTGGACCCCGGCGGCTACGCGAGTGGTGTCAATCGTATACACGGCGAAGTCGTTGCAGCTTGGTGGTGCCGTTCCTGTGTCATAAGTGTATTTCGCCGGACTCTCACCAATCGCCATGCCAGCGTGGTGGCCAAGAGAATAGGCCCAGTCAACCTTCGAACTTTTGCCTTTGCTCAGGCTCACGCTATTCGCCGGTTTGGCTTGGCGAAGCCCCTCCTGCATCTTCTGCAGGCGAACGCTATGGATAAAGCGCGGATCATCGCGCACCTTGACCATATCTTCAAACGAGCCGTTGCGAGTGTAGACGACGTGCCGATTGCTCCAGTCTTCGGGAATGCCGCGATGGGCCATGGATGGCGCGGGAATGGGACGCGCATCTTGCGCGTGCAGGTTACGCACACATAGGGCCGCCATCATCAACAGGGCAGCGGCGCAGACACCAACTGTTTGCAGGAAGCGTAAGGCACAGCGCATTGCTCAATCTCCCGGAGAAAATGTACGCTTATTATACTCGCGAAAGTTTGCCGCGAACCAGTGTCGTTCCAGTACCGGTGGCCGTTGAACTGTGGAGTAAGCGTCTTGACCGGAGCGCGCTGGCAAGCGCTACATCTCGCGGCGCCCTTCCATGGCCTTCAGCATGGTAACTTCGTCGGTGTACTCGATGTCGCTGCCCACCGGAATTCCCATGGCGATGCGGGTCACCATCACTCCCTGCCGCTTGAGTTGTTGGGCCAGGTAGGTGGCGGTCGCTTCACCCTCGACCGTGGGATTAGTGGCGAGAATCACTTCCTCGATTTCGCCGCCGCCCACGCGGGTGATTAGATTTTCGATGCGCAACTGCTCCGGCCCCACACCGTGCAATGGCGAAAGCGAGCCGTGGAGAACGTGATAAACGCCATTGAAGTGGCGCGTCTTCTCGACTGCGGCGATGTTCGTCGGTTCCTCGACTACGCAAACAATCTTTTGATTGCGGGTAGGGCTGCTGCAGTAGACGCAGGGATCGACGTCTGTGATGTTGTTGCAGATCGAGCACAGATGAAGGTTGGCTTTAACGTCGCGGACAGCCGAGGCGAGCGCGTCGGCATCGTCGGCACTGGAGCGCAGAATATGAAAGGCGAGACGCTGGGCGCTCTTGTTGCCGATTCCCGGCAGTTTCTTGAGTTCGTCGATCAGTCGGGTCATCGGCTCGGCAAATTTAGACATGGGGAACCAATCGGGTCATCGGACCATCGGATGGTCTGAGGGACGCATGTATCTGCCTTTCGATCACCCGAGCATCCCTCCCAGTCCGCCGAGCATTCCGCCTACGCTGGATTGCATCGCCTGATCGACCTTGCGGCTGGCTTCATTCAGCGCGGCCATTACCAGATCCTGAAGCATTTCTACATCGTCCGCCTTCACTGCCTCGGGATCGATCTTGATAGCCAGCACCTGCTTGCGCCCATCCATTTTCACAGTGACCGAACCGCCGCCCGACGAAGCCTCAACCACCGTCTGCTCCATCTTCTTCTGCAGCGTCTCGTACTGCTGCTTGGCTTGCGCCATCAGTTCCTGCAAATTAAATCCAGACATAAGAGAACCAATCGGGTCATCGGATGATCGGGTCATCGAGCGATCTGAAAGGCAAATGCATGTGCCTTCGAAGTTCGATCATCCGATGACCCGATCACCCGATGCCTCACCCTTTCTCTCGATAGTCGATCACCGTGCGGATTTCCGCTCCGAATTTTTCCTGCATTCTTTGCACGATGGGATCCTGCTCGGCGCGGCTGCGCGCGCTTCCATTGGCGGCGCGACGTGGCGCGGACACTTGCTGCTGTGTGCCGCCATGCTCCACTAGCACCCTGACCGATCGTCCTGCACGAGCACTGGCGGCCGAGCCCGCCCGCCGTCGGGCATCAGCCGTATACGACATCTCGATCATCGTTCCTGAAGCCGCTACTTTCGCAGTCAGAGAACTTCCGTTCAGCGTCCATTCCGCGCTCCCTAAAATCGAAACCAGCATTTGCTGATTGGCCAGCGCGCCGAGAACCGCGTCGCGCAGCGCTTCGGCATTCACCTCAGCCTTGGTTTCGATAGGCGCGTCGATAGACGCGGCTGACTGCGTCTCTGGTTCCGGCGATAACTCTACAACTGCCGGCGCAGTCGATCCCATAATGACGACATTGGTGTTTGGTTGTGTGGCGCGGACACTCCTGTCCGCGAACCCCGCGAGATCACCGGACGCCTCTGCCTTAGGGTTTCCCTTACGCGCCGAGTCAGCCGCGAACGGCGACACTGAGTTTGATCGTGCCGACACTGAAGCGTCAGGCCGACGAATATCCGCCTGTGCCGAAATATTTTTGACGATCCCGGGCCGAGGAGCGGGCATAACCGCTGCCGCATCGCTAAGCAACTGCTCGATCGGCAACAGCCGCTGCGCGTGCGCCATTTTCAGCAGTCCCAACTCGAGATGAAAGCGCTGCTCGTGGCGATAGCCGAGTTCGCCGTGGGTGCGCAGCATAATCTGCAAATGACGCGTCAAATCTTCTTCGCTGAAAAGATCGGCAATGCGCGCCACGCGAGCGCGCTCGTCGGAAGAGATCTGCAGCAGCGCCGAATCTTTCCCGGCGATCTTCGCAACCGTCACGTTTCGCAGGAAGCGCACCAACTGGCGCGCGAAATGCGTCGGGCTGTGGCCTTCGCCGATCAGTTCGTCGACCAGCACGAGAATCTTCTCGCTTGAGCTTTCCGCAACGGCCTGCATCACCGTTTCGAGCGCCGCCGCCGGAGCCGACCCGATCAGGCTTCGCACCGAATCAGCGGTCAGATGCTCGGAGGTAGAAGCGATCGCCTGGTCGAGAATCGACAGCGCATCGCGCATCGATCCGTCGCCCGCCTCGGCCAGCAGCGCTAGGGCATTCTCATCCGCGGGAATATTCTCTTTTGTGACAATGTCGCGTAGCTGGCCGACAATATCGTCGAACTTCATCGCGCGATAACTGAAGTGCTGGCAGCGCGAGCGAATGGTCTGCGGAATATCTTCGGGCTGCGTCGTCGCCATCATGAAGATGACATGGCTGGGCGGCTCCTCCAGCGTTTTAAGCAGCGCATTAAAAGCGGCGTCGGTGATCTGATGAGCTTCGTCGAGAATATAAATTTTGAAGCGATCGCGAGCCGGACGATAGCGAGCTGCCTCGCGCAATTCGCGTATCTCGTCGATGCCGCGATTGGTGGCCGCGTCGATTTCGATTACGTCGACCGAATTGCCGGCGCGAATCTCTGTGCAGGAATCGCAAACGCCGCAAGGTTCGATCGGCGGCTTTCCCGTCGTTTCATTGGTCGACCGGCAGTTCAGCGCCATCGCGAGGATGCGGGCGACGGTCGTCTTGCCGATGCCGCGATGGCCGCTGAAAATGTAGCCGTGGGCGATGCGCTCCTGCGCAATCGCATTCTGCAGCGTGCGGGTGACATGCTCCTGGCCGATGACTTCGGAGAATTTTTGGGGACGATATTTACGGGCCAGGACCTGATAGCTCATCGGAATCCCGATTATACAATCTCGCTTACACAATCTCGCGAGAGTCGAGTTGCTTGCCGGCCTTCCGCTTGCGCGGCCGAGTCTGCGGGGGTAGGCTCTTGAATTGCGATTAACGTACGAATTGGAGATGCCGTCTATGCAACTGAGCATGAGCACGCGAGCCTTGGAAGGGGTAATGGTGGTCGATTGCAGCGGAAGGCTCGTCTTCGGCGAAGAGTCGGCCAGCCTGCGCGACTCAGTCAAGAAAATGCTGGCCGAAAGTCCCAAGGTCGTTTTGAATCTCCGGGAAGTGACCCATATCGATAGCGGCGGCCTCGGGACCCTAGTCTCGCTCTACACCACTGCCCGCAACGCCGGAGGCTCGGTGAAACTCGCCAGTCTGAGCCAGCGTGTCGGCGACCTGCTCCAGATCACCAAACTGCTTACAATTTTCGAAGTATTCAACGATGCGGAATCGGCCGCGCGCTCTTTCAAGAGAGATGCCGCGTAGCCGCAATCAATTGAGATCGTCCACTACCAAAAATGACGGCTGCATCGCGCTCACTCCCTGAAGCTTCGTATTCTGAATGTCGGTAAGCAACAGCGTGCGAATCGCCCCCTCCGCAGGATTGATCGTCTCGCTAAAAATGACCGCGCCCGCCGTCGTCGTGACGTACAAAGTAAATCCCGGTGCCGGCGTCACATTATTCGGATTGTAGGCGACCGATATATAGGCACTCGCCTGCGTATAAATCAGGTTAGAGATAGCAGGAGTCCCCGTAGGGCCAGTCGACGGATTCGATTCGATATACACGTTCACCCCGCTCGGTTCGCTGGGCGATGCGTGGATGATGCGGAATTCGACATCGCCCGAAGCTGGCGGCGTGTTGTTGTCAGGAACAGATACGATGAGAACGTTGCTGCCTAGAGGTGTGCCGGTTTTCGAAAATCCCGTGGCCACGGCGGTGTATTCGATTCCGCCGCTCCAGTTGACGTTGGTCCTGATAAAGCCGACGGTAGTCGTGCCCGTCAAAAAACCTTCGATCGCATCACTGCCTGAATCCAGCGTGATATAGCCGGGCTGCGTCGGCTGAACGCCGAGAAAAGATATGTCGCTAAATTCCACCGTGCCAGCGGAATCGTTGGTGCCATAGACGTCGATGTCCAGAGCGCCCGCGTCCTGGATGCCGTGTATAAAACGCACCTTCGCCTGTCCACTAGAGGAACAGGCCATCAGCAGGCTTAAGGCCGCGAGGGCCAAGCCGAGGGACAGGGCCTGCAACCAGCGAGGCATCCTTAATTCTCCAAACGGCCATTGAGCGCTGAGCAAGCAAGAATTTTAGCAGCTTGTTAGTGAAGGCCAGAGCCCGGGGTTGAGACCCGGCTCTCTTCTCAAACTGCATTCGCTTGCAATTACTGCAGGTCTTCTAAGATCACCGGCGTCGGGCTCATGAAACTGCCGTTCGCTTTATCCACAAGCACGATTGTCGTGATCGATCCGGCTGATCCTGGGAGCGTAGTTTCGGCGATGAGGCTCGTGCTGTTATGAAAAGTTACGAACAGCCCAAAATTGCCACCTTGAACAGCGGTGAACGTTAAGTACTGACTGATATTTGTGGGGCTTGTGTACGTAAGCCCAGAAATAGGACAGTTGTCTTGCGCGTGCGATGCACAGGTGCCCTCGGGGCCAGTGGTGGGTTCCGGAATGATCCAAACATCCACACTGGTCGGCGAGTCAGGCGACGCATTGATCACACGAAATTCCAACTTGTTCGCCGGTGGCACCACGTTCTCGTCATGTTGATAGATGAGCGTCGGAGCCAGGGTGCCGCTTCCTCCGGCGAGTCCAGCCACAATGAGCGTGTATTGATCTCCACCCGTCAAGTTGGCGGTAAGGTTGTTGAACACCAGACTTGTGTCCGCCGGGCTCTCAAATCCTTCGAAGGTGTCATTACCCGTGGCGATGTTCGTGTAGGTGGACGAAGGAGTCGCGAATCCAAGGCTGCTGAATATCTTGGTTTGATTGATGTAGACATCGATCGGATCATTCCCGTAGGCGTTGGTGTTCTGAAGCGCGTTGAGGAAACGACCCTTCGCCGAATTGGTGGCACAGCCGGTGGTAATTATGCTGAGGGCGGCAATCGCCAGGGTGAGCGGCAGGGGTTTTAATAAGCGGAACATGGCGTTCTCCACAAAGGCGGTTTTGACGGCGGACAAAAACATGGTAAGGCCGGGTTTGATTGGCATGTGTAAAATTTCTTTTTCGGTGAGTCTAATCTAGCATGACTGGCGGAAAACGGCGTCAGAGCGACAGCCATTTGCCGGTCGTCAATCCGGACTTCAATTCGGCCTTCAATCTATGAAACGCACTGTCACCGTCGAGCAAAAACGCGCCCGCGTCGTGCGCTGCATTCGCGACTTGCCGCCGGGCAAAGTCTCGAGCTACGGAGCGATCGCACGCGCCGCCGGCTGGCCCGGCGCTGCTAGGCAAGTGGTGCGCATCCTGCAGCAGGTTCCGGGATTGCCCTGGCACCGCGTCCTTGGCTCCGGCGGAGCCATCAAGTTAAGCGGCGAGCACGCCGCTGAGCAAAGATTCCGCCTGCGCATGGAAGGAGTGACCTTTCGCGGCGCCCGCGTGGATATGAAGCAGCACGAGTTTCAATTCACGAAAAAAGTACCCAGTACTCGGTACCCAGTATCCAGTAAACGCAAAGCCAGGCCCTGAGTGCGGAACGATTGCAACTGGGTACTGAGTACTGGTTACTGGGTACTGCTATACTGCGGCAAATTTCCTTCCAACAACTCGTGCAGCCGGTTCGCCGGGCAGCGCAGCCCAATATAAAAACTTCCAAACAGCGCATAAACGGCGCTGACGTGGTCGAAGCGCATTTCGTAAATCAGCTTCTTGAAAACCAGCGGATCGTCAGCAAAGAGATCGACGCCCCACTCCCAGTCGTCAAATCCAATCGAGCCGGTGATGATCTGCTTCACTTCTCCCGCATAGCGCCGCCCGACGAGGCCGTGTTCATTCATCTGCCGCTGGCGCTCTTCCATCGGCAGGGTATACCAGTTTTTGTCCTCGCCACGCCGGCGATCCATAGGATAAAAACAAATGTATCGATTCGGCGGCATCGGCGGAAACAGCCGCGGCTTCATCGCCTCTTTCTGGCGGGCGATCGTTTCTGCAATCGCTTTTTTCCATTCCTCGGAATGCGGTTCCACGCCGCGCTCGGCAAGCGCCTTATAAGTCTTCATCGACGATTCATACAGCCCCAGCTCAATTACCGACAAATACGACGTAGTCGGTTCGAGAAAATCCTGCAACCGCAGCCGCGCCAGTTTTAGCTCGACCTGATTAAGCTGATCGAAGCTTTCGCGAAAATGCACCAGCATCAGATCGCCTTTATGCCCCAGCAATGAAAAGAGCGCGGACTGGCCGTTAGCGGTTGCCTCCATCTCGGCTAGCAGCGCGGCGGCTTCGTCGGCAATCTCGCGGCGTACATCCTCGGCCAGCGCGCGCCAAGCGGTCCAGCGAAAACGCATCATCTGGTGAAGCGTGGCATAGCCTTCGAGCGTAAGCGGCACAGCCGGGAGTTGTTCAGCGGCAATCGGCACGGTTGCAGGATGCGTCGGATTCATGGGGCTATTGTATCGGGTGATTGGGTGATCGGGTGATCGGGCCATCGAAAGTCAAAGCCAGGGTATGAGCAGTTGATGGAAGATCGTTCGATCGCCCGATGAGCCGATGACCCGATCACCCGATGCATGTCCTACAGGTATCCCTCCCGATACGGGGCGCAGATTGCTCCGTTGTGCGCCGGTGTGCTACAAGCAAGCTATATGCGTAAATGGATGAGCGAGCGCTTAAAGCGCCGCAAGAAGCCGGCAGATGCCAAGGAAGCGGCCAAGGCTCCCGAGCCGTTGCAGCCCAGATTTTATGACGATGAGCCGGCCGCGCCGCAGCATGAGGCGATCGAGGCTCCCATAGCCGAATCGCGCCGCGCGAAAGCCGCGCCTGAGCCCGCGCCGCCTGAGCCTCAGCCCGTTTCGACTGTTGCTGAAAAATCCGCCGCAGTAGAACCGGCTTCAACTGCGCGAGTCTCTCGCCGCCGCCGCAGCCGTGGAGGTCGCGGTCGATCTCGCGCGCGAACAGCAGGTTCGCCGCCCGCTCCAGCGGTCGCCGCAAAGCTATCTGCAACCGAACCGTCCGCCACGGAACCATCCGCCGAGGAACCTGCGGTCGCGACGATGCCGACCGATGATTCGGCGGCGCAAACTTCGCCGACTCAAACGACGCCTGCTCAGTTGGCGGCGCCTCCTGCCCGCCCCAGCAAGGGAACAGTCGTGCTCGCGATTGGCCTGCCCGGATCGGGCAAGAGTTCATGGTTCAAACGCCACAACATTCATCCGCTTTCGAGCGACTTGCTGCGCGAACTTCTCTTCGATGACGCGCAGGAACAGCGCTTTCAGGACCTCGTCTTTTCCAATCTGCGCTCGATGCTCAAGGCGAGGCTCATTGCGCGGCGTCCGATGAATTATGTAGACGCGACCAACCTCACTCCGCACGACCGCCATAGCTGGATCAAACTGGCCAAGGATTACGGCTACGATGTGCAGGGCGTGTTCTTCGATGTCCCGCTGGAAGTGTGCCTGGAGCGCCACCAGCGCCGAGGCCGCGTCGTGCCCGAAGACGTGATGCGCAAGATGGCAGGGAAGTTGAAGCCGCCAACCTTTGACGAAGGGTTTTCAAAAATTACGGTCGTGCGAGTTAAACAGAAGGAAGCAGCGGCGGAATAGATTAGTGGTTGGAAAACCCGCGAACGACTAGCGACGAACGACCGCCGACCTTTATCCCTTCAAATACGGCAGCAGCTCTCGAAACGCAGGCGCGCCCGACGAGCGCAGCAATTCGTAGATCATCATCTCAGCCGACGACAGAATCGCGCCCGCAGCGCGCATGCGATCGAGGCCGATGCGCCAATTCAATTCGGTGCGCGAACTGACGGCATCAGACGCCACGTGCACGAGGTAGCCATCGCGCAACGCCCCCAGCGCCGTCTGCATCACGCAGATATGAGTCTCCATCCCGCACAGCAAAACGGTCGTCCGCTGGCCCTGCAACCGCTTCAGCAATGAGCAAAACACGTCGCTACCAAAGCAGGAGAACATCAGCTTGTCGATCGAAGGCGTATCCGGCAACAGGCTCGCGATGTCGGGCACCGTGCTGCCCAATCCCTTTGCGTATTGCGTCGTCACCATCGCCGGAATCTTGAGAATTCCAGCCAACCGAATCAGTAGCTGCACATTGCGCACCAGCCGCTCTTTTTCCCAAATCGGCGGCAGCAACTTCTCCTGCATATCCACGACAATCAGAGCGCATTGCTCAGCCTCGATCGGACGGCGCGCCATCTCGGCGTAATCGCTCTCGGAGGGAATGACACCGGCAGGGAATACTTCGGCAGTAGGCATGGCGACTCCTTGTCGTTCTGGAAGACTTGATCCTCTGCCAAAGATTCTAACTCCGTCTGGCGTGATGGTTATTGCTTTCGATCGGTTTCTCTCCCGGGCAGTGAGGATGTGCGGTTTTGCAGTCCCCGCAAAATGATTTAGAATTCTGGCACAGCCCGGTCGTTCAACGGTAGGACTGCAGCCTCTGGAGCTGCGTATCGGGGTTCGAATCCCTGCCGGGCTGCCACAAAGCAGGATCCGGGAAAAGCGGCGACGTCAGGAAAAGCAGAACGGCAGGAAAATCTTGATCTTCCTCCTTAGTTTTCATTCTTTCCCGCCTCTGTTTTTCCTATTTCCTGCCTTTCCCGATTTTCCTGCTTAATTCAAAGGTGCCGCGGACGGATCGCTTAGCGCAATCAGTTTTCCCAGTGGATAATCATCCGCTGAAAGGGGATTGTCCGGCTGCGGGTTGACGATCACGAGCACAGTCCCACTGACTACTCCCTTAATCAGCAAGCGGTCACCCTCGACGGCAACCACTCTGTATTGCTCATCGAATATGGAGATCCTTTTGGCCATGCGGTTTACCCGTGCAGTCCTTTGGATGCTGACCTGTATGTCAATGCTGCTTTGCTTCTAAATCGATTGTGAGCGCGGACGATGCTGCGCCATTGATCGGCGCAGACTTCAGCACAAATTGTGCTGAATGCGGCTCCCATTGAGCGCCTTCGGCGCGTAAAAACTTGACATCCTCGATATATAGGCTTACCATCGGTGTTGAGTAGTTAGTTACTTACTCTTTCAGGTCCTCTAACTTACATATTTGAAAAAGTGTCTCCTCTTCGAGCTCTAGGAGGGGTGGATCACAGCGCTGCTGAATGGCTGGGAATCTTTTCGATGTCAAGCCAAGCTGGTCAGTGATCGTTAATACGATAAGACAGATCGAAGAACCTGAAAGGAATCATGAAAAACATCAAGTTTGTCGTGAAGGTCAACCGCGGCGGCGCCCACGCCCCGCAGTATGTGCTGCGCGTTGATCGACTCCCCATTCAGACCACAACCGACCGTAAGCTCGCCCTCGTGATGGGAAGATTTACCGCGGAAGACGCGGTCAAATCTATGCAAAACTCACACTGCAATCCGGAACTTGTGTCCGTACGCGTCAGTGCCTGACATTTTCTAAACCCTATTCTTTAATGCTGTGGCGGGTTCGCACCACAGCTGCCGCAGGACGCTCTGGTACCGTCGATCTGGGCCATTTCTGCGGATTTGAGCGCTCGTGTCGCCCAAGATAGCGCGGCTTCGCGGCCGATTCCTATTGGCCGACGCTGCACAGAGCTGGGCCATTCGCGGGCGGGTTTGGATCACCTTGCTGGCTGGCCCCCGCTGCTGGCGTCAAAGACAGCGACTTCAGCTGATCCACATCCGCTTCCAATTTTTTCCGCTCAGCCTCGCTCTTTTTCGTGTCGATTCCAGTAGAGGGTTCGGAATAGAACGAGACGATATTTGCCCGCAGCTGCGGCGTTATGCCTTCAAACTTCTGGTCGGTTAACCGCTCGAGCAATTTCGCGTAAGTATCGTCGGCGAGAGAGTATTCGCCGGGCACTGTGACTTTTCCGTCGTCAAGATCGCAATTCGTGAGCCGCAGAGAATCCGCGCCAACCTCGTGCAGGAAAGTTCGATACTGATCGACCGTGGCATTGACGCTCTTGAAATACAGATCTTCCGTGTGCGGAGTCGGATTCTTAAAGCCCAGCCCCTTGAATGGTCCGATCTTCGGCATGAAGCGGAAAAGTAGCGCGAGGATGCGCGCGCCAAAACCGGGCTTCGTGTAGTCTTTTCCCCATTCCTTTTCATAAGCGGTGCGCGACAGGCGATACAGGAATTTCTTCTTCGCGAAGTCGGGCTGCTCCTTCATTATTTCCGTTTTCCGGCTCTTGAGCGCCACCTGGGTCATCTCCGGAATCAGCCTGCTGACCGCGAACCGATAAGACCCGATCGCCAGGTCCTCATGCGGAATAACGTCCTTTAATTGCACTCCGTATACGACGGGGAAAACTCGCTCCAGTAGCGGCTTGGATACCTGAAATCCGATGAAATCGTGATACTGCTGCGATGCATAGCGGTTCTTCGCTACCTGCACCATGTCGAAACCAAACTCGATTTTGATGTGCGCGGTATGGTTCTCGGCGTAGGTCACTGACTTTCCATATTTTTCGCGCAGCTTCGGATACTCAATGGCAACCGAAGCGTTCACGGTCGGGTGGCCTGTGATATCCGACGAATAGTGGGCCAGCGCGCCCAGGGCGAATGCGTATTCGTTCACGTCCTGCGCTTCCAGCAAAAGCTCGCGAACGAAGTCTCCAGTGCGCACATAGTGAGCGAGGTTGCTAAACTCTTTGCTGCCGAAGGGGTAATAGCCCAGGTCTTGGATGACGGCGCCCCCGTAAGCATAGGCATGCGCCTGCTTGATTTGATCGTCAGTCAACCCCGGGTACTTCTTGAGCAGTAGCGGGCGGATTTCGTCCGCCCAAAGCAGATCGATGATCTCTTCATGAGTTAAAACAGAATAGGCGAATGAAGGTCCGTGGCACAAAATGACGACCAACAAAAGGGCAACAACGCGCGTGGAGAGAGCGCGCCAGCCCATGCCGCTGCCGAACTCTGGCGATGTGTTCCTGGGGTTAGTCCAACGAATGCTTAGCATCGAGCTATGCGAACCTTGCAAGAGGCAATTGCAGACAATTTCCAGCGGCCAGTCTGGATCGATCGCCTTGCGATCTAATCAAAGTGTACACCGACTCTCAGCGTGTACACCGACTCTCAGCCCGCTGCCGCCCCTCTTTGCGATCAGATCTGTCCGAGAACCACCAGAATGACAACGATGCAAAGGATCAGCCCAAGGCCGCCCATCGGGGCATAGCCCCATTGCCGGCTGTGCGACCATCGCGGCAGCGCACCAAAGAGAGCTAAAACCAAAATCACGATCAATATAGTTCCAAGCATGTGTTGCTCCTAGTAAGGAAAAGATGAAAAGTGCAGCCTCTCTCGATGCTGCACTTGGGGAAGGGCGGCTACAGTGTGAAACTCAGCGCGATATTGACGCCGGGATACGACGGATTGCACAGGTAGTACACGCCGTTGATTTCGATGACATAAACATCTTGCGTGTATAGCCAGTTGCTGGGCCATGCGCCAGCGAATCCAAACGTATAGCCGCCGTATTGGAATCGGCGATTGCTGTAGTCGCCTTGGCTGACGTGGAAGGTATGTTCGCGCCCAAAATTAGCCTGGTACTTTGCGGCCGGAATGCGGCCACCGCCGTTGTTGCCGGCGGGTTGTCGCTCCTGTTGCGCGTTCTTCTCTGCCGGTTTGGTCGTCTCCTGTTGCTCGGCGTTTTTTTCTTCCGGCTTAGCGCCCTTCTCGTCCTGCGCCGCAGGTTTTTCCGCCGGCTTTGCGGACTTCTCAGGTTGTGCCTTCTCTTCCGGTTTGGCTTTCTGTTCTTCCTGTTGATCGTGCTGCTCCTGTGCGAACACCGGAGCCGCGGCTACGAGGGTCAAAGACAGAACTGCTGTGCTGATCATTCCTACTAGATTCATGGGTGGTATCTCCGTTTCTGTATCGTGTTACCGATCGTTGCGTACGCCTGCTTACTGCAAGCTTCCTGTAGTCGCGTTCGCCGGGCTGCCAATGGCTTCGCCGGACACGAGTAGTTCCACGCGCCGGTTCTGCTGGCGTCCGGAAGCGTTATCGTTGGTGGCAACCGGCAAAGTGTTGCCGAAGCCTTGCGACGAAACTGAATTGGTCGCGACCCCTTCTTGCACCAGGTAATCGCGCACCGAACCGGCTCGGTTTTCCGACAATTTCTGGTTCATATCGTCGCCGCCGACATTATCCGTGTAGCCGCCGACTGCAATATCGAGCCCGGGGTAGGCGAGCAGAATCCCAGCCACCTTGGCCAGTTTTTCGCGTGCGCCCGGTTTCAACGAGTATTTCCCGGTGTCAAATAAAACATCGGACATGCTGACGATCAGTCCGCGTGCACTATCGCGAGTCTGAAGGATGGAATTTAACTGCTCCGACAACTTTGTGCGCATAGCTGCTTTGTCGGTCTCCGCCTGTTGCGCCGCTAAACGAGACTGATCAGCATCCGCTCGGGCCGCCGAGACTGCATCCGCTGACGAAGCCGCGTTGGCTGCCATATCGGCTTTCGCCTGCGCGGTCGCATTTTGCGCATCGGAAGCCTCGCCGCGTGCTTTGGCTGCATCCCACTCCGCCTGAGCCTTTGCGGATTGCGCGTTGTTCGCGTCCGATTCGGCCTGATTTCTTGCGGCTACGGCTCGCGCCGCGTCCGACTCCGCCTGCTCCTTTTGGCGCATAGCGCTGTTCGCCTGCCCCTGCGATAGGGCCAGCGAATCAGCAGAATTCTGGCGTTCGTTTGCCAGTCTTATTTCATCCAGCTTCTTGACTGCGATTTCTCGGGCATCTTCGGAGGTCTGCACTGCCTCGCGTGAGACTGCGACCAAAGGTTTAACGTCGATGTGTTTGCTGACTGCGTATTCATCCGCATTATTCATTAACTGGACAGCATGTTGATAGCTGTCGCTGGCATATTGCTCGGCTCCCTCGGATTGCGCGATGCGCAAGGCATTCCGCGCCTCGAAGAATTCCAGTGGCAATCTGGCATTCAGTACGACGGGATCAAATTTGTAGCCGGTGGGAATGTAGCCACCGCGCTCCATCAGTTCGTACTTGGCATTGACCGCTTCGGTGGTCCCCTTGGTGGTGTCGCGCACCACGTTCTCAAGCACAACTACGTTGCTCGGCTGGCGCACGGCATAATAAGGTTCGGCGGTGACAATCAAAGCGAAAGCCTGAAGGTCGGTGGTGACGCGAAGTTTACTGCGATGGTTGTCGCCGACTAACACTTCGCCCAGGTTAACTGCCCGGCCTTCAGGAGAAATCGCCCATAAAACGTAAGTGAGATATTCATTACCGAAAACCGTCGGCGCCTGCAGGCTTCCGAACTCCGCGTCGACCTCAATCGATCCGCGCTTGCTGGCTACCTTAGCCTCACCGTTCGCCGAGGGCATCAAGTCTGTGCCCGAAAAGTCCACTCGGGAAGCTCCGCTGCGGTGCTCGTAGTTGACCGCTTGCACGCTGCGGCTGACAACCGTGACCCGGAACGTCGGCGTAGAAGCGCCAATTCCTGCAGCCGTGGTTTCCACAACCAGATTGGTGTGAGCATTACTTTGCGCAAACGCGCTCAGGCTAAGAGTGATGGGGAGGGCTAACCAGAATTTATTCAAAGTGGGCTCCTTCGGCGGGCGTTCTGCCGGGTTACGTTATTTCTTGCATGTGGTGGCTTGGTGTTCCTTGAATGATCTCCTGCCACGTCGTCATCCCTTCCCAAGGCGGATATTGGGAAGAGAATGGAACAGTCCCGTGACATTCAGAATCCACAGAACCACGGCAATGACCACGATGCCATTGAAGATCGACTTGATGGTTCCTTGCATGGGAATGAAGCGATTCACCAGCCACAGAAGAACACCCACCACGATCAGAACTTCGAGAAGTTGAATTAAAGGCATAATCTTGACCTTCCTTGTTGAGCGGACTAAGTTGAGCGGACTAATCCCCTTTATTCGCGCTGAGATCGTGCGCTAACGGTGAGAATTTCAGGGTTGATTCGGGTTCGCCGCAGAACTAACAATGAGGCATTGCGATCTCTCGCGTCTGAGCAAGATAGCTCACATGCGCATTTAAAAATCGCTGCTTGCCGCTTCCAGCAGGCATTACCACCGGTCAATATTGATCGTTTGTTTCCCGATATCTGTGACATAGTAGAGATGCACCATAAAGAGAGTGGATCAGATTGGGACGCAGCAGTGCCGGGCGGCCTATCCTTCGAACGAGTCTTAAACGGGAGTTATGCAAAAACGCGAATGTTCGGCATGCGGCGGTGAGTTGGTTCTGGCAATGCGGGGAAATCAGCCACCGGCGAAAAGCGATGGGCCAAGCTTTATGACCACAGCATCGACAAGCTGGAGGTGCGGTACCTGCGGCTCCGCGTTTACCGCCGCGCAATTGCGAGAAGGCAAGCGCGAACGGTCAAAAGCGCAACAAGCCTAGATGCTGCCTAGTGACCCAAAGGGTCTAGCGGGGCAGGGCGTCCCGCCCTAACGCCTTTCCTGTTTTTCCTGCCTTTTGTTTTTCCTGCCTTTTAGTCTCCCGATGGCATCAACTCGTCAGACTCTTCCCAGCTATTCGCCATCATCGACGCATCCGGCAGACCTGCGTTGCTAATATTCTCAGGGCTCGCCATGCCCGATGCCATGCTGAGCGCATCGACCACATCGGTAAACTGCGCCTCTTCGGTCGAACCATGAAGTGCCGCCGTCGATGTGCTGCCGCTGGTGATGACCTGCTGCACGGAGTCGAAATATCCGGTGCCGACGAAACGCTGGTGCTTTGCCGCTTCATAACCGACTTGCTGTTCGCGGAGAAATTCTTTCTCCTGCAGTCGCGAATAAGCGGTCATCCCTGACTGCTTGTAGCCGCGCGCAAGTTCGAACATCGCCAGGTTGATCGCGTGGAACCCCGCCAGCGTGATGAACTGGAACTTGTATCCCATCCTGCCCAGCTCATGTTGAAAACTGGCGATGGTTGCGTCATCCAGATTCTTCTTCCAGTTGAAAGAAGGCGAGCAGTTATAGGCCAGGAGCTTGCCGGGGAATTCTTTGTGGATCGCTTCGGCGAATTGCCGCGCCTCCTCGAGATCGGGCTTCGAAGTTTCGCACCACAGAATATCCGCGTAGGGCGCATAAGCCAGCCCGCGAGCAATCGCAGATTTCAGACCGCTCCTGATGTGGTAGAAGCCTTCAACCGTACGCTGCTTGGTGACGAACTCGCGGTCGCGCGGATCAATATCACTGGTCAACAACGTGGCGCTGTCGGCATCCGTGCGCGCCATGATCAGCGTCGGAACACCCATCACATCGGCCGCGAGCCGCGCCGCCACCAACTTCTGGATCGCTTCGGTCGTCGGCACCAGCACTTTGCCGCCGAGGTGGCCGCACTTTTTGGCGGAGGAGAGCTGGTCTTCAAAATGAACGCAAGCCGCGCCCGCCTCAATCATCGCCTTCATCAGTTCGAAAGCATTAAGGTTCCCGCCAAATCCGGCTTCGGCATCGGCGACCAGAGGCGCAAACCACGTGATTCCATTTTTCCCTTCAGCGTGATGAATCTGGTCAGCCCGCATCAGCGCCTGATTGACACGGCGCACCAGGTTGGGCACGCTGTCCGCAGGATATAAGCTCTGGTCGGGATACATCTGCCCGGCATTGTTGGCATCAGCCGCGACTTGCCAGCCGCTGATATAAATTGCTTTCAATCCAGCCTTCACCTGCTGAACTGCCTGGTTGCCAGTCGCCGCTCCGAGCGCCGCCGTGAACGGCTCGGCTTGATCATGCAGCAGACTCCAGAGACGCTCCGCGCCATGGCGCGCCAGACTGTGCTCGATCTGGAACGAGCCCCGAAGGCGGTTGACATCCTGCTGCGTGTATGGACGCGTGATGCCGCGCCACCGAGGGTTAGTTTTCCAGTCGTTGCCGTTGCCGTTGCCATTCGACTTCGTCATATTTGCCACGCTCCAAAAAGTATTGCGTCCAGAGGAAGTAGACCCCGTGTTGCTCCTTGCTGACAAACCCCGCTGTCCGCCCCGACCCACTAGGTCAAAATGACCCAGTGCGAGATATTGCGTCTCGAAACACGCCGCCGAACGGACTATGATATTCCTCATGAACCCGACGTCTGTTGCGAATCACCCCACCGAAAGCAAGGTCCTGTCGGAGATCGAATCCGGCATTCTCACTCCCGATGCCCGCGCCTTCTTGCTAAAACTGGCGTCCCGCTTTGAACCGCGCCGTCAGGAGTTGCTGGCGCGCCGCCACGCCGTGCAGCAGGAAATCGACAAGGGCAAGTTCCCAGATTTCCTGCAAGAAACAGCCGGCATTCGCGAGAAAGAGTGGAAGGTCGCGCCCATACCCAAAGACCTGCTAGACCGCCGCGTAGAGATCACCGGCCCCGTCGATCGCAAGATGATCATCAACGCGCTGAATTCGGGCGCCAGCGTTTACATGGCCGACTTCGAAGACTCGAACACGCCGACCTGGAGCAACAACATCGAAGGCCAGCACAATCTGCGAGACGCCATTCAGGGAACGATCCGCTACGAAAGTCCTGAGGGGAAAAAATATCAGCTTGGCTCTAAGCTTGCGACGCTCATGGTGCGCCCGCGCGGATGGCATCTCGACGAAAAACATTTCTTAGTGGAAGGGAAGCCGATATCAGGCGCGCTCTTCGATTTTGGCTTGTTCTTCTTTCACAATGTCGCGACGTTACTGAGCAAGGGCACCGGCCCATATTTTTATTTGCCGAAGCTGGAGAATCACCTGGAAGCACGCCTCTGGAATGATGTTTTCAATTTCGCCCAGGACGAACTGAAAATTCCACGCGGATCGATTCGCGTCACCGTGCTGATCGAGACCATTCTCGCCGCCTTCGAAATGGATGAGATCCTCTACGAACTGCGCGACCATTCCGCCGGCTTGAATTGCGGCCGCTGGGATTACATTTTCAGCTACATCAAGAAATTTCAAGCGCATCCTCAGTTCGTTCTGCCTGACCGCTCCGAGGTCACTATGGAGACGCATTTCCTCAGCTCCTACGTGGAATTGCTGATTCAAATCTGCCACCGGCGCGGCATCCACGCCATGGGCGGAATGGCGGCGCAGATTCCCATTCGCAATGACGCAGCGGCCAACGAACAGGCGCTCGACAAAGTTAGGCGCGACAAACTTCGCGAAGTGCACGCCGGCCATGATGGCACGTGGGTCGCGCATCCTGGGCTCGTCCCCGTGGCCAAAGAAATTTTCGATAAATACATGCCTGAGCCAAATCAGATTTCTTCGCACAAGAAGTCGACGCGAGCGGTCACGGCACAAGATCTGCTCGCCGTCCCCAAAGGCGAGATCACCGAAAAAGGTTTGCGCTGGAATATCGATGTGGGCATGCAGTATCTGCATTCGTGGCTCGGAGGACTAGGTTGCGTTCCGATTTACAACCTGATGGAAGACGCGGCGACCGCGGAAATTTCTCGCGCCCAGGTATGGCAGTGGGTGAAGTACAAAGCACAGCTGAGTGACGGCAAGCCGGTGACGGCCGCCATGGTGAAAGAGATCATCCATCATCGCGCCGCAGAACTGGGCAGCAAGAACGACGAAAAGCTGCGCCAGGCTGCCAAACTCCTCGAAGACTTGACGACGAGCCCGCACTTCGCCGAGTTTCTAACGCTTGCCAGTTACGATTTATTGGACTAGAACGTCAATGAATGGTAAAGGGGGCACGCAGAGGTATTCCCGCGAACCTGCCAGCTGGCGCTGCTGCGGTTGGCCCTGCCTTTCTCTCGGAGTTGCGCGAACACGTGGCCGCTCGCGAGATCGAGCGCGGGATTACAAGTCTGCGAGCACACCACGATCTGATCTCCCGGCTCGATCCGTCCCAGCAAAATGCAGCTCGTCTCGCGGCGCAGCTTGCCATCTGGACGGACATCGGCTTCGCCGGGCCGCCGCTGCGCGAAATTCTCAATCGCTTTAAACCAGAATCCCGCTCCGATCTCTCCATCGCCGATTACATATGCCTGCGTTCGGCCGAGGGCATGGCTGCCATGGCGGAAGAGACGATGGAACCGGCGATCGCGCATTTTGATTTCGTCCTGAGCCTGGGCGACGAACTCGATGACCGCTTTTTGCTGGCCATCGTTTACTTCTGGAAGGGCCGCTGCCTGCGGCGAAGGGGTGAGTACGACGAAGCCCTCATCTACACCGGCAAGGGAAAAGACCTGGCGCTGGGGTTGGGCTATCCGCGCATGGCGGCCGTGATGCAAGTGCTCGAGAGCTGGCTGTTATTTCAACAGGGCAAATGGAAAGAGGCTGTCCGAATCTCGCAGGCGGCCGAAAGCGTTCTCGGCGAGACCGATGATTACGTGACGCTCGGTAACATTCAATCTTTCTACGGACGCATGGCGCGCCGCGAAGGCCGCTTCGATAAAGCTATTGAATTTTTCGAGAGCGCTATTTGTCATTATGGTAAGCGCGATCCCAAGCATCCGAATCTCGCGCGATCGTTGGCCAACATGGCGCTCGCCAAGCGCGGCATCGCTCTTCAGTTGCAGAAAAGAATCGATCGCGACGCCCAGTTGCGGCGGAAAACGTCGACAACCCATGCAAAGTCTGGCGTAGCGCACGAACTTCGAGAACACGGATTTCGAAAATCCGACTCCCGCAATCCCGAAAGTTTCGCAACTGATTCGCGCAAAAAAGACTATCGTAGCCGCTTAACGCAACTTCGGCGCGAAGCCCTCGAACACCTTGATGCGGCGCGCGCCATCTACCAGCAGCGTCCCAATCATCACGGAGTCGGCACCGTCTACCTCAATGCCGCCTACCTCCACCTCGATAGCGGCGACTTTCAGCGCGCGGAAGACGACGCGAGTTCCGCCCACGACGTAGCCGATGAGAAGCAGGACTACATCCTGATGGGCCGCGCGCGCATCCTCCAGTGCATGATCGAAAACGCGAAGGTAGAAGAGGAGATTGGCGGAGGCGCCGATCCCGGCAGCCATGCCCGCCGCGCCTTCGAGTTCAGCCAGGAGGCAATCGATCTGGCGAAACATACCCAGCATCATCTACTGCTGGCGAATGCCCACCTGTGGCAGGGATTGACGCAGTGCAATTCATTTTTCGATAATCCGGAGGCGGCGCGCGCATCGTACGATCTGGCGCGGTCGTCGTGCGGCGCGAATCAGCCCGACAACAACATGTGGCAGGATATGCAGACTCTGGGCGCGAAAATTCTTCGCAAAGGGAGCGTGCACCCGGCGCTGAAGGCATGGTCGCAAGGCGCAGTCGGCGATAAGACCTTCCGCCAAATCAGCGATGAATTTGCAGAAATAGTAATCGCCCGCGTCTGGGAACGCGAAGGCCGCAAAGTATCGCGCGTCGCGGCCCGCCTCTCGATTTCACCGAAAAAAGTGCGGCGTATTCTCGCACGAATCGGACGGCGAAAACCGCGGCGCTGAACTGATACTCTGAATCCATCAGCAAATTGCGCGAATCGAAAGTCTATGAAAATCGCAAAGGATGTAACCGAACTCATCGGCCACACACCGCTCGTCCGCCTGAATCGCGTTACCCAGGGCGCAGTCGCCGACGTCGTCGCAAAACTTGAAAGCCAGAATCCGCTGGCCAGCGTAAAAGATCGCATCGGCGTGAGCATGATCTCGGATGCCGAGCAGGCCGGCCGCATCCAGCCCGGCAAAACCGTTCTGATCGAACCCACGAGCGGCAATACCGGAATCGCTCTCGCCTTCGTAGCCGCCGTGAAAGGCTACAAACTCATTCTTACCATGCCCGAAACCATGAGCCTCGAGCGGCGCGTGCTCCTGCTCGCGCTCGGCGCGGAAATCGTTCTTACTCCCGGCCCGCGCGGCATGAAAGGTGCAATTCTGAAAGCCGAGGAATTGCTTGCCTCGACTCCAAACTCATACATGCTCCAGCAGTTCGACAACCCGGCAAATCCAAAGATTCACTTCGAAACCACCGGCCCTGAGATTTGGCAAGACACCGATGGCCGCGTCGATTTTCTAGTCTCCGGTGTTGGCACCGGAGGAACCATCACCGGCGTCGCCGAATACATCAAGCCGAAGAAGCCCTCATTCAAGGCCATAGCCGTCGAACCGACTGACAGCCCAGTTCTCTCCGGCGGCAAGCCCGCCCCACACAAGATTCAGGGAATCGGCGCCGGTTTTGTTCCCAGCATTCTGCGCCGCGATCTGGTCGACGAAGTGATTACCGTCAGCAACGAAGATTCCATCAACATGGCGCGGCGCCTTCCGCTCGAAGAAGGCTTGCTCGTCGGCATTTCCTCAGGAGCGGCCGTGGTTGCCGCTTTGCAGGTCGCGAAGCGTCCGGAAAACGCCGGCAAATTGATTGTCGTGGTTCTGCCGTCGTTCGGCGAACGCTACCTCAGTAGTATTCTCTTCGAAGGACTCCGGAACCAGGCGTTGCAGATTCCCACGTCAGAAGTTCCGGCCTGATCCTTGGCTTATCAAGGTTGGCGGAACAACGATCGATGCCGCATCTGCTGTCGCTAATCCGCGAAGACGTTGCCACTGTACTCGAGCGCGATCCCGCGGCCAGATCACGCCTCGAAGTGTATCTCTGCTACGCCGGCCTGCACGCGGTGTGGTTCTATCGCATGAACCACTGGCTGTGGAATCACAACTTCCTCCTGCAGGCGCGCTGGCTGTCGCAAGTAGCTCGTTGGCTCACCGGCATTGAGATCCATCCCGGAGCCCAAATCGGCCGCCGTTTCTTCATCGATCATGGCATGGGTGTAGTAATCGGCGAGACGGCCATTGTCGGCGAAGACGTCACGATTTACCAGGGTGTGACCCTCGGCGGAACGAGCAATGACCGTGGCAAGCGCCATCCCACTCTTCTCGACAACGTGGTCGTCGGCGGAGGCGCCAAGATTCTCGGCAACATCACCGTGGGCCACAATTGCCGCATCGGCGCCGGTTCGGTCGTGCTCCGCAACGTCCCCGACGATTCCACAGTCGTCGGTGTGCCGGGACATATTATTTTTCGGGAAGGGAAGCGCGTCGTGATTACCGACCCCAAGCACATTAACGACCCGCTCTCCGAAGCCTTGGCCGCAGTCGCGTCCGAAGTGAAGCGTTTAGCGGAACGCGTCCATCAACTTGAAGGCACGGAAGGCAGCGAGCCCTTCTCTGAATCCATGCAGCGCATCATGGAAGACATCGATTATCAGATTTAATGTGGTCCCGCGGTTCTCGCCAGCAGCCTACTTCAAAAAGCCGTACTCAACATAATGATGCACTTAAGTAATTTCGCGCCGACTGGCGCCGAAGTCTAAAATTCGGCGAGTCTAAAACCGCAACTCCGGGTTTACTACAAACGAGTTCCATTCTGCCGAAAGGCTTATTCGAGGAGACTATGAAGATTGTTCGACACTGTGCGGTAGTGGCGTTTATTTTTGCTATCTGCGCTTCGCTAGCTTTTGCCGACGAACCAGGAAGGCATCCGGCCTACCTGCACGCGCTCACCGACCTCCGCCACGCGCGCGCTCATCTGGAGCGTGGGAGGTGGTCCGGCCGCATGGATCGAGAGGAAGATCACGCCATCGCAGAGATCGATAGGGCTATCGGAGAGATCAAGCAGGCTGCGATTGATGACGGCAAAAACTTGAACGATCATCCTCAGGTCGACAGCCACCTGCCCAGCAGAGGCCGCTATCATCGAGCCCTCGAGCTCCTCGACTCGGCGCGTCACGATATCAAAGAAAAAGAAGATGACGGCTATGCCCATGGATTGCGTCATCGCGCGCTCGAACACATCGACGAAGCGCACCGCATCGTCGAACACCTGATCGCGCAGGCCCACGACTAACGACTCCGTAGTGGAGAATGGGGCCGGGCGGCGACGTCCGGCTTTCCTCCTGCTAGCCTCAGCAATGTAACTCCTATTTCGCTCCGACCCAAGTATGATTAATTCTTTTGGGTCGAGATGTTCCAGGAATGAAATACGGCTTCGTAATCGATAACCGCAAATGCATCGGCTGCCACGCCTGCACCGTGGCGTGCAAAACCGAGAACCACGTCCCCATAGGCGTGAATCGCACCTGGGTGAAGTACGTCGAGAAGGGCCTCTTTCCCAATACGCGCCGCGTTTTTCAAGTCACGCGCTGTAACCATTGTGAGAAACCGCCATGCGTCACGATCTGCCCCGTGACCGCGATGTATCAGCGCAAAGACGGCATCGTCGATTTCAACTCCGACCGCTGCATCGGCTGCAAGGCCTGTATGCAGGCTTGTCCGTACGATTCGATCTACATGGATCCAGACGATGGCACCGCCGCGAAATGTCATTTCTGCGCGCATCGGACCGAAGTCGGCCTTGAGCCCGCATGCGTAATCGTCTGCCCTGAGCACGCCATCATCGCCGGAGATCTGAGTGATCCCGCCAGCGAAGTGGCGCAACTCATCGCGCGCGAGCCGGTGCGCGTGCGCAAGCCGGAGCAGGGAACTCAGCCCAAGCTTTATTACATCGACGCCGACGAGAGCGCAATCGTCCCAACCGCGGCGCGGCACGAATCAATTTATATGTGGTCGCAACGCAACGCAGCTGTGCTTGGCGGAGGCGCAGTTTATCCGCTCGATAGTCCCTTGCTTCAAAAAGACGCGCTGGCCGCCTACGACGTTTCCCATGCGCGTCCCTGGGGATGGCAGGTTCCGGCCTACTGTTGGACGAAGTCCATCGGCTCAGGCGCGCTTGCCATACCTGCAATCGCAATGGCGTTCGGAAAATTATCCGGAGATCGCGTTCGCGATATCACGCTCGCCACGGTTGCGCTTCTCTTCACCGCTCTTACCACGGTGCTCCTGGTTTGGGATCTCGACCACAAGGAACGGTTCCTCCGTGTAGTCTTCATGCCGCAAAGTAAATCGTGGCTAGCTCGCGGTGCGTTCATTTTGATCGCCTACAGCGGGCTGTGCGGCGTGTTCTGGCTGGCCGCAGTTATGGGATTCTCGGTTGCCACATCGATCTTATTGTGGCCAACGGTGCTCGTAGGATTTTGCGCCGCCGCTTACACCGCCTTTCTCTTTGGACAATGCGAAGGCCGCGACCTCTGGCAAACGCCGCTCCTGCCGGCGCATTTGATTATTCAAGCCTTGCTCTGCGGTTCGGCCACGCTGGTGCTGCTTCCGGAAGCGCTCGGGGGATCATCGAAGACTCTGTCCATTGCCATCCCCGCGTTGGCAGTCAGTTTGGGATTGCATCTGCTCATGGTGCTCGGCGAGGTGGCCATGCCGCACACCACCGACAACGCCCGCTACGGCGCGCGCCTCATGACTCACGGCCCTTTCGCCCGCGCTTTCTGGGGTGGTGGCGTGGTGGCGGGCGGAATAATTCCGCTGCTGCTTTTGTTGTGCACCCGACTGTTTTCCGCGGCGCCGAACCCCATCGCGGCTGGATTCGCCAGCGTGCTTGCTTTGGTTGGACTTTTAATTTTTGAATGGTGCTTCGTGATGGCAGGGCAAAGTGTACCCAACAGTTAGACAAATCGCGCATCATGCCTTTCTGTTTTTGGGTGGCGCAGCGGTTCACCGCTGCGATATAGGACCTATTTTTGATGTCGGCTTTAGCCGCTGAGGCAGATTGCCGCGCGGCGAACGAGCTTTATGGAGATTCCGCAATGACCGATTTCAAGCGCGACGGCAGCCATCTTTCCACGTGTCCGCCGGTCGAAAAGTGGGACGATTGGGTTGAATTTGATCCATCAGCCTGGCCGCGCCGCGTCGAGAAACATTATCAACTCATTCCAACCATCTGCTTCAACTGCGAATCGGCATGCGGCCTTCTCGCCTACGTCGACAAAGAAACCGGGCAAATCACAAAGTTCGAAGGCAATCCCAAACATCCTGCCAGCCGCGGACGCCTGTGCGCCAAGGGCCCGGCTACCATCACGCAGATTCACGATCCCGACCGCATCCTTTATCCGATGAAACGCTCCGGCCCGCGCGGCGGAGGAAAGTGGACGCGTACCTCGTGGGACGAAGTGCTGGAAACTTTCGGCACTCGCATCCGCAAAGCGTTTCAGGAAAATCGCGGCGAAGAAGTCATGTATCACGTTGGCCGCCCCGGCCACGATTTCATCATGGAGCGCACTCTCCAAGCCTGGGGCATCGACGGCCACAACTCGCACACCAATGTCTGCTCATCCTCGGCGCGCCTGGGTTATCTGCTCTGGCATTACGCCGACCGTCCTTCTCCCGACCACGCCAACGCGCGTTTTATCCTTCTACTCTCGGCGCATCTAGAATCTGGCCACTATTTCAATCCCCACGCCCAACGCATCATCGAAGGAAAAATGGCCGGAGCGAAACTCGCCGTCATGGATCCGCGCCTCTCAAACACCGCGAGCATGGCCGATTACTGGATGCCCAGCTATCCCGGCACCGAAGCCGCGGTGTTGCTGGCGATGGCGATGGTCATCCTCGGCGAAAATCGTTTCGACGCGGCATTCGTAAAGAATTGGACCAACTGGGAAGAACTCGAAGTCGATGGATTTTCGGCGAAAGGCCAAAGTTTTGAAGCGCTGATCGAAGTACTCAAGCGCCACTACGCGAAGTTCACTCCCGAATTTGCGGAGAAAGAAAGTGGAGTAAAAGCCGAAATCATCGTCAAAACGGCGCGCGAGATCGCGACTGCCGGCAGCCGATTTGCCTCCCATCTCTGGCGGGGCAGCTCCTCCGGCAATCTCGGCGGATGGCAATCCGCACGCGCCTTGATGCTGCTGCACGTGCTCACCGGTTCCGTCGGAACTCCCGGCGGACACAATCTGAATGCGTGGAATAAATTCGTGCCACGGCCGTATAAAAATCCTCCGCCGCAAAAACGCTGGAACGAACTTCTCTATCCGCCCGAGTGGCCGCTGTGCACGCATGAAATGTCGCCGCTCCTCCCGCACTTCCTTAAAGAAGGTCGCGGCCGCATCGAAGCCTATTTCACGCGCGTCTTCAATCCCGTCTGGACTTATCCCGACGGATTCTCATGGATTGAAATGCTCCGCGACGAAGACAAAGTCGGCTTGCACGCCGCGCTCACTCCAACATGGAGCGAGACCGCCTGGTTCGCCGATTACGTCTTGCCGATGGGCTTCAGTTCCGAACGTCACGATCTCATGAGTCAGGAGTCTTACGCAGGGAAATGGATCGGATTTCGCCAGCCCGTGCTGCGCGTTCTTCAGGAAAAAGAAGGCAAGAAATTCGATTACACCTATCAGGCGAATCCCGGTGAAGTATGGGAAGAAGATGAATTCTGGATCAACCTATCTTGGGCAATCGATCCGGACGGCTCGATGGGAATTCGCCAGTGGTTCGAATCGCCGTACCGCCCCGGACAAAAATTGACGGTCGACGAATACTACGGATGGATTTTTGAAAACTCAGTTCCCGGATTGCCCGAAGTCGCCGCCAAAGAAGGCCTGAAGCCGCTCGAATATATGCGCAAGTATGGCGCCTACGAAGTGACCACCGACGTCTACAAGCAGAACGAGAAGCCGGTTGCTCCCGCCGATCTAGCCGGTTCGCGGGTCGAAGCGAATGGCGTCGTCACCAAGCAAGGCAAAGCGGTGGGCGTGATGGTTGAGAGCAAAGCGGTAGTCGGATACAACACGCCGTCGCGAAAGTTGGAATTATTCTCAAAGACAATGGCGGACTGGAAGTGGCCTGAATTCGTCCTTCCTGAATATTATCGCAGCCACATTCATCGCTCAGCCCAAGCCGCATCGGTAGGAAATCTCGCAGACACGTCCGGAGCCGATTTCGATCCGCAGTACATGCCACTCGTAGAATGGCCGAAAGATGCGAAGGGCGAGATTTATACGCTGTTGCCCATTTTTCGTTTGCCTCATCTCATCCACACGCGATCGGGCAACTCGAAATTTCTCTACGAGATCGCGCACAAGAATCCGCTCTGGCTGAATCCAACCGACGCCAAGAAACTCGGCGATATACACACGGGCGACTTGCTCAAGGTGCACACCGAAATCGGCTTCTTCGTGCTCCACGCCTGGGTCACCGAGGGTCTCGCTCCCGGCGTCGTAGCCTGTTCTCATCACATGGGCCGCTGGCGTACTAGTAAGGAAGATCAAATCGAACGCATGTCGAGCGCCTGGGTCGACCTGAAAGAGGTCGGCAAAGGCCAATGGAAGATGCGTCAGACATCGGGCGTCGAGCCCTATGAAACCTCCGACCCCGACACCAAGCGCGTCTGGTGGAGCGATGCCGGCGTCCACCAGAACCTGACCTTCCCCGTTCATCCTGACCCCATCACCGGCATGCATTGCTGGCATCAGATGGTGCGCGTTGAGCGCGCTTCCGCCGACGACCGTTACGGCGACATCTTCGTCGACACCAATCTTTCCTTCGCCGTCTATCAGCGCTGGAAAGCTCTCACGCGTCCCGCGCCCGGCCCCGGCGGACTCCGCCGCCCTCTGTGGATCCCGCGAGTGCATCGTCCCGAGGAAGCCGCGTTTTACATGTCCGCGAAAAAAACATGAGACTCCGCAACGTTGTAAAATGACGGAATGCCGCTACAGACAGGAAATCCAAACTTTGGCAAGAAGCGCACTCCTCCTCCGGACGAAACCTTTGAAGAGGCCGCTTATCTCAAGGCGCTGGGCGAGAAGCAAAAAGTCGTCAGCCTGAAACTCGCCGACGGCGAAGTTGTTCGCGGCTGGATCGAGTACTACGACAAAAATATGGTGCGCGTCACCCGCGAAGATGGCCCGAATCTCTTCATCTTCAAGCACGAGATCGTCTACATCGCGGAAGACAGCAAGAAAAAGTAGCCAAGCTTTCAGCACTCAGCATTTAGCACTCAGCGAACAATCCTGCAAACGAAGCCTGGAAGCTCATGACATCCCACAAATCTCTCGATCTGATTTCTCCGATGCAGGTGATGGCGCGCGAAGCGGGCAGTCTGCTGATGGAGTACTTTCACCAGCACGTTAAAATTGAATACAAGGGCGACGTCGATCTGGTCACCGTGGCCGATCGAAAGTCAGAGGCGCTGATTCTGGAAAAGATTCGCGGCCATTTTCCAAAGCACGACGTAATGGGTGAAGAGGGAACGCGCATCGAAACCGGCAGCGAGTACAAGTGGTATGTCGACCCGCTCGACGGAACAACGAATTTTGCGCACGGCTATCCGGTGTTTTGTGTTTCGCTGGCGGTCGAACGCCGGGGTCAGCGAGTTGCCGGAGTAATCTACGATCCCACACGCGACGAGATGTTCGTCGCCGAACTGGGCAGCGGCGCGCACCTCAACGGCCAAGCGATTCACGTCTCCGCCATAGCGAACCTCGGAGAGTGCTTGATCGGCACTGGTTTCCCTAGCCAGAAGCGCCATAAGAATCCGAATATTTATTTTTATCATCAGCTCACTTTGCGCACGCACGGCGTGCGGCGGGCTGGTTCGGCCGCGCTCGACCTCTGCAATGTCGCCTCAGGCCGCTATGAGGGCTTCTGGGAATTCAATCTCAATCCGTGGGACACCGCGGCAGGTGTGCTGATTGTCGAAGAGGCGGGAGGAAAGGTAACCGACTTTTACGGCGGCGAATTTCAAATCGCCAGCCGCGAGACTCTTGCCTCGAATGGCCTGGTGCACGCCGCTCTTCTCCATGAATTTCAGGAGATCTTTGCCGGCCACGGCGTAGAAGAGTTGCCGAGCCCCGTCGGCTACGCGAAAGATCGTAAACTCTAGCTAAGCGTACCGTTCCACTCACCCAGTTCAAGCGGTACAATTATTTGTGTGGGCTCGTCTCTCCTTGAACGCAAGATCGAAAAGCGCTCCGACCATGTGCGCTTACAAGGCCGCATTCTCTTTCTCACCGAAGATCCCGAGCTGATCAAGAAACAACTGTCCGGTTGGGATCTGCCCTGGGATACGAAGAATCCCGCCAACAATCCCAAACTTCGCGATGATATTTCCACCGACGAAATCACTCCCGCGCACTACTGCTTTTATTTCGATCGCACGCTCGGCGAAATTCCATACGTCGGCCTGCGCTGTGGAGACACTCTTCCGATTGGCCGAAGCGATGTAAAGAACGGCGGCTTTGTCTGCTCGGTGAGCGGCAGGCGGCGCGGCAAAGGTTCCAGCCGCGAGCAGTCACCCTATGCCGAAATGTGCGCAGGAATTCAAGTTGCGATTGCCGAGAACATCGAGCGCATCTACAAACAGAATTGCCAGAATCTCGGCTTGCTGACTGCGACCAACTTTTCTTTGATCGACCGAATTCGCGCCGGCGAAGAAATCGCCCTCAGCGAATTTACCGTCGGAGAAGACGAGATCACTAAGCAGGTGATCGAATATGGAGGACTGTTTGCCTTCAATGTTGCGCGCTTGCAGGGCAAAGTTTTTCTGCCGCCAATCGCGGGCGAAGGCGCCCGCGCCATACGATCAATGACCGTCGCCGAAAAAATCTTCGCACGCCACATGGTCAATCCCGACGGTACGGTTGGCGTAGCCGCGGTCAAGCCCGGCGACACCGGTTTTACTCGCGTCGATCTGCGCTTCAGTCACGAATACGTGACCCCGATGGCGTCGATTTTTTATGAGCAGTACGTTGGCAAAGATGTTCCGGTGAACGACGCGTCGAGCATCCGCTTCTTTCGCGACCATCTTACCTTTCTCGACGAGGTGATCTCCGAAGAAAAGAAAAAGATGGGCCTGCTCGACCTGGCCACGCAACTTAAGTTAAAGCAGGAAGATTTCGCTAAACAGCAGGGAATCAAGTTGCATGGCGAGCTCGCCGACCGAAAAGGCTCGGAAGGGATTTGCCACTCGGTCATGCTGGAAACCTACGCGCTGCCTGGCCAAGTCAACGTCGGTTCCGATTCACACACGCCCCACGTAGGCGCAATCGGCTGCATCGCCTTCGGCATCGGCACCACCGATGTATTCAACTCCTGGATCACCAAAGACGTGCGCGTCAAAGTGCCCGAGTCGGTGAAGATCGTCATTTGCGGCGAGCGCCATCCTAACGTCACCGCGAAAGATTTCATTCTGAAGATTCTCTCGCTCGATTACGTGCGCAGTGGTAAAGCGCTCGCCAAAGTAATGGAGTATGCAGGCGAAGCAGTCGAAGCTCTGTCTGTCGACGAACGCGCCACCATGACCAACATGGCGGCTGAGATCGGCGGCTTTACCGGCATCGTCGCTCCCGACGAAAAAGTGATTGAGTTTCTCATGGAGCGCCGCGGCATGAAGCGCGCCGACGTTGAGAAGATGATCGAAGGCTTGCAGAGCGATCCGAACGCCGAGTATGCCGAGGTGATCGAACTCGACGCGAATGAGATCACACCCATGGTCGCCACTCCCGGCGATCCCGGCAACGGCAAATACATCCGCGAGCTCAGCTCTCGCGTTCCCATCGAAATTGCCTACGGCGGAACCTGCACCGCCGGAAAGAACGAAGATATGGACATGTATGCGTCCGTTCTCGACGACGCTCTGAAGCATGGCCGGCGGGTCTCTAAGAATGTCGAGTTCTGGATCCAATTCGGCTCTCAGGAAACGCGCGAATACTCGAAGCGCCGAGGCTACATCGACATTTTCGAGAAGGCGGGCGCCCGCGTGATCGAGCCTAGCTGCGGAGCGTGTATCAATGCGGGTCCGGGCGTATCGACCCGCTCAGATCAAGTCGTCATCAGCGCGCAGAACCGAAACTTTCCGGGACGCAGCGGTCCCGGTCAGATGTATCTGGCATCCCCGCTAACGGTAGCCGCGAGTGCCGTCGCTGGATACATTGTCGAGTATGAGCCGAGTCAGCAGCGCGAACTCACGACTGTCTGAACAGCACGCAGGCCGCGCTAACCAAAAGGGCCTTCCGATGGCAGTGTGCTCCTAGCGGGTGGTTATCCAAATAATGACGCGGCCACTGCCGAAACTTGGATCTTCCGGCAATAAAACGCGATTGTGGGATACACTCCTCGGATGCCAATCTTCGCAAGCCGAAGTTATCTGCCCTTCCCAATCCGGGAGGGCTCCCTCCCAAATAGTCGACTGATGTTTGCCCGTGAACGGTATACTGTACGCTAGGGTACATTCAAACGAAATCCTCCCGAAGCAGTAGCGTCAGGAGACCCTGCCGTCCTGACGCCAACCAGTTCGTTCAACAGCTGCCCCTCCCGCAAAGCCGCGCTTTGCAGAATCGCTGATCCCCCATGAAAATTTTGCTGTACAACCCCGACAATGGCGTCACGCGCAACTTCATGCCTCATCTCTGGATGTTCCTGCTGCAGGCGCTCACGCCGCCGGGCCACGAGGTGCTGCTGGTCGATGGCAATGCAAATCCCATGGATGAAGCGGGGATCGCGCAGTATGTGCGCGACAACAATATTGGGCTAGTCGGCATCGGCGCCATGACCCGAATGATCGCCAAGGCCTATCGCATGGCCGATGCCGTGCGCGCCACCGGAGTTCCCGTGGTGATGGGCGGGCCGCATGTGACAGAGATGGCCGACGAAGCGCTCGGCCGCGACGGTGGCGCGCGCCACGCCGACGCGGTCGCTCTCGGTGAAGCCGATGCCACCTGGCCGCGCATCGTCGAAGACGCTGCGCGCGGACACCTCAAAGATGTTTACGAACCGGTCGATGCCTTCGGCCAGGAGAGCAAGCCGTCGCTAAAGGAATACCCTGTAATTCCGTGGCAGTCGATCGATCTCAAGCAGTTCAATCTCGTGCCCAAGGCCGCAACCGCCCTGCTTCAGAAAATCGGCGAAGGCTGGGGATCGTTTCGCATCATTCCCGTCGAATCCGGACGCGGCTGTCCCTACGGCTGCGAGTTCTGCACCGTGACCGGCTTCTTCGGCGACTCGATTCGCTTCCGCACCAATGAAAGCGTAGTCAACGAACTGCTTTTGTTGAAGGCTCGCGCCCGCACCGAAAAAGGCCAGATGGCGGTGTTCTTTATCGATGATAATTTTGCCATCAACATCAAGCGCACAAAATCGCTGCTGCGCGACATCATCGCCGCCAAAGCGCAGGTGCATTGGGTCGCGCAGATCAGCGCCAATTTATTGCGCGACGAAGAACTGGTCGACTTGATCGCAGCCTCCGGAGGCAAGTGGATCTTTATCGGCATGGAGTCGATCGACCCGGCTAATCTAAAAGACGTAAATAAAGGATTCAACAAGCCAGGCGAATATACGGCCGTGCTCGAGCGCTTGGCGCAACGCAACGTCTACGCCATCACGTCCTTTATTTTCGGTATGGACAACGACACGGTTGGAGTGGCCGAGCGAACGATGGAGCAGGTTAGGACGTGGCCTCCCGGCCTGCCGATCTTCGGCCTCCTCACGCCGTTGCCTGCGACGCCCCTCTACAAGCGGCTGGAAAAAGCCGGGCGTCTGACTCGCCCCAAGCACTGGCAGGAGTTCATTCCGTTCGCCATGGCGCACACGCCTTTGAAAATGACCATCGACGAGGCGCACGCGGAAGTGAATAAAGGTTGGGCTGAGGCCTATAGTCCGGAGGCCCTGGCCGCTGCGGTCAATTCGCTTAATGATCAGCCCTTGGGCTACCGCGTCAATATTTTTCTGGCCCGACTCTGCTTCCGCGGCATTTACTTTCCAATGATGGGCAAGATGGCCTGGCTGAAGGTGATTTCACAAAATCGGCGAACGATTTTCAAACTGGTAAGGGAAGGCTTCAAACGCAATGCGTGGCGCGGAGCGCCCGCAAGAATCCCAGCTAGTGGCGTGCCGCCGTCAGAAGCAGCCCCACAATCGGCAGCCGCTTTTCCCGCCGATTGAAAAATGTGCGTTTCCCGCCCCTGAATGTGGCATGATTAAGATTGATGGGGGTTCTATGTACGAGCAAGAAAAGGTTCAAAAGGGAAGAATGATCGGCTATGCCGTCGGCCTCGTCGTCTTCATCGCAGTCGTGGCATGGAAGTTCCTGGCCCGCTGAAGTTGCGAATCACCCCTCGCGTCGCTGGTCTCACGACAGGCGCTCCCGCCAGTTTTTCATGGGAGCTGTGACCTGTCACCCGTTACTGCCCACTGCCTGTACCGATAGCGGCGTTCTTGTTAGAATATGAATTCACACACTCTCCCTGCGCTGAGGAGCATGAGATTTTATGGCCTATGTAATTGCCGAGCCCTGCATTGGAACCAAAGACACCGCTTGTGTCGATTCCTGCCCCGTCGACTGCATTCATCCTAAGAAGGACTCGGAAAAGTTTTCAACGGAAGAAATGCTTTATATCGATCCAGTGGAGTGCATCGACTGCGGTGCCTGTGTCCCAGTATGTCCGGTCTCGGCCATCTTTGCCCTCGACGATCTACCCGAAAAATGGAAAGAATACACCGAGCGGAACGCGAAATATTTCGGGCGGTAGAGCAGCTTTTAGCAATTAGCTTTTAGCAATTAGCTCTTAGCCGTTAGCTCTTAACCAGCCTGTTGCGAGATTTGAGCGAAAAGCCAAAAGCTAAGAGCCAAAGGCCCGCGTTCTCCATTACAATCACTAATTAACCTGTAGACCTTCCATGGCGCTGAAGGAGTCGGAAGCCATCGTTCTGCGCACCTATCCACTGCGTGAGTCCGACCTGCTGGTCACGCTCTTTACCCGCCTGGAAGGCAAAGTGAAAGGCGTGGCGCGCGCCGCCATGAAATCGAGACGCCGCTTCGGGGGCGCGCTCGAGCCGCTCACCTATGTAAGGGCGTTTTACGATGACCGCGAGCGGCAAGAGTTGGCGAGACTCGATTCCTGCGAAGTCATCGAGTCGCCGATGGCGACCGAGGTCAGTTATGCGCGCGCAACGGCGCTGGCGCATATCGCCGAGTTGTTAGATGAGTTGATGCCTGACCGCGAGGCGAGCGACGCTGTGTTTCGCTTGAGTCTGGCCGTTTTGCAGGAATTACGCGGTCAAGCAGTGTGGATGCCGCTCACCTACTTTGAATTGTGGATGACACGGTTGATGGGCTTTCTGCCGGAGTTCTCGGAGTGCGTGATTTGCGGACGCGCGCTTGATGGCAGCCGGGCGTTTTATCACGCGCTAGCGGATGGCTTAGTCTGCGCAGACGACAAGCGCATAGCGTCGTCCGAGCTGTCGCCGGAGTCGAGGAAGATTGCAGCCCAGATGCTGCGCTCGCGCGTCTCCGAGTTCGCCGAGATCGATTGGCCAAAAGCAGTAGGCAAGGACCTGCGAAAGTTTCTCCTCCAGGTTCTGGAGCGCCACTTGGAGAAGAAACTGGTAACGGCAAGAATGCTGGAAAAGATGTAACTGCGGGCTGTTATCTCGGTGTTCGCAGCTGATGTCGTGCTTCGTAGATCGCATTTCAAATATGGGTTGTCATCCTGAGCGAAGCGAAGGACCTATGAATTTCGCGAGTGCTAACAAGAATGCACAGGTCCTTCGCTTCGCCTAGGATGACAATCTGGCCTTATGACCTCGTCCAATTCCAATTCGCTGACGTTCCAGGAACTGATTCTCAAGCTCCAAGCGTTCTATGCGGAGCGCGGAGCCGTCATCCAGCCGTCCTACGACGTCGAAGTAGGTGCCGGAACCATGGCTCCAGAAACGTTCCTGCGCGTGCTCGGTCCGAATCCCTACAAAGTCGCATACGTGCAACCGTCGCGCCGCCCCGCCGATGGCCGCTACGGAGAAAATCCCAATCGCCTCTTCAAGCACCTCCAGTTGCAGGTGATCCTGAAGCCGCCGCCAGAAAATGTCCAGGAACTCTACTTGGAATCGTTAGCCACGATCGGCATCGATCTTCGTCAGCACGACATAAAATTCGAAGAAGATAACTGGGAGTCGCCCACCCTAGGCGCATGGGGCATCGGATGGCAGGTAATGCTCGATGGCCTGGAGGTCACCCAGTTCACCTACTTCCAACAATGCGGAGGCGTCGACCTCGATCCCATCTCCGCCGAACTCACCTACGGACTGGAGCGCCTCTGCGCCTTCCTCCAAGACGTCGATTCCATCTACGACATCGTGTGGGCGCGCGATCCGAAAACGGGCAGGGAAGTGAAGTATGGCGAAGTGCGTCTGGCCGATGAGCAGCAGTTTTCCGTCTACAACTTCGAAATGGCGGACGTTCAGAAGACCTGGAAGCATTTCGAGTTGTGCGAAGCGGAGTGCAAAGCTCTGCTCGACCGCTACTCTGTTTTGGCCAAAGATAAGACTGAAGGCGATGGAATCGCGCGCGAGAAATCACGTTTTCCTTTACTCGGCGCCTACGACCAGTGCCTGAAATGCTCGCATTACTTCAACATTCTCGATGCCCGCGGAGCGATCTCTGTGACCGAACGCGTAGGCGTAATCGCCCGCGTACGAGCCCTCGCCGTGGGCATCGCCAAGGCGTGGATGGATCAGCATTACGCAAGTGAAAAAACAACTAAGAGCACCGACGCTCCCAAGGCGGCGGCTAACGAAAAGAGGAATAAGTTGGAGCCGGTCGTTACCTAGGTATGCCTGACTTTCTACTCGAAATCGGATGCGAAGAAATCCCGGCGCGCATGATTGACGCCGCCGCGCAAGAACTGCACGAACGCCTGCAAGCGCTACTGCAACGCGAGCGCCTCGCACCTACGGGCGAGATTTCACATCTCGACACCCCGCGCCGGCTGGCCGTTCTCGCTTCCGGCCTTCCCATCTCGCAGCCCGACATCACCGAACAGGTGAACGGCCCCTCCGCGCAGATTGCCTATAAAGATGGCCAGCCCACCCCGGCCGCGCACGCGTTTGCGAAGAAAGTCGGGGTCGATGTAGGCAGGCTAGAAAAAGTCAGCACTCCCAAAGGCGAATACCTGGCAGCCACCATCACCCGCAAAGGCCGCAGCGCCTCCGAGATCCTGGCCGAGACGCTTCCCAAGGAAATCTCCACCCTCTACTGGCCCAAAAATATGTACTGGCGCAAGCGTGGAGAATTATTCGTTCGTCCGGTGCGCTGGCTGGTAGCAATGCTCGATGAAGAAGTCGTCCCGCTGGCATTATTCGGCATCGCCGCCGGCAAGACGACGCGCGGACATCGCATCATCAGCAGGGAAGCCGTCACCATCTCCAAGCCCAGCGCCTACGTCGAGACACTGCGCGGAGCAAAGGTTCTCGCCGCTCCCGAGCGCGAGCACGTAATTCGCAAAGCGCTCGACGCCGCAACGCGCACCATTCCCGGAGCGCGCTGGCGTGAAGACAAACCGCTGGTCTCGACCGTCGTCAATCTCACCGAATTTCCTTCCGTTATTCTTGGCAGTTTCGATCCCGAGTTTCTCGATCTGCCCGAAGAGGTCTTGGTCACGGTCATGCGCGACCACCAGAAATATTTCGCCATCGAAGACGCGGACGGAAAATTGCTGCCCCACTTCCTCGCGGTGCTCAACACAGTCGGCGACTCCGATGGCCTGATCCGTCACGGCAACGAGCGTGTTCTGCGCGCCCGCTTCAATGACGCCCGCTTTTTCTGGAAGACCGATCAGAAGCAGACCCTGCGCCAGCGTGTCGACCTCCTGCGCAACGTAACCTTCCAGAAAGATCTTGGCAGTTATTACGACAAAACTCTCCGCGTGCAACACCTCGCCAGTTCGCTTTCAGAAACCGTCAAGCAGAACGGCATCGCAATCCGTCCGGGCGTGGTCCACAAAGCCGCGCTGCTGGCCAAGGCCGACCTCACCACAGAACTGGTAAAAGAATTCACCGAGTTGCAAGGAATCGTCGGCGGCCTCTATGCGCGCGTGCAGCAACTAGATGACGATTTGAGACCGGATGTGCAACTAGCCATCTCGCATGCCATCTACGATCACTATAAGCCCGAGTCAATGGAGGACGCCGCGCCCGCCACGGTTGAAGGCGCTGTGCTTTCGATCGCCGACAAGGCCGATTCAATCGCCGGAATGTTCGCGCTCGGCCTCATCCCCAGCGGATCGAAAGACCCCTTCGCGCTGCGTCGGCAGGCCAACGGCATCGTGAAAACGATCGCTGAGCACAAACTGCAGCTCCGTCTCTCCGAGATCATGGCTGACGCGCGCATTCGCTACAATCGATCGGAAGCAGAGAAGAAGTTTTCGAATGTAGTCTACGCTCAATCCGTGCGCGCTTTCTTCCGCGAGCGCCTCGAATTTTATTTGAAAGACGCCCGCGGCTACGCCTACGACGTGGTGAGTGCCGTACTCGCGGTTGACGCCGACGATGTAGTAGATGCGGCCGCCCGCGCTGAAGCTGTCAGCAAAGTTCGCGGTTCCGTCGACTTCGAATCGATCTCGATCGCTCTCAAGCGCATGAAGAATATTCTGCGCCAGGCCAGCGAAAAAACTAAACTGATTGCTATGCGTGTTGATGTAGCCGGCCTGCAGGAAGAATCGGAAAAGGAATTAACTGCTCTGATTCCGCCGACCGTATTGGCGGTCGAGAAGCTGGGCGCAGCGCACGATTACGAAGGAGCGTTGCTCGAGATCGCAAAGCTGCGCCCGCCGATCGACAGATTCTTCGATAAAGTCATGGTCATGGTCGACGATGACAATTTGCGCGCCAATCGCCTCGCCCTCTTGCAACTGCTGGTTAAAGAATTCTCCACGATCGCCGATTTCTCCGAGATCGTGACCGAAGGCAAGGAATCTACGAAATAATAGAATACGAATAGAAAAAGAGGATCTGCACATGGCAACAACGACTCTCCCCGACGCCGAAATCGCTGAAACAAAAAACGAAGCAAAAACCGAATCGAAATCCGCAGTAAAGAAATCCGCGGCCACAAAGTATGTCTACTCCTTCGGCGGCGGCAAGGCCGATGGCAACGGCAAGATGAAAGACGTTCTCGGCGGCAAAGGCGCTGGCCTCGCCGAGATGACCAATGCCGGCCTACCCGTGCCTCCCGGCTTCACCATCCAGACCGAAGGCTGCCGCGAATACATGCGCAGCAGCGCCGTCTCGAAAGATCTCGACCGCCAGATGCAGGAAGCGCTGGCCGCGCTCGAAAATCTTCAGGGCCAGAAGCTTGGCAAGGGCGACAATCCGCTGCTCGTCAGTGTCCGATCTGGCGCGAAGTTTTCCATGCCCGGCATGATGGACACCATCCTCAACCTCGGCCTCAACGATCAGAGCGTCGAGTCGCTCGCCAAGCGCACAAGCAATCCGCGTTTCGCTTATGACTCCTATCGCCGCCTGATTCAAATGTTCGGAAACGTTGTCCTCGACATCGAGAAATCGGTATTCGACGAAATTTTCGATGCCAAGAAAAAGCAGAAGAAAGCCAAACTCGACACCGATCTCGACGCGAAAGCTCTGCAGGAAGTTATCGTCGAATATAAGAAAGCCGTCAAAAAGCACGCCAAGCGTGATTTTCCGCAAGACGCACATGAACAGCTGGTCATGGCACGCGATGCCGTATTCCGCTCGTGGCAAAACGATCGCGCCAAGCATTACCGCCGCATCAACAACATCGATGACATGCTCGGCACCGCCGTCAACGTACAAGCCATGGTCTTCGGCAACCTCGGCGACACGAGCGGCACAGGTGTAGGATTCACGCGCAACCCAGCCAATGGCGCGAAAGAATTCTACGGAGAATTCCTGCTCAACGCGCAAGGTGAAGACGTCGTTTCAGGCGTGCGCACTCCGGTTCCCATCCTTGAACTCGAAAAGGTCATGCCCAATGTCTACAACCAACTTCGCGAAATCACGACGCGGCTGGAGAAGCACTACAAAGACATGCAGGATTTCGAGTTCACCATTCAAGACGGCAAGCTCTACATGCTGCAAACCCGCAACGGCAAGCGCACCGGACTCGCCGCCGTTCGCGTCGCTTTGCAGATGGTAGATGAAGGTCTGATTACGAAGGAAGAAGCTATCTTCCGCGTCGAACCAAACCAACTCTATGACTTTCTCGTTCCGCGTCTCGACGAGAAGAGCACAAAAATTGAAGTGCTCGCTACGGGATTACCGGCGTCACCCGGAGCCGCGGTAGGCCAGATTGTTTTTACCGCCGAAGAAGCCGTGAAAAAAGCTGGACATGGCGCCAAGAAAAATCCCGTGATTCTGGTGCGCGCCGAAACGACTCCCGAAGATATTCAAGGAATGGAAGTCGCCGCCGGCATTCTAACTTCGCGCGGCGGTATGACGAGCCACGCCGCCGTCGTCACGCGTGGCATGGGGAAATGTTGCGTGGCCGGCGCCGGCGACATTCAAGTCGACGAGCGAGCCGGAGAGATGCGCGTCAAGGGACAAGTCTTCAAAGAAGGAGACTGGATCTCGCTCGATGGCACCAGCGGCCGCGTGATCAAAGGCAAACTGAATACGCTCGAGCCCTCAGTCGACGACGCCGACCTGCAAAAACTAATGAGTTGGGCCGAGCCCTTCCGCAAAATTGGCGTCCGCGCCAACGCAGACATTCCGCGCGATGCGATTCAGGCAAAGGCCTTCGGCGCCGAAGGCATCGGCCTTTGCCGCACCGAGCACATGTTCTTCGCTCACGATCGCATCCCCCACATGCGCGCCATGATTCTTTCCGACAACGAAAAAGATCGCCGCAAAGCGCTGAACAAGTTGCTGCCCTTCCAGCGTAGGGATTTCGTCGGCCTATTTAAAGCCATGGAGGGCCTGCCCGTTACCATCCGCCTGCTCGATCCGCCGCTCCATGAATTCCTTCCCAAGCGCGAGCAACTCATGGTCGACATTGCCAGCCTGCCAAGCGCGAGCCCCAAGCAAAAGAAAATCATGGTTGAGGAATACAAGGAATATGGAGCGAAGGCCGCCGACGATCTGAAGAAAGTTCTGTCCGCTCTCCTGGCGCGGGTGGAAGAGTTACACGAATTCAATCCCATGCTCGGGCATCGCGGGTGCCGCCTCGGAATCACCTATCCCGAAATCACCGAGATGCAGGCGCGCGCCATTTTCGAAGCCGCCGTCGAGGTGGAGAAAAAAGGCATCAAGACGCACGCCGAAGTCATGATCCCGCTAATCGCGACCGTCAAAGAAATGGAGAACCAGGGCGCCATAGTCCGGCGCGTGGCTGAAGAAGTATTCAAAGAAAAAGGAAAGCACGTTCATTACCTGGTGGGCACAATGATCGAGTTGCCTCGCGCCTGCCTGGTTGCAGACCAGATTGCCAAGGACGCCGAGTTCTTCTCCTTCGGCACCAACGACCTCACCCAGACCACCTTCGGCTTTTCCCGCGACGACATTAACAAGGTGTTGCCGACCTATCTCGCGGAAGGAATTCTGAAGCGGGATCCATTCGCCGCCATCGATCAGGAAGGTGTAGGCGAACTGGTGAAGATCGGAATCGAACGCGGACGCAAGACGCGTCCGAAGCTGGAGGTAGGTATCTGCGGCGAGCATGGCGGCGAGCCATCCTCGGTTGAATTCTGTCATCGCGTAGGAATGGACTATGTTTCTTGCTCGCCGTTCCGCGTACTGACGGCGCGGCTAGCCGCAGCCCAAGCAGCGGCCAGTGAAAAACTGAACATCGACGGTGGACGGACCAAGTGACGTCTTGGCGAGGTCGAAGGTGATCCCTTAGACGGGGGCTGTATGACACTGGCGAAAGGGCGACCCTTGGGGTCTGTAGCCGTCGCGATCTCCATGATCGAACTCGTTGTGATCTGGGGAGTGACCTTAATAGCAGAGCAAACCGCCCAATACGATTGGAGGTGGGCCGCACCCCATTTGGTTGACATATATATATTCGGTTTTGTCGCGATCCCCGGGATTATTTGGGACTCCCGTCGCGGGCTCGCGATAGCAGGGCTCGTTCTCGGCCTTTCCAATATTGCAATCTGCGGGATAGCGTTCTCGCCGCCCAAGCTTTTGCCGACACCTTCCGGTTTTACTGCACTTTTTGCAGCCGGTTGATCAGCTTCTGCGCCAGATTTTCTTCCGACTCCGACCAGAGCAACCGCCCGGTCGCCCCGGCATTCTTTTCCACTTGAGCAGTAAACTCCACCAGTTTCTGCACGTTGCTGCGAACGTTGCGCTCCGCCTCAGTCGTAAACTCCACTTCCTCGTGCAAAAAAGACGTATCTAAACCGAAGTCAATCTGAATGTGCCCCGTCTCTTCCGCCGCGCGCTCTTCAAATTCCAACCCGTGCGCGGTGAGCCGAATTAGCGCCGACTCCGACACCCACTTCTCCGCGCCCTCCGGAGGCGTCCACAAATCCCAATAAGCCTCGAAAACATAAGCGTAGTCGTCATGCAAAAAGTCCGCCACCTCCGTCACCGCCTCCTCCGGAGCAACTCCCGGGCGATAGCGCCGCTCGAGAATGGTCGGCTCACTCCACGACACCGGCTGGATGGCCGAGTAAGTGACTCCGCTGCGCGCCGCAGAAAAAGGAATCTGCCGCAGCACGCTGACGGTACGAGGCAGAATCTCAGCCTCATCGAAGCTAGGAAACCACAGGCTCAAATAGAGCGAATCAGCCATGAATACATTCTAAACCGCATGTGTTTAAAAGATGTGAATGCGCCGCGAGGATCAGCTGTCGTGCGCGTTAGGCCTCGAGCCCATCCAGTTTGTTCTCGTTCAGAATGATTA
>PKXQ01000113.1:35928-36345 GCA_003132405.1 Acidobacteriaceae bacterium | reverse complement strand
CTTCCACCAGCATGTTTGCCGCCCGCGGCTTCCTACCGCCTAGTCTGAAGCTGGGAAATACCCAGTCTTCGGGTTGTTGGTAGGGCGTGCGGATTTGCCACGCCCGCATGAATTCCGCGAGCAGCAGGTGCATCGGTACTGGAGCCTGAGACGCTTTGCTTTTGGGCGCTCCGATCCTTCCACACGTCCACGTGCGCCTTACATGGATGAGGGAGTCGTCGAAGTTCACATCCTGCCATTGCAGGCCCAAGCACTCGGAAATGCGTAAGCCAGTGCCTGCAGCGAGCAGTGTCAAGGTTCTTTCCGGTTCCGGCAGATCGACCAAAACTGCGAAGGCCTGCTCCGGACTCAGAATCACCGCTTCGTAGCTGCTGATGGTCTTGCAGCGGACAAACCGTAGCGGGTTGCACTCCTCTC
>PKXQ01000113.1:0-35812 GCA_003132405.1 Acidobacteriaceae bacterium | reverse complement strand
AGCTCGTGCTGTTGGTAGTGCTGAGCCAAGTCCGCAAACGTCGCGCGCTTCCGAAAGTCCGGTTTGTTTATCTGTATATGCTGTCTTTCCACTTCCGCCCAGGCCGAGGCCTTTGTCGGCAAGTCGCGGACGGTTCCCACCGCAACCTTTTGTTCAACTCGTTTACCGTCGGATTCCCGAGTTGTGCGGAAAAACAGCATCCAAGTTTCACCGTTGCTGCGTCGTTCTTTCTTTAACCAACCACGTTGATGTCTCTGTGCCATTTCAGATTTCTCCTCTAGGCACGTGAGACTGCCGCTCGCATTGTACCCTGCCTGCGAGCAGACACGAGCAAGTTCTGAAAGGCGGAATCGCCACAGGTGGCGGGGGCCACTGCCAAGTGGATAACCGGGAAGAACACCGCGCCGTGCTAACTCAAGGATGCGACGCGGACTCACCTGTAGAAACTCAGCCGCCGCGTCGGCATCAGCAAGCGGCTCCATTTCGCCGCCGACTGTGAATTGATAGCTGCTTTGGTGGGAAGACGGGTTAGAAGTGGGAGGCTGGGATTGGGAACACATGTTGACTCCGGCGGGACGAAGGCTGTGACGTTTCGATTTTCTTCTTTCGCTTCCATAGTGGCGGGGTGGGTTGGAACTGCGAAGGTTCAGTCAAGGGCGACCGGAGGGAGCCGCGCCAGCGGGCCTGCCCCTTGACGGGTTCTTCGCAGTTCCGGTTGCATTCATGTGGAAGCGAAAGAAGACGTTGGATGCGTGGGATATTGTTCGGGTGCTTCATTGCGCCGCCTCATCTTTCGATGTGGCCTTACTTTGAATCTTGCGGGCAGGGTGAGTTGTAGTGGTGTTCGGCGCTGCTGCCTCTGGCTTCGATGGAACCACGACCGCGTTCGGGGTTGGTCCCGGTGCCGTTGAATGGACCCAGCGGTAGTACAGGGTTCCCAGCGCAAATCCCACGGCCAGAGCCGCACTGCACAGAGCGAGGACCGACCACTTGTATTCGCGGAGGAAAGTGTGCGTTAGATCGTGTGCGGCTCGCTTCGCGGTGGCCGTAGCATACTCGATGCTTCCGCGAATTTCATCGAGCGCCCTGCGGGCATCGCTGGCAGCGCCTCGATAGGAATCAGTCAGTTGCTTGGACGAGCGGTCAAACTCTCCCGCGACTTGCTTCGTTTGTTTCGAGATCACGGCTAGGGCTTGTGCTGTTTCAGGAATGCCACTTGCCACAAACTGCTGGCGCAGACTCTCGCTGAGTTTCGCGGCAATAGCTGCGGGACTGATGCCCTCGGAGATTTCTGCTGGCAATTGTGCCAGTCGTTCTTCGAGTTGCTGATGCAGAGCGATTGCATCTTGTCGGGCGGACTGAATTGCTTTGACGCTGTCGCTCAGGATCGTGGCAAGCTTTTCCCGCTCCGTGGCGATCTGTGCCGGAGTTTGCCGCGTTACCAATGCCAGAAAGCCCATAGCGCGGGCAATCCGTAGCATCTCGTCATCGGCGGGCAAGCGGCGCAAATGCGCCATGTCACGATACCAAAGCGGACGCTGTTCGGTTGGCAGCAGTTCGGCGATATCGTCGATGAAATCGGCCTCAACAGATTGTTCTTCTGCGAGTTTGGGCTGGGGGTTCACGGCACGAGCAACCCCTTGGCTTTGTCAATTTCCTCAAAGAGCCGCCGCCGATAGCTCTGAGCGCGGATAACCAGTGAGGCCCTCTGCAGCTCCGGGACTTTAAGCCGGCGTTCGGCGATCTGGCCGAGTGTGACGCCGTGCTGTCGGGCGGGGTTTTCGAGTTCCGGCAGACGAAACTCCATCGTGAGGACAACTGGCTGGAAGACTGTGCGAAATTGCTTAGCTTGCTCGCTGTCCCGCCAGTAGGAGAAATCTGCTTGATGTGTCATGGCGTTCTCAACCACGACGTAGTTCACTCTGTCCTGGAGTCTTGCCCCCCAGCTCAGAATGCTTTCCACGCTCGCCGGGTCGGGAGTGACGATGCCGATGGCCGTGAACGCCACACCCGTAGCTGCCACATCCTCAAACATGCTGTCGAACCACTCGTGAGTCACTTGCCCAGAACTCGCGCCCATATCCGCAAGGATGATGGGAGCGCCCTCTGCCAAGTGGTCAACGAAAGCGTCGAGGCCCGCAGCAGTGTGAATGTTCACCTTGGTCACACTGCCGTCGAAGTAGTGCTTCAAGCTTCCGCGAGATTTGTTTTCGGTGTCCAGGTCGAGAAGTGTTACCGGAATCTCATGACTCTGGAACCATTCGGCGAGGGCAAGCATAAAGCTCGTTTTGCCGACTCCTCCTTTTCCTCCCATGGTGAGAATCACGCGCTTGGGCGGGGCGGTTGACGAGACGACAGAAGGTGAATCGGAATTGTTCCGTTCGGCTGTTGCAGCGGTGTTGGAGTCGTACATATATGGCTACTCCTTCGTTCTTTGATTACGATGAAGCCGCAACGGTTCGTCTGGGTTGTATTCAAACAAAACTTTTTTCGCCCGCGTTTTCAGCGGTCGGTCTTTTAGTTCCTTAATCGTCTTTGCAATGCCTTCCAGTGCCTTCTGAGGCCTTCCAGTGTTCTTGTGAGCCTCGGTGTCCTTATAAGTACCTGTAAGTCCTTCCATGTTCTTCTTAGTCGCTGTTGTTCTCGAAGTCGAGAGCGACGGTTTCGCTTTTGATTTCGACCGCGCGAGCACAAAGTCATTCACGGTGCTCGCACCCACCTTGAGGCCACAAGCTTTCTTGAGCACCTGTGCAATTTCTCGATAGCTGCGGCCCCGCTTGCGCATCTCAATGACTAACTCGCCGTACGGTTCGAGGCGAGAGCGCGGCTCCTTCGCTGGCAGGCTGTTGAGTATGGCTTCAAATTTGGCATCCACAATTTCCTCCGAGAGCGTCAGGCGAGATGGACTCCGGCGAAAGGCCGGTACTGGTAACAGACGCCAAACGGAGGTCAGAGGATGGCCGGACAAGCGCCGGAAGTATACCGGATAATGCCGGATGCCGACCGGACGAGATTCAGGTCGCGCACGCGACACCGGACCTAACGCGGAGCGTTAGGGATGGTGTCTTCTTGCAAATGAGACGTTAAAGGTCTTCAAACATGCTCACTATTCGCGCCATGTCCAACGGAGCAGGCTACTCCGCACGCCATTTGCAGCACAGCGACTACTACGCCGAAGGGGAGCGTGTAACGGGTCAATGGCAAGGCCGGGGAGCGGAGATGCTCGGCTTGGCAGGAGAAGTTCAGTCGGAACAATTCGAGGCCCTGCGCCAGGGCGTCGATCCGCAGAGTGGTGAATTCCTCCGGCAACGCCACAGCGCCGACCGCACAGCCGCTGATGGCAGCACCCAAAGCCGAGGTCGAAATCTGTACGACTTCACCATCTCGGCTCCCAAGTCGGTTTCAATCATGGCTCAACCGGGTGGGGACGCACGACTTGTGGAAGCTCACAAAAAGGCCGTTGGAGAAACGCTGACAGAATTGGAGCATCGCGCAGCAAGCCGCGTCCGAAGGGACCAGGCGAATGATAACCGCACCACGGGTAATCTTGTATTGTCTGTCTACCATCACGACACGAGCCGCGAACTTGATCCCCAGCTTCACACCCACGCGGTTGCCGCTAATCTGACCTACGACGGCGCTGAGGGCCGCTGGAAGGCGCTGCAAGCCTCCGATATCTACGAGCAGCGGGCGTACCTGACTGAAGTCTACCGGAACGCGCTTGCCCGCGAAGTGCGGTCTCTGGGCTATGAGATCGGAGGACCGGCGCAGTTCCAAGGGCAAGAACCTGGGTTTTGAGATCAAGGGTGTCTCCGATGAATTGCTCGAAAAATACAGTCAGCGTAGCGAGCAGCGCGACCGGGCCATTGCCGAGTTTGTCGAAAGTAAGGGTCACCAGCCCAGCGACAACGAAATCGCCGTGCTGGTTCGTGAGTCGCGGGCCGATAAGCTGGTTGAGATTTCAGCTGCGGAGGTGCACTCGCGCCAAACGGCTCGATTGACCCCAGAGGAGAGCCTAACCCTTGAGCAAATCCGCGAGGCAGTCCGGGAGAGATCCGAAACGCAGCGACTAGAACCAGAGAGTGCAGCTCCTTCCCTCGACTACGCAAAACAACACGTCTTTGAGCGCGTCTCTGTGGCGCTCGACCATGAACTGTTGACTGAAGCACTCTGTCATGGCCGTGGGCCGGATCGACTTGGCGGACCTGAAAGGTGAGTTTTCACTGGAAGAAAGCAACGGCAGAATCCTCCAGGCTGGGAAGGAAGTCGCCACACGCGAGAGTCTTGACCGTGAGCGCGACATGATCGAGCGGATCAATCGTGGAATCGGTCAGTTTGAGCGGTTGGGTGGGCAGCATGAATTCGCTGATTCCGCCTTCCTCCGCCCCGAGCAGAAACAGGCAATCGAATTTGTTCTCGATTCCCGTGATCTGGCCGTTAACATTCGTGGGGCGGCAGGCACCGGGAAAACCGCCACGCTGCAAGAGCTGCAACGCGGCCTCGAAGAAAGCTATCGGCAGGTGTTGGCGGTCGCTCCCACAATGAGCGCAGTTGAAGAACTGCAGAAAGTCGGCTTCCCGGATGCCATCACTGTGGAACGGTTGTTACAGGACCAGAGTGCGCAAAGGAATTTGGTCGGGAAAGCTCTGATCGTGGATGAAGTGGGCATGGTTTCCGGCCGTCAAATGTCCGAACTACTAAAGCTGGCCGATCAGCAATCATCGCGAATCATTTTCAGCGGTGACAGCAAGCAGATACGAAGTGTCGAGGCCAGCGATGCTCTTCGTGTGCTGGAAAGAGAATCTGACTTGAAGAGTGTTTCGCTTAGCGAAGTGCAGCGGCAAACTGCCCAAGGCTATCGCGAGGCGATTCAGGAATTGCGCCGTGATCCTGAGCGCGGCTTCGACAAGCTGGAACAAATTGGTGCTGTGCGTGAGGTTCCCTGGTCCGACCGGGCACAGGCGGTTCAACAAGTCTACTCAGAAGCTCAGGCTCAAATCAATGCGAAGGGGCAACTACGCAGTGTGCTGGTTGTCGCCGCCACACACGAAGAAATTGGCCATATCACCGAGGCTATCCGCGCTGAGCGCACGCGCACAGGTGAACTGGGACAGAGTACCCACCAGCAGCACCACGTACCACTGAACTGGACGAGTGCTGAGAAAAGTGACGTGCGGAACTATTCTGAAGGCCAGGTGCTGGAATTTCATCGGGCTGTCAAGGGCGTTGCGAGGCATGAATCGCTGGAAGTCCGAGGAGTGGAAGACGGCAAGGTCGTTGCCCGTAACGCGCGCGGCGAAGAGCGCGAGTTCACAGCACAACAGGCGAAATGCTTTAATGTCTATGAGCGCAGCCCCATTGAAATTGCTCCCAATGACAAGTTACTGCTGACAGCAAATCGGCGGGAGCCGGGCTTTCGCGCTACGAACGGCGAAGTGGTGACGGTTTCCCGCGTTGACGAGCAAGGCCGCATTCATCTCCAGGACGGTCGTGCTCTGCCGGAGAATTACAAGCAATTCACACACGGCTACGCTGTCACTGCCCATCGCAGTCAGGGAAAATCTGTCGATGCCGTTGTGATCTCCGCTGATGGGATGCGGAAAGAGCTGTTCTACGTAGCTGCGTCGCGGGGCCGGGAGAGCATCACGGTTGTGACCAGCGATAGAGAACTGCTGCGGGAATCGGTAGCACACTCAGTCGCACGGCAATCTGCTTCCGAGTTGTCGCGCAAAGCGCAAGGATCTTCATTCACAGAGGAAAGGCTTAAGCCGTCCTTGCGTGAGCGTGAACGCCACGAACTGCCGGTCTCCCGCGAACAAGGATGCGATAAAGTACTCGAAGAAAGGGGACCACTTAGAAAAGCTCCCACTCCCGAAACAGTGCAGACCATCGACCTGGATAAACCAAGTAACGAGCAAAAGCAGGAGCACGGCTTCGAACTAGGTCACTACTATGGCATCAGCCGGTAAACGAGGCAGCTTGTTTGCAGAAGGGGTAGCCGAATCACCAGCCACGGAATGGACTCGTGTTCACAAGGGGAATTCTTAAAGTATGGCGGAGAGAGTGGGATACGACGCCGGGCGCTGGCAATTTTGCCCATAACACTGGTAAAATCCATCACTATCAATCACATCCGTCTGGGCGTGACTGCTCAAGGAAGCCCCTTCTGACCCTCAAACCGAGCCCGTTTTAGTACGGAATAATACAGCGAACGCGACGCTCTAATAGCGAATACAAAGCGAATCTGCTAAGCCGTCTCCGTGGTTGAAGGCCCGCAAACGCGTGCTGTTGATCGCGGCAAGTATTCTCGCTGCGCGGAAGTTGGCGCAGTTCGAAGGCGGGAAGAGAGTTCCGGCGACCATGAGCGCAATCAGCGGTGCGGTGGGCTGAGGAAATCATGAAGGCGATTGACGAACGCTGGCCCGCTGCTTATTCCGCCCCACCTACTCGAGTTTTGCGAAAGTCGGCACATTTCACAATTTATTTCCCCATGAGAGATTGTCGAACTGCATCGGTTACATCCACTCTCGTTTCAGGATCACCCTTTGACCAGTAGTAATGCCCGCCCACGTAACATTCACCAGATGGATTGATCCAGTAAGTCACATAGCCATTTTTATCCACTGTGTATGACCCCCAAGTTTGCATTCGTCCACCATAAAGGTTGCTTCCAACGAAGTGAACACAACCTGCATAACTTACCTTGTTGTTTTTCTTCTTACTTTGTGTAACAGCAATTACCTTCAACAAAGTAAACGAAGTTGGGTCATTTGCGTGGGAGATAAAATCGGCCGTTGCCTGAGCAGCATACTCAATCGACTTTTGAGTTATTTCATCCTCCGTCGCCTGACCACTTCTTGTGGAACTCTGACCCATGACCGTAGCCATACTCGGTGACTTTAAGACCTCAGTCCTAGCTGCTGAAGGCTCGTTAACCCCTGTCGCGGGCAACGCGTCGCGATCGGGGGCTTGTTGTGCTGCTTTCCCTGTCGATTCGTTGCCTCTCACGCCAGCAGGAGTAGCGACGGTGTGCGCGAGTGCGGTTTGGTCGACCGAAGACGCTGCAGGCCTCTCGAACATTTTAGGATCGACTGCCGGATTGATCTGAATCGAGTTGTACCGTACGGTGTCCTTGCTGCTCTCGAAAACATAGGGAAGCGTCAATCCGTCCTTCGTCTCCCAGTCTTCAAAGTCGGTTGTAACGATCATACCCTCCTCAGAGTAAGCCTCACGCAAGATACGTCCAGTTTGCGGTTCCACGAACCAGCGCACCGAGACCTCTGGTCCGTCAATGGCAACCATTCGCGTTTCTGTGTCCCCAATCTTTTCCGTTCCCACCTCGGCGAACGTGAAGGCGGGATCATTGAGATGCTGTCCCACGTAAGTAGGGTCTCGAAGATCTGTGCGCAACATCTCCATCCTTTGCTCAGCTGTCATGTCCCACAATCCGGTATCACGCGCTGACTCGAACGCCGCCTCGGGGGTAACCACGGCTGTAAACCGCCCTTCGGGCAACTCCTCTTCAACACGAATGCGATCGGGAAGAACCACAATGGTTTCCACATGCACCGAACCCTGTCCTTGGGGAGGCTTTGCTATCCACGTAGAGTCTATTCGAACCGACTTAATGGACTGCAGTTTGGATAAGCCACCCATATAGTCCACCGCCCTCGCTGCCAATGCCTTGCCATCAGGAGTCGAACCTTGGGCAACCTTTTTGTCTGGCAAGGAGGCGTGCGGATTTATCATTGCCTTCAGTACGGCATCACTAACTTTGGCCGCTTTGAGTAACTTCAGACCGCCGACACTAGTATCGAAGTTCGTCGCGGCGACTGATCGAATCTTCTCGATAATCACATCATCGGAAAGACCCAGCGAAGTCATCTGGATCACATCGTCATTCGAAAGTGCCTTTGTCTGGACCTGTGAGTTAGCTGCCGTGAGCAGGAAGAAAACGAACCACAAACAGACAAAGGCGCGGCACATTTTGAACTCCATCGGAATGATTGTCAGTCCCACGAAGCGCCCTCTGGTGATTGTAATCGGGTTCATGCGTCGTGGCGTCCGGGTTGGAGCACCTCGTAATGTCGCAGGATGCCGAGGTCCCGCGCATACTTCTCGAAATCTTTCACGGTGAAACCTGTGACGATGCCGGGTTCCCCAGTAGCGACCCAAGGTTCTGGGTCATTCCTATCTAAACGGATCGCGAATTCAGCTCGTCTGGTAACGCTGTCCCGGTTCTTCCCCGTGGCTACTGAGGTACGAGTGTATATTCTGGAGACCTTTGTGGTAGGTTCCCCGTTTTTGAACTTTCGGTTGATCCGTGCCATAAGAGCGCGGACAGTCACGTAATTTACAGCACGTACTTTTTGGTTTTCTTGTGCAGGCAAGTCAGCTCCCGATAAGGTATGTTATGCGTGGTGTGACCAATGTGTCAAGTGTGTAGATTGGATTTGTTTATCCTAATTTTGCTCGCAATTACATGGCGACTCGATGCCCTGATCGCTCGCGATTATTCGGCGACGCGGCGGATCATTACGTCTTGAGCCGTTCCTCAATCTGGGCTAACCGATCTTCGAAGGCTGAGAGCCTCCGCGCCACTTGTTCCAGCGAGGGGATACGCAAGTGGCCAGTTGGTGTCTTCTCGAATAGCATCTCCATTTCCTTCCTGAATCGGCTGCTCTTAAGAAGTTCCTGTGAGGCTTTACCAATAGGTTTTCGGCTTCTCAGGGCTGGATCAAGCAGTTTAAATGCGACCACCTCGGCAGCTTCGCGCGCTGCCGGTTTGGCAAATCGGCGGTGTTCCCACCAACGTATCTCCGTCACATAATCTGGGTTGATGCCCGTCGCTGAGGTTCCAGTGGCGGCACTGCTGTCGCGAGTCAAAAGATGTTGTGCTGCCCTACGTTTGAGCTTGTCTGTGATCCCGACGTACGCAACGTATGCGTGTCGGCCTGTTCCACCGTACAAGGCATACAGCGCCGGGCAGTTAGGCAAGTCTGCAATCCCCAAGAGCACCTGTGATGACATTTTCATTTCGACCATTTCACGACGGTCCAGTCGCACCCTAATGGTGCTACACTTTCGCTCGGACTGCAATGCTACGAACTTTGAGGTTGAGGCAGCGCGATAAGACCAAGGACTTCGGCGAGGCGACGCCGAGCGCTAAAACAGAGCCAGGTCCCCGACTGAAGGTTGCCAAGATCGGAATCGTCTCCCGCGACTACCGTCACGAGTATGAGAATGGATTCAGAGATTTCAGCGAGGCGTTTCCTGACATCCTGAAACGGCTCGACGAAGAAGGCTGCGATACCGTTCTGTTTTCCCTGTACAGCATCGTCCCCCGGAAGGAATTTGATCCGTTTCGCTCGATGCGGCTGCTTCGCAACATCAAGGCCGTGCTTTACGAAGAGTTCAAAGATGGAAAGAAACGGAAAATCAAAGGCAGTGTAGTTCTGTATCGCGGGGGTCATAACAAGTGGCATCAGTACCGCTTACCCGGCGGTGGCTTTGCCTCGCTAAAAGGCCCGCCGAAGGGGAGAGTTGAATGGTTTGTACAACACGTAATCCCGCGCAGAATATTAGGTAATTGCTGCGCCATATTGTGTGGGGAGAGTAATGGTGTTAGGTGGTCACAAGAACGTCGGAGGGTGGAAGACGTTTTCGGCCTCAGACGCTCGCTACCAAAAGAGGTTACGGTCGTTCTCAACCCGGGACACGATCGAATGATCCCTTATCAAATGAAATGCAAGAGGCGCTTTTTGTCGCAGAACGACCGGTGGGTGATTTCAGTTTGGAACAGGGGAAAGCGGGATAGCAGCCACAGACGGCGGGATGGGACTAAGCCCCCGTGGACTGTATTCCATAATGGAAAAAAGAGAGAAATAGTTGTCGAGCCAATGCCTAATCAGATGGGAGTGGAGATTGGCATATTGAAAATCGGAGGCGCACAAAGGTCAGACCCGACCACCTAGAACGCCCGGCTTATCTGAGCCACTTTGCTAGATCGAGCGAGCTGAAATCTGTAGATTCTCGCCCTGCGAGTGGCACGCCCGTAAACGCTGTGAACTCGTGGCGTGTCCACAGGCTTCAACTGTGGGGTTATTAGCTCACTTGCTGGAGCCGCGCCCTGACCGTTCCGTATCCTTGGACGGAAACGTTGGTTTGTGTGGCCTTAGAGGCTGGAATCTGAACGCGGGAAATGACGGTATAATCGTGGCATGGCTGACCATGTGATCCACATCTCGGAAGCGGAAGCCGCCAATGACTTCGCTGGCCTGCTCGCGCGGGTGCGCGCGGGCGCGGAAATCGTGATCGAGAGTGGGAAGCTGCCGGTGGCGGTGATCCATGCGCCAGTCCCGCCGCGCCGGTCCATCTCAGAGTGCATCGCGTTGCTACCCGAGGACTCGACGGCGACCATCGACCCTGACTTCGCTAGGGATGTGGAAGCGGCTGTCGAAAGTCATCGTGAGCCGCTCGAACCGCCGGCATGGGACTAATCCTCGATTCCAGTGTGCTGATCACAGCCGAGCGCCAGGGGCAAAACGCGCGGCAGATGCTTGCCGCGATCTTGGGCAAGGCAGGGAATACCGATATCGCCGTCTCCGTGGTTACTCTGATCGAACTGGCCCACGGCGCGGCCCGTGCCGATACGTCGCAGCGAAAAGAGAAGCGGCAGCAGTTCATTCAGGAGCTTCTCACGGCCCTACCTATGCATCCGGTAACGGTGTCTCTTGCCCTTCGTGTCGGACAGATCGATGGCGAGAACCAAGCGAAAGGCATTCGTCTGCCGCTCTCTGATCTGTTGATCGGGGTGACGGCCTTGGAACTCGGCTACAGCGTAGCCACGGGCAATCTCCGCCACTTCAAGATGATTCCCGGCTTATCGGTTGTGCAGTTTTAGTCGCGCGATTTCACGTGGATTCGAGTCTTAGAGTTCTCCGTGGTTAGGGACGGTACGGATAACCGCCATTTCACTAATGAGTTAGCGAAAGAGATGGGCGGTGGGACGGTTCACGATTACGCGGTCTATGCCGAGATGTACTACTGGCTTCTGATGGAGCTGCATGACAAAGGCAGGTTGCCGGAGAATTGGCGCACGAAAATAAAGGAAAAGTTTCCTGAGTTTTAGCGGCCCTGCAAGTCTTTTACATCTACCAATATCAAAAATTCTGCCAGTCTGCCCGCTCTGCTGTGGTGGGACGCTGGCGTGTCAAGGTAGTTAAACTCGGCTCCTATGCAAGTCGAGCCACTGACCAGAGGGCCTTCGCAGATTTGAACGCGAGGGCCTTCACATAGCAGCTATGTTCCTCAATTCCTTGCGCTGATTTCTAACGCGGGCTTTCTCCTGCGCATTCAGCTTCCATTTGTACTCACAGCAAAAGCAAACTGCTTCGATGACTTCGTCATTTTCCAATAGGCGGTCTAGGTCAGCGTGACTCAGATGTGCCTGACAAGGTTTGGTTGGATTGTCCTGATGGTTACGCTTGGCACACTCAGGGCATGGAACGTGAGATTGGACTTGTGGCATGATAGTTGTTTCTCCATGATTAAATGTATCAGGTGTTGGTTGCCCGACAAACGGAGGAGAAACCATGAAGAACCTTCTGATGCTTGTGATTCTGTTGAGCACCCCGTGTTGGGCGCAAGCAGCACACGATTTCACCGCAACAGGGAACGACTTTTTAGCGAGGTGCGGCAGAATAGACCTAAAAGGGGACGACTCCGTGACCCTTATATGCGCGGCCTATGTGGGTGGGGTCGCGGACGGGATGGAACTCATGTACGGCGTGGCATTGGCGAAGCCGGACAAGCGGATATTTTGCGTCCCCGCGTCGGGGGTGACGAGAGTCCAAATTCTGGGCGTAGTTATCGAGTTCATTAAGGCTCACCCTGCGACGGCACATTTGCAAACCCGTACTTTGATCTTGGATGCGATGATGGACGCATTCGGCTGCGCCAAAACATCACACTGACTCGCTGGTCCCGGCGCAAACCGGAGAGGTCAAAGCTCACTCATTGGACCCTTTACGCTGCCCACACACACCGTTTCACATACCGTTGTCACTGCTTACCATGTACTAATACCGAAAAAGCTGCCTACCGCTGTTCCTCAAGTTGTTGAATGCACATTTTCAAGCGGATTCGAGTCCTACGATTCTCCGTGGTCAGGGACGGTACGCCAACTTTAACCGCAAATGTACCCACGCGTCGAGATCGGATGCGCGGAAGCGCCACAATTTTCCGATCCGCATAGCGCGTATCTCGCCCTTGCGAGCGAGGCGTTGAAGTGTTTTCGGGTGGATCTGCAGCAAGGCTGCCGCCTCGCGCGAATCGAGGAACCTCTCGAAATGAGAGAAGGGCTGGCTGACTGATGTTGCTTCGTGCATCTCGCTCATAAAACCCCCTACAGCGAGAGTCGAGACCGGGCTGAAATCACCGCGTCGTCTGAAGGCCGGATGTGGCGTCCGACTTGGTCCGACAGATTTCAAGCCCATTCACTACTCGGCTGGCGTTAGTCTTCGCGTCATGGGCGGACGAGAACATTATTCGTATAGAAACCGTACAAGACGCATTTGTTGCTTCCTTCCAAAGAATCTTTTTTTCTTGACTTCGAAAAAACCTCTCAACAAGTGCTTAAAGTGCCTAAAGCGCCTAGAAGTGCTTTTAAGTACGTTTAGGGAATCCACGGGAACAGAGCGATGGCCGCACTCAACTGCCCGAGGCGATTCCATTGATTGGCGCCAAGATTTTCCCCTCTATCTATAAAAGGAACCTGCGGGAGGAAAAATATGTCGAAAATATTTTCGAACGTGATCCGAACGGAACTCCCCACAGTGGAATCGGAAGGAGGGGATGCGATCCCCTTGTCCTGCGGAAGAAACTGAACTGTCAATCACTCCTGCTAGAAGTTGTTATTCATACGCGGGATGCCGATTACTGGTCCGCAGTTCCAGTCCGCACTCATCGCGTCTTGCAGCTACTTACAAGTACTTGGCAGTCCCACGTGTCCTTGTAAGTTCTTAAAAACACTGGTTATACACACTCTGAAAAGGCTGGCGTCGGCGGTTCAACTCCGTCCCTGGCCACCATATTCCAAAGGCTTTAGCGGCACAAGTCCGAATTTCTCCACCCATGATTCTCACTGAACTTGCTCCGTGAGCAGGTGGATTCTGTCTCCCATCAGCTGTTCCAGAAACTTGCCCTGCGCTTCCCTCACAGAGTCCATGTCGGACTGCGCATAGAGTTCCATGGTTGTGCCAAAGTCCTCGTGGCGCAGCACACCCTGTACGGTTTTCGGGTCCACTTTTAGCTTCACCAGCGCCGTTGCCAGCGAATGGCGAAAATTGTGAAAACCGAATCGCCCGTTCCAGTCCGCAGAAATGACGCAGGCGCTGATAGCCGCAGGTCGCAAGTATTTCTACACCATGATGGAGGCCGACAGCGGTTTCTTGCCTCTCAGCTTCACACTGGGAAACACGTAGTCACTCTCTTTGGCCTACTTCGTTCTCTCGCGCCATGCGAGGAGAGAGCCAGCCAAAAGCGGACGCATGGGGACTGGAACCTTGGACGCTTTCGACTTCGGCTCCTTGAACCTTCCCCACACATAGGGTTAATTTGCAGGCTGCGGCTTTGGAAGCCGCTGCCAACGCCATCGTCATCACAGATTTTCGTGGCACGATCCAGTGGGTGAATCCAGCGTTCACGACTATGACTGGGTATGGCGCGGAAGAAGTGTTGGGCAAAAACCCTCGCCTGTTGAAATCCGGAAAGCAATCGCAAAGCTTTTATGCCGATCTTTGGTCAACCGTCTCGTCAGGCAGGATCTGGCACGGCGAACTCATCAACAGGCGGAAAGACGGGACGACCTATATTGAAGAGCAGACGATCACGCCCCTAGCCCGTAGAGGTCTCGTTCGCCAGCGTCATCTCCGACGGTAATGACTTCATCACAGTCAAACATGCCGAGGCCGTTAACAACGTACTTGCGCGTTTTCGGCACCCATTTCCCATCCTGATAGGCGTAACTGTGCTTGTGAGTTTTCACCTGCGAATTAACGAAAGCAGAGTCTGCTTCCGCGTCTTCGCGGGTCTCATGAAATGCCGTGTAGTGCTCCACCATTTGAAACTCCAACGTTCCGATGTAGGGACTGACCAATGAAGTAGTCCTCTCAACGTCGATACTGACCGAACTCTGGACCGGCTGGAAGTACATTTTTACCCACCCTCCCCCTAGCTTGGTTGTCCGTTCCCGACGATTGTGTTCGTAGCTGGCAAAATGCTGTTGCATAGATGCGGTAAATGCCTTGAGTACCTGTTTTTCATTGCTGGCATTTTGCCCAAGCGCCAGACAGTTACCGAAGATAACGAAGAAGGCAACGCAAACCTGAACTTTGGATTTCATCTGGGCGTGCTCCCTATGCGAAAAGATAGTTGACCCTTTAGTCTCCTGCGAGCGGAAACTGCGGGCAAGTGACCTAAGTTTCCCTATCCCGCTGTGGGCACCGCTTGTTTGAAAAGAGCCCGCGCCCGCTCTTGGCTGCTATCATCGCTGCAACGATGCCTGAGATTCTTGAGCAGCGGACAAAAGACATTCTGAAGCAGTGCCTTCACGACCTAAAGGGTCTGCACAATGAGGCGGCGAAGCGGTCACGCTTTCATGCAACGCTTGCGGAGCTTTTCCCCGGCTCAAATGCGATTTCCGAGTTTGCACGGGGCGTTGAGAAACTGATTCGCATACAGCAGCCAACAGGTGTAAAGAGGGGGCGTGCGGACGCCTACTACGGCAACGCCATTATTGAGTTTGAGAATTCATTGGAAGCGACTCTCTCCGAGGCTGAGGTTCAACTCCGTGAGTATGTAGCGGGCACGTGGCAGAAGCAGAATGATGAGGTTCCCCGCTCGATTCTCGCCATCGCTTCGGATGGTATTGAATGGCGACTGTACCGCCCAGTTCTTGCTGCTGGTGAGAAGCCTGCTCCTGAGACAGTCACGCTCGAACTGATCCGTCCCTTCAAGCTGACGGAAGAATCCGTCGGTGCATTCTGGTTGTGGCTGACAAGCCTGTTGTTTCGGCCTCAGCAGATTGAGCCAACCGCAGAACGCTTCCAATGGGATTTCGGCTCCAGCCTGCTTTATGGCGAGAGCATGGCTGCGCTCAAGAAGGCATGGGCTAGAGTCAACAGCGAACCCGAGTCCACTCTTGCATTTGAAACATGGCAGAAATATTTGACCGTAACATATGGGCATCTGACCGAGACGGCGACGGCGAAAAAGGACATTGAGACCGGGCAGGAGATTTCCGAGCTTGAGAGCCTGTTCCTACGGCACACCTATCTTGCGAGTATTGCGAGGCTGCTGATCTGGGCTGCCCTCTCGCAAGGCAAGGCAAGCGCGAGCTTAAGGCAAGTGGCGAAGGATGTTTTTTCCGGTCGTTATTTCCAATCCAAGCGTCTGGCGAATCTCGTTGATGACGACTTCTTCCATTGGCTTCGGAACGCTGAAGCGGAAGAGATTCTCGCTCCGACATGGGAACGGATTCTCTCTCACCTAACAGAATACGACTTATCTCAGGTTAGCGAAGATGTACTCAAGGGCGTCTACCAGCAGTTGATCGACCCTAAAGATCGGCATGACCTTGGCGAGTATTACACGCCTGACTGGTTGTGCGAACGCATGGTCGCGGAGCTTCTCCCGAAGCATGGCTACAAGGCGGTTCTCGACCCGAGTTGCGGTTCAGGTAGTTTCTTGAGGGCCACTGTCACTCATTTCTTGCAGCACAATCCTGAGGGAACTGACAATGAACGTCTCAAATCTATTCTTGGGCACGTTCAGGGGATCGACATCCATCCTGTGGCGGTCACCATCGCTAGAGCCACATATGTCCTCGCCCTTGGAGGTGGATGACTGGATCGATATCGGCGCATTCGCCAAGCCTGCAAGTGGGAAGAAATATGGTGGTACGCTCTACCGCGCACGTATGCACATCACAAAGCGCAATTCAACGTTTACGTTCGTGACATCCCAATTGCCGGTGAAAGCAGGAATCGATCCATTCGCGTTGCTGATTGACCGGATTCCCGATGACAACATGAAGGAAGTCGTCTTGCAATCGGCGCCCGCCCAGCACGGACAGGTTCAGTAGAGGAGCTTGCCATAGTCGCGCTGGCTTCAGGGCTGGCCATTCGGATCTCCCCTATGCCCGTTTATCGGTACCTATCCGACGGACGGAACCGATAACTTCCAGCTTGCCCGTGATCGAGTGCTATTGGAAGCGGGCCGATCGCGCTCTCTACCAGGTGAGGCGCAGCCTCGGCGAGCCATGCGAGTCCAGACCACATCGCTCTACTGCTCCGCAAAGCGCAACCGGACTGTCTTGATCTCGTAAGGATGCAGATCAAACGAAATCGTATTTCCCTTGCTCTGTAGTTCTCGACCTGGGTCTTCAATGAGGTTTGCTTCGCGCGCCGAAGCCAACGGAAACGCGAAATGTACTTCGGCGTGCCGGACGGAGTGCCCCGCTGCTTCATAAACTCGCAAGGCGATCTCGCCATCGCGGCTCGGCTTGAGCGCGGATACAACTACGTCCGGAGTGGAAATCTCCAGCAACCCCCATCGTTTCGGCATGGCACCTGCATGGGCGTCAATGTTACGCGCGACCAGCGGGTTATTGAACTCCAGTCCAGCGCAAAAAATCTGGGCCTCCTGCCAGCTTCCCACGTGAGGAACCAGAGCGTAGTCATGAGCGATTCGCTTGCCCAACTCCAGAGCTGTATCGGATTCCGAGGCCTTAGCCGGATCAAATCCAGAATCGTCTGCCCCATACACCTCAAGCCGCGTGGAGCGCAGCAAAGAAACCATCATAGTGTCATCGGTCACATTGTTGCCGGGCAACCCTCGATTCAGGACTGCCAGCCCGCGTCCCTCAGAGCTGTAATCAGCCCAATTCTGGGCAGGAAATTCCTGATGAAGCGGTCGCTCTACGGCGCCGAAGGCGATCTCCTGCGTGTTCGTACCGTCATGAATCGTGGTCGGGAATAGTACCCGGTATCGAACCGATGGCTCCATATTCACGATTTCTGTATGAATGTCAATCCGTTGAATGCCGGGATACATCCGAATCGTCGTGTCGAATTGATTTTTGCCGAAGGGGTGCGAACTGGAAAATTGTGTTACGACAGGTCCCGGCTTCACATCCGCGCCACCGCCAATGTAATTATTGCTCCATTGAGTCGCGTCCGGACGCGGCAGGCCAATAGGCCGCTTCTCAGTAGTCCAGCGGTCACTAGCCAAAGTTCCGTCGAGCTCCCAAAAATCGCCGCGGTCCTCCTCCCGCGCGACGATATTTCCCGGCTTGCTCAAAACCTCCCAGTGATTCCTCTTCAGCACTAGACTGGTGATTTCGCCCGTCCAAAGATTCACGGTCGCCTTGTAAAACTCGTTTTCCATGCTGCCGAAATCGTCGCGGTTGGTGGCGGAGTATTGACCGCGAGAAGCTGACTCTTCTCCATTGCTGCGCGAAGCCTCTTGGGACGCGGCTCCTGAAAGAACGGGAACCACGCGGTAGATGGCATAGCCCATCGCGGGAACGTCATGGGCGATAAATGCGATGGTCGCGGTACTCAGGCCGCCGTCGCCACCGTTGGAGTGGCTTGTCAAAACTTGAACGGGTACGGCTTTACCCGATGCATCCTCCAGCTCAATTCCTGAAACTTTGGGCTGGCTGAATCCGACTTCGGCCTCCACGTAGTCGCTTCTATCCCACCCTAAGAAGTTGAAAACTGCCAGGGGCGCTCCGGGGCCTTGCGTATCCACTTTCGAGAGCAGAGCGTCGAGATCGCTTTTCAGGATTTCGTCACCAAGGCGTTTTGAGAACCGATAGCCCGCCAGCGTGTCCTCATAGACGTGATCCAACATCACCCCTGAGCTAAGATCGTGCGTCTGATTAAAAAGCACCGGCTCCCAGGCGCGTTCGATCGCCTCACGATCAGACGTCGAGGTGCGTCCCGCAAGTACGCTGGCTTTCTCCGCCGAAGTGAGTGTGCGTTCCATGTCGCGCATCCAGCGTTTGAGCTCAATGCGCGTGCTGTAAACGCCTTGAAATACGGGATTCAAGTCTCCCACAATGACCGGCCGGTCGGACGGTTTCCCCCTCAGAGACTCGAAATCCGAGGGTGTCCCCAACTGGATGGAAAACGGTTCTGATTTGGTGCGGTTCCACTGGTCCACGTTTAGTGGAAGTGTCTCGTCTGGATCGCTAACATCTGCTCCTGCGAAAAGCACTCGCCCTGGTCCGCGCGAGAAAGGAGTCAACGCATCGAAGCTGGAACGAATCGTTGTCTCGAAGCTCTGAAAACTAGGTAGGTGCTCATCGAAGGGACTATATCCTGTGGGCAGCCAGTGTGCGGGTATGGTTGTACCATCAATTCCTTGCCAGATGACTTCCGCCGGCATTTGCGGGCTGGGGACGCCGCGCGAAAACCAATAGGAATTCATATTCGCCAGTTTCAGGATCTGCGGCATTTGGGCGTTGTGCCCGAAGGTGTCGAGTCCCCATCCCGTCCGCACTTCGTAGCCAAGCCGATCGCGAAAAAACCATTTGGATAGCAAAAACTGGTGCGCGATGGATTCGCCGGAAGGTACATTCTCATCTTCCATTACCACTGTGCCACCCACGATCTCCAACCGATGCTCGTCGAGCATCTTCTTGAACGTGGAAACTTCATTAGGGTAGCGTTCCAGGAAAGGCCTGACATAGGCCATCTGATCGAGGACGTAGTGATACTGCGGATATCTCTGCAGGAGGCTGAGCGCCTTCATAATGTGCGGCAGCCCGATCTGCAAATACTCCTCCCGGTTCTTGAATACCGCGCCTTCCCAATGGGTATGCGGCACGATGAGCAGAAAGTCTTGCTTTGGGTCCGGCGACTGGGCCCTGAGCGGCGAAGCAATCCCAAGCATCGAGATCGCCAGAAAAGTGAGTGGGAGCCAACGGAAAGGGCTCATTCGACGAACTGAACGTTGTTCAGTATTCATTTGTGTCCCGTGAAAGCGGCTCAAGGATTAATTAATGGCACCAGCGATGTCAAGGTTGCGGCCGTGTAAACCGGTGAGAGAAGAGCGCAGTTTGCGTTTTAGAGCCGCCAGCGTTAGACCCCCAATCCATGGTGCTCAGAACGTTCGAGACCGGCATGACTTCGATGCAGTTGATTCCAAGATCTGCCGGTAAGGAAGCTGCCGGATCGTCCGACCAAGGTCGTCTCGGAACTCGCTGATCACAACTCATCAACGATGGCATTCTTAAGCGGCGGCGTTTTCCATTTAGTTTCGTTGGCGGAAAATGCGTAAGGTTTACTTCCAACAGTTATCGCAGACAAGTGCCCCACGCCGACTTCGAGCGAGAAGGGATCGATGATGAAATCAATGTCGCCGCGCGTTAGCCAGCGAGAAGGTGTTGACAGCCCAGCTTCGTGAACTGGAGCGCGATCAAGTAGTCAGACGGCTCGCTACAGAAAGCGTGCCTAGACGTGTGGACTACATGCTAAGTGACTCGGGCAAAGAACTCATCCCCGTCATGGAGGCTATGTGCGGCTGGGGCACAAAGCACCTTGGCGTTGCACCCAACCTTCCTCGCCCTGTTCCATCCCAGATCTAGCTCGCCGCGAGAAAACTTTACGCCGATAACCGCGTAACGAATGGAGGAAGTTGGAATCTCCCTTGGCGCACACAGCCGATCGCGGACGGGTGACGGGCTAACCGGCGGACCATCCCATTAGTTGCGCCGGAGTTCTCAATGACACTAGCCAGAAGTCCTCTTGGGGGCCATCACACCCCATCAGGCGTCTTTCAGCCCGAGATTGTCATTCACTGCTTGGCTGAGTCTTTGCTTGCAGCCGAGATAACGTTCGGTGGTCTGAACCGATGCGTGTCCAAGTAAGAACTGAATCTGCTCAAGTTCTCCTCCCGCTAGATGGCATAACCGAGCGCATGTGCGACGCGAGTCGTGGGGAGCTAGATTTTTGATGTCAGCACGTTTGGCGGCCGCTCTTACCACGTGCCAGATCGCTTTGGGTGTGATTCCATCACCCCAGATCTTATCTAGCCGACTTACTCTGGGGAAGATCGCCCCGTCGGCGATGGCAGCCGCCCCAATCCACTCATCGACGGCGCGTTTCGCCCACAACGGAACAGGAACGGTACGGATGTGCTTTCCCTTGCCAACGAGGTCAGCAATAACGCAATGATCTTCGCGCACTTGAAAATCTCCCGTCCGGAGTCCAACTAGTTCCGCTCGTCATAGGCCGCACCCAATCAGCAGTGCCAAAATCGCCCGATCACGTTTGCCTCGGAGGCTGTCTGATGGTTTACCGAGTAAGGTTCTGGACTGATCGATGGTCACCCAATTACCGATCCGACGCCGAGACGCTTGGCCCCTTTGACACGACGGATTCCTGCCGCCAGGGTCTGGGCTCAGAAGCCCGGTATCAGAGGCTTCATAGATGAGACGCCTCACAGCGGCTAAGCGCACATTGATCGTGGAGGGCGCAAGGTTTTTCTGTTCGAGAAAGAATCGGTAGCGAAGGACAACAGTTCGGTTGAATGAAAGACGCGGTTCGGAGCAATACCATCCGATAAACTCGTCGATGGCATGACCGTATGATTCTCGCGAGTTCGCTGCGCCGAGCGAGTGGAGAACCGCATTCTTCGACTGCTCTAAATCGGCTAGTCGAAGCATTGTTTTTGCCTTGGAGCGTTTCGATGTCTTCCGATGCGCCATACTGGCGGCCTCCCGCGTTGCGCGGTCAGTATGGTGGTGCAGTTGAAGGCTAATGTTCTCGAAGCCCGTTTCGAACGAAGCCGCTTTGCGGCGGACGCTATCGCGTGCTCGGAGCAAGCGACATCGGAGATTTGAGACTAGGAGTCTTGCAGAACGGTGGTCCCTCTCGCGTTACGATGAGGCGATCCTGAACCTGGGCTTGATGGTCAGATTTCGATGAATTTCTATTTGAGGGTCGCCCCGCAAGTATTTCCCTTTTCAACAACTTCCAAACCCAAATCGATTGAAATCCCATAGCGTCCGCCGCAAACAAAGCGGCTTCCTTCAAACGGCTGTATCGAAAGCGAACTCTGAAGTCCAAGCCGACCGAAACCTGACGCCGGTTCGCTTCCGATACATCTCTAACGTTTCTGGACAGTTTCCGTTTGCCACCAGCCGTCCATTTGTGCGGTGAACTTTATATGTTCTCGATGTTCACATCTTATACGTCCACAAGGACTCTGCTAGCGGCATCAGGCGCTTCCAGCGGAATGAGATGCCCGCAATCGGGAACAGCCAGAACCGTGGTTCTGCTTGCGGCTAGATTCAGCATGATCTGCCAGTCTTTCCTTCGACTTCACTGGAACAGACAGCATCATTAACGATACGGGTCGATTGATGGTAATCTAATGCGGATGCAAAAAGGGAACGTTTTGGGTTTGCGATGATTCGCAACGGACTCCTTTATTTCAAGGCTCTGATATCTAAAATAACTCATGGCCAAAAGCAAGAGACCCGGCCCGAAATCCGCGGTCGTTACACTCAAGGCCGTGGCACAGCATGTAGGCCTGACTCCCGGCACGGTTTCCGTCGTCCTCAATAACGCTCCCTCGGCTTATGCGATTCCGCAGGAGACTAAGAACCGCATTCTTGCCGCCGCGAAGGAACTAAACTACCGCCCTAACTTTTTCGCCCAGACCCTGCGCAACAAGCGCACCTACACCATAGGAGTAATCACCGAAGAGATCGGCGATTCCTATGGTTCGATGGTGATCAGCGGTATTGAAGCGTATCTTCGGAAGATGGATTATTTCTTCTTGACCGTGGTTCATCGGCATGACGAGCATATGCTGAGCCGGTACTCTCAACTGTTGCTGCAAAGAGGCGTCGAGGGATTTATCACCGTAGATACTACTGTCCAGGAAACGCCTTCCCTGCCGACCGTGGCGGTTGCCGGACACAAGAAAGTGAGAGGAGTTACGAATATAGTTCTGGATCACGTGCAAGCGGCTACCCTCGCCTTGCACCACTTAGCCAGCCTGGGCCACGAACGCATAGCCTTCATGAAGGGCAATCCGCTGAGTTCGGATTCCAAGGATCGCTGGAAAGCGATCTGCGAGGTAGCGCAGAAAATTGGCGTTAAGATTGACTCCGAATTGACGGTGCAGATCGATATAGAAGATCCAACTCCGCAGTTGGGATATCCTTTCGCCAAGCAGCTATTGGCGCGCAACAAACCGTTTACAGCCTTGTTTGCTTACAATGACATCTCAGCGATCGGAGCGATTCGCGCCTTGCAGGAACGCGGCCTGCGCGTGCCGCAGGATGTTTCCGTAATGGGCTTCGATGATATTCCCGGTGCCGTCTTCAACACTCCCTCTTTGACCACGGTGCGACAACCGCTTGCCCGCATGGGTCAAGTCGCCGCCGAAACTCTGCTCGAACGGATCGGCGGCAGAAACGACTATCCGCCGGAGATCGCAATTGAACCGGAACTCGTGGTGCGTGAATCGACCGCGAAAATTGCGCGCCAATCTCGTCGTGCTTAGGGAACGACCGTGGTTACTTCACTGCGCGCCGATGGCTTCGAATACATTTCCATCGACCAGATCGCGGTCGGCCTCATATACATGCTTGCGCGGTAAAGGCCGCGCGTGTCATAGGCTTCAGGCGTCCGAAAAAAATAGCCGCGGTCTCTCCAAACGACGTTATACACGCCACTGGCGGTGCGGAACGCTTCGTCGTGCATGCCATGAGAAAGCATCGTAGAAGCAACCGCGAAGGTCGTGCCCGTCCAAACTTCTTCCACCTGATTGTTATCGTGTAGTAACTTCCCATCCTCGCTCATCCCGTTGATGGCGCCCATTTCGCCGTGATGAAACATCATTACGTTGTAGTCATAGACGTGCTTCAGTGCGGACCGGCGCATCGCAATCGGAACCAGATCTCCGAGTCCGGTTAGGTCCGCGTACCACTGTCCGGCGAGTTGCTCCGCCATGCTGTTGTCGTGATACGCGCTGCCTTGATCGTAGTCGAAATACTTCCCATTCCAGAGATTCTTGATATAGGCCGCTTGTGCTTTCTTGAAAAGCGCGTCGTATTCGCCGGCCGTGTCATCATCGTTGAGCACGCGCGCCACCTCGGCGGTGGCACGTAGCGCAGCCAGATAAAGGCCGCCACAGTAAGCGCTTTCCCCGCGCGCCACCCAATCGTCATAGGTCTGATCAGGAAAGCCACCGTTCTTGATCATGCCGTCGCCGTCGGTATCATACCGTCGCAGATGCTGCATGGCCTGCTTCACGGCGCTCCACGAATAACGTAGAAATTCCTTGTCGTTACTGCCACTCCACACGTAGTCACGCCAGATCATGAGAACGTACTTGCTATTCAGGTCGCGCCAATTTGAAACGTCCTGATAGGTGTACTGATTGGGATTAACCAACGGATCTTCGCTGGGCGATCCAAGATCATGGGGGACGGAACCCGCGACCTTACGCGGAAAGGTTTCCAGTTGGTGCTCGTGTTGCAGTTTCCACGTCCATTGATATCGTTGCGGGTTACTTTCGGCAACCGTATCTGTGTACTCCCGCATCTCTTGCTTTTCAATCTCTGGCCAGAACTTAAGCAGCGGAAATGAACTGTAGAAGCGGACATCAGAGGTGCCGTAGTAGAGATAGTCGAAACATTCGAGATAGGAAAAGCTGTCGGGACTTTTCGCTGAGACAGGATTGGAATCGGAAACATCTTTCCACTCGTGAGCCCAGACGGTGCCACTATCGGCCAGCGTATAAAGCTCGTTGAAGAGTTCGCCGCGATACCAGGCAGGTTTGGATTCATCTTCTACGTAGGGCCGCTGCCATGCATCGATGGCACGGCTCCACTGCTCGCTGCTTTGCAAAGCGGTGCGCGCGATCGCCCAGGCATTGGTGCCGGAAGCGTCAAAAAATTCGGTATAGTGTCGAACCCACTTGCGGCCGCCTCCGAATTGTTCAATCGGCAGATCCCACGACAGCGCCATCGGGACTGACCGTTTCTCGTGCGGCGCTAACGTGAAACGCACCGCAATGGCGCCGGCCATCTGCTCGCCTGCGCTGGCCACGTCGATCGATTGATTCGGCAGCTTTCCGGTCGCAGCGAAGGCTTTCCAAGCGCCCGCGCCCGATCCTTGCGGATCAAAGTCGGTCAGGTAGGTGATGTCGACTCCGGATGAGGCCAGCGCAGCAATTGCGAACTGGCCATCCCACTCCTCCGAGACCGGTCCGCTGCGGGCGCGATCGAAGACAATGCCCTGCATGGTTCCGTTAGATAGCTGTTCCGAACGATAGACATTCTTATTCTGATTGTTTAAAGCGCTGGCGAAATTCCTGGAGCTGTCGCGAAACCAGCCAATCATGTTAGTCCAGGAAAAAAGGATCGACACCGTCATCGTTTGGCCAGAAGGATTCTCCGCGTACCAGTTATAGATCGCAACTGGATAACTGGTTTCTTTGTAGTTATTGGGCAGAATCGGCGAAAACTGTTCTAGCGTCAGAGAAACCGGCAGTTCGGCAGAGTGGTAGGCAAACCACGACTTCGGATAGAGCGCCGCGTATTCCCCACTTCCGGCGCGATAGGACCAGTTCCATGCGGAGAGAGCCTTTCCTTCAGGCCGTTGCGTGGAGAGCACTTCGGCTGTCGCAGATCCGCCTTGGGGCTGAACAAATACCGCGAATTGGTTCGCTGGAACGTTCTGATATTTGTGGACTCCCGCTTTCACGTGCCAGCGCTCGAAGTTACCGCGATAGGTGCGCGAAAAAGTGCCGGCTCCGAATCCGCCTATAGGAGCTCCCTGCCAGAAACCATCATCGATGTTAGTAAGTTCCGGTTCGCTGCCGCCCGGATTCGCTGGCGGTTGTCCGATGGGAATCCGCCACGCGACGGACGGGATATGATCGTCGCCTAGAGCCAAATGCAGGGCCAAGCAGATGAGGACGCAAAGTGTGCCACATTGAACAAGTTTTCTCATGCGAGCCCCTAGCGCCTGCCCCGCGAAATAGAACAGGACCGAAAAATCGGTAGTCTCAGGCAGGAATACCTCGTTTGTCAAGAACAAAAACGATTTTCTTGATGGCCCGGAGCACATTTATCGCCGAACGGGTGCGTTGGCTCCAACAAAAAAGTCTATTTACGGTTAAGGTTTGAGCGTTACGAAAACCACTCCGTAGCCACCGAACGTCACGGTGATTTGCGGAACGGGCGTTAGCGAAGTTACTGAAGGTCCGTTCGCTGTGCTTGTATTGGCGTTAATCGCTAGCAAGGTGCCGCTGGAAAACGTTCCCAGCGCCGAGAAGTCGACGAGCACACTGCGCGGCGCGCCTGGACCATTGTTGTCATCCGGCGAGTTGATGGCATGATTGGCAACCATCACGACGACGCTCCCATCGTTGTTGAGCACGGGCAAGACTTCGATCTCCGCATCATCGGAGTTTACACATTGCAACAGGCTCGCTCCCCCTGTCGAAGGAAACATATGCTCGAGCCAGTAGTCCACCCAATAGCTGAGCTGTAGTTGTGCGCTCGTGGCGTTAACCTCTCCAAATTGCGCGTCCGCTCCAAAATCCCAGTGGTAAAGCGCTTGCGCGCCGGCCTTGCCAAGCTGCGAAAAAACATACGGCCGCCATGCCGCAAAAAAAGCGCTCGATCCACGCTGGTCGACAACGTATTGCTGGCCGGGATTGCACGCACTCATGCCATTGCCCGCGTCGTAATCCGCATTGACGTTATTTTCCGTTACCCATACCGGTACTTGGGCTAATGCCGGATTAGTGGCCGTCTCCGCGTAAAAATAATTGATGTCGGAAACAAAGTCTGGAATGGTACTGAAAAGCTGAGCATCCGTGTCTTTTTGATTACAAGTGGAGTAAAAGTGAGTGGCCATCGCGTCGACTTGCGCAGTAACGCCTCCCTCGCCACTAACAAACTCCGGCAGCCACGCCTGCGGTTGACCGGAAAAATCCGCCAACTCCATCGCGACAAACTTGAGCGACGGATCGATCGCCTGCATGGCCGGCACCAGCGCGTCGTACATCTCAACGTACTGTTGCGGCGTCAAATCGTTATTGATGTTGGGCTCGTTGTAAATGCCCCACCAGGTAATTGGGTAAGGACTCGGCGAGACATAGACTTGGCCATTAGCAATGAAGCCTCCCTTGTTGTAATAGAGCACCAGATTTTGCGCGTACCCAGCGAACTGCTGAAAGGTAAGATCGAGAAAATCGTTGATGTTGTCATCGCTGGAGTACGTGAAAGGTGGCGCTTTGGCGATCTGGAACTCGGGACTGTGATCTCCCACGCCCAACACCGACTGGGTAATCGCATCGAGAATCGTAAAATCCCAAGCTGTCGAACTGCTCCCCGACTCTCCTTGAGGAATGCCCTGGGATTGCCCCTGCAACCGGATGTGCTGCGGCTGCAAAGTTCCCAACGTTGTAGTCAATCCGGGAAAACTCTGAAAAAGCGTGTCATCCCATTCCGCGGGCTGGAACGAAGTTGACATCGCTACTTTAAAGGTCCCGGTCACCTCTTTGCTGATCGTTGCGGTTGCGGACGGCGGAGGGTTTCCGCCTCCTCCCGGCGAACTCATCGTTCCTCCTCCGCAACCCACAAGCGACATCATCGCCGAAAGAACGCCCGCTGCTAGCGCGAGGCAGCCCGATCGAAATACTCCCTCATGACAACAGCCGTAGATCATTTGCTCAACACGATGAAGATTGTTATTTCGCTCATGATCCTGAGCCATACTTTTTGTCCGCAGTATCGAAAATCGACGCTAGCTTAGCACAGCATCTTACCGTCGATGGCAAGGATGTTAGGGAATTCTTATAAGTTCATAGTTATGAGCAGCCAACTAACTTTACTCGGCGAGTTGGTTGGTTTGGCGAATCACCTTTTTAGGGATTGCGATCTATGAAAAAGCAGAGAGCCGTCGACCGCACGCTTTAAAGCGTTGACTCCATGTGAACTAGACGAACCAAGCGCTGCGGCTTCGCCCCACGGACGCGATCAATATCATCATCACCCAAGAGAGGGTTCAGAGGAATGCCCGTCTAGCACGAAAAAGCCAGATTTTGGCGCAACCCTCAGAAATCTAATACAAAAACGTTATTTTAGCTTGACAACCAGAATCGAACTGTTGCAGACTCGCTGTCCTCAAGGTTCGGTGGCTGCAAAGTGTGCAGCTATGCCTGAGGCTATTTACGACCGGGGAAGCTTCGTCGGCGCGATTTTAGCCAAGGTATTTGTGGAGTTAGGTGGGCGGCTCGTGTGGGGTCTTACCACTGCGGGACTATTGCAAGGAGGGGATTTGCCATGAGGCAAACTAGCCGTGCAGTTTCGATGTCATTGCTCACCGTAGTTATGGTTGTTATGGCGGCAAGCCCAGCGTGGGCGCAACTCTACAGCGGGTCGATTAGTGGCATCGTTCAGGACCCATCGGGCGCAGTCGTGCCTAAAGCGACTCTTACGTTGACCGATGTAACTAAGAACTTCAAATACCACACCACCACCGATAACGCAGGCCGCTACTACTTTCGATCGCTGCAACCTAGTGTCTATTCTTTAAAAGTTGAAGCTGCAGGATTCTCGGCGGAGCAGATCGACAGTATCACTTTGAACGTGAACGGCGACGTGGCGCAAGACGTTAAGCTGAAGGTGGGCAAGACGACCGAGACCGTCGAGGTCTCGCAGAGCGGAGCGGCGCAGGTGCAGTCAGAAGACGCCTCCACCGGACAGACGATTGACAGAAAGTATATCAACGATCTGCCCTTGATTAACCGGTTCGCCTATGATTTGGCCTTCCTTGCACCGGGCGTGTCGCAGCCTACTGGCGATACTTACGGGCCCGGTGGTTACAGCGGCTTGGGCAACAATTTCGTCTCCGAAGGTTCGCGCAACGCCCAGGCGGACGTCGTGGTCGATGGGGTCAGCACCACCAATTACGATCAGAATTCGGGATGGGTAGATCCACTCTATAACCCGAGCGTCGACGCGGTGCAGGAATTCAAGATTCAGCAAACAAATTTCAGCGCCGAGTTTGGATTCAGTGGCACCACGGTTGTTAACATGGTTACGCGGTCTGGCACCAACCAATTCCACGGGAGTTTATATGAGTTCAATCGCAACACCATCTTCAACGCCAATAACTATTTCAATAACGCAACCGGGATTCCCATCTCGCCGTACCACTGGAACGATTTCGGAGGTACCGTTGGGGGGCCGATTTTTAAAGACAAACTTTTCTTCTTCTTCGATTACGAAGGAACTCGCGAGATCACGCCAACAACGAAAGCCTTGGCTGTTCCCACACAGCTCGAGCGGACAGGCAATCTTGGCGAAATCTGCACCAACACCAGCGATAAGGCGGGCAACGGCAGCTTTGCTACTTCGGGTACTTTGACCGGTGAGTGCGTCGACCCGAATGGCGTATTCCTGCAAGCCGGTCAGATCTATGACCCGTACAGCATCGATCCGAGTCCGAGTTTGAGCCAGGGCGGAAATCCTTATCACGACACTTTCATTCCCTACAATAATCTCGCCACCTTCGCGAGCGCGGGCAATGCGAATGCCCCCTGGATCACTCCCGGCGTGTTGGGCAATCTGTTTAGCCCGGTTGTGCAAGCCATATTCAAGGCGAACCTCATCCCCATGCCGAACATTTTGCCGGGCGCGGCGAATTACAACTTGCGGCAGAGCAATTATCTCGGCAACGCAGGCAACCCTAGTGTCGGCAATGGGATCGATGTCAAGCTCGACTATCGTTTAACTCAAAACGATCTCTTCAATTTCCGACTGTCACACAACTGGGGGACCTCGGAGGATGCCAACCTGTTCGGCACCGACTTTGACACCAATACCCAGGGACCCACCACGTCCTTCGGTTGGTCAGGAGCACTCAGCTACAATCACACATTCAGTGCCAAGACACTCTTCACGGCTAGCTTGGGTTACATCTATACCTATGCGAAAACGGCGGGCCCCGATACGAGTTGGAATCCCACTTCCATCGGCATGCCTGCGGATTTGGCGACAGCATCCGGCGTGGCGTCGCCGCCAGCCCTGGCGCTTGATAGTTACGCGTCGGGCAATGGGAATGCAACTTATGGCGGTCAGCCGTGGTCCTCGTTGTTATACGCCCAGGATGTTGGCCAGTTGGTGGCTTCGGTTTCGCATTCCACGGGTGGCCATGACCTGAAGTTCGGCGGAGAAATTCGCCGCCACCAGATCAACTTTACGCAGTGGGAACTTCCCGGCGGTCGCTGGGAGTTCAACCAGAATGCGACCGACCAGCAGTTCAACAATGGCGGCGACTCGATGGCTAGTTTTCTCATCGGATACGCCACCGGCTGGGATGCCTACTCAATCCCGGCGTCTCCCGCCACGCAGAATTTCCAGTATGCCGGGTTTGTCCAGGACAACTGGCATGTAAATAACCGGTTGACGATCAATTTGGGACTGCGCTACGACGTCGACATGCCCCGCACGGAACGCCACAATCGCATGAGTTACTTCGATCCGAACGTTGCCTCGGTAATACCGGGATTGAAGGGGTCATTCGAATATGCCGGGCAAGACGGCAATCCCCGGACACCGTTTGACACCTACTGGGATGCGATAGGACCGCGCCTTGGGATGGCGTTCCGTCTCGACAACCATACTGTCTTGCGTGGCGGATACGGCATTTACTACGATCCGTCGAAAGGAGGCGCTGCCGGTATCGGCAGTGGCGGATTCGGTTTCGCCGGCTATGACGACCAGAATTCACCTTATGCATTCGTTCAACCTAGCGGCCTTCCTCAGGCTTATCCAAACTCGGTCGATGTCTTGGGTCAACCCGCAGGCACAGCTTTTGAGGGCACTGTAATCGGGAACAGCCTGGGCAATAAGTTCGGTATCGGCGAACTCTCATCCGGTTCGGCGGTGCCGGTAAGATCGCCTGCATATAGCGTGCTGCCGCGGGAACAATCCTGGAGCGTCGGTCTCGAACGGGAGGTCGGCTGGAATGTGTTGGTCGACGCCGAATACATCGGCAAGAAAGGCAATAGGTTGTACATGGGTGGCGACAACTTTTCCCTCAACCACCTGCCCGATAATATTGCTGCCGAATTCGTCACCAACTCGGGCGCACTGAATGGTGCTGCTACCATCCCCGCCGCAGTCCAGGCGGGAGTTGAAGCGAACACGGCCCCGTACAGCAATGGTTTCTGGGGCGGTCAGTGGCCAGCATATAACGCCTATCTTCCCTTCCCGCAGTATGGGACAACAACATGGGGCGGCAGCCTGTTGCAGAACGTCGATCCGCCGATTGCTAACGCGATCTATAACGGGTTCAGCTTGCGGGTCGAGAAGCGCTTCTCGCAGGGCCTCCAATTCCTGGCCACTTACACCAACCAGAAGGCCATCGATAATGCCTCAATCGCCGGTAATAGCGTATATATCAATGGCACAGCTGGATCAACTCTGGCGCAGATCCAGGATCCCAACTGTCCGGCGTGCGAACGATCGCTTTCGCAATTCGACGTTTCGCAGATTGCGCAGGTCACCGCCGTCTATGAACTGCCTTTTGGTCGCGGCAAGACTTTTGGCGGAAACGTGAATAAGTGGGTGGATACTGCGTTCGGCAACTGGCAGGTGAATGGCATTTACCGCTGGGATACAGGACTGCCACTCATTCTGTTGCTGCAGGGTGGAACCAACGTTCCAACTTTCGGAAACCAACGTCCCGACCTCAATGCACCGCTGACGAGGGCCAGCGATTGGGGGCCCGGAGCGGGTATTAACACTTATTTCTCCTGCGGCCAGTGTGCAACCGAGGCGACGAAGCCTTTGCCGTACGCCTTGGGCACGGCTCCGCGGGTTTTGCCGAATCTCCGAGCGCCGGGAACGAACAACTTTTCGATGTCAATTTTCAAAGAGTTCCCATTGCACTTTAGGGAAGCCGCCCGGCTGCAGTTCCGGGCGGAGACCTTCAATACTCTCAATCACGTACAATTTGGCGCACCGAACACTACTGTGCAGCCCACGGGACCGGGTAATTCCTTTGGTCAGATTACGGGACAGGCTAACTCCCCCCGCATCTTGCAGCTTGCTCTAAAGCTTTATTTCTGACCGGTTGAGAAATTAAACTGGGCGGCGAGTTTCGGCTCGCCGCTTTTTTCGTAGATGGGCATCCAGTATGCTGGTCGTGATGCGCCCCGCGATTGCATTGCTTCTTCTCGCCTCGCTCTGCTGGGGACAAGATACAAAATCAAAAACATTGTTTGACCAAGCATTGGCAGCGCAAAAACGGGGCGACTTCGCCACCGCCATCGGCGATTATCAGCAAGTGTTGAAACTAGAGCCAGGCTTGGTCGTAGCACGCACCAACATGGCGGCCGCCCTGCTCCAATTGGGTCGCCTCGATGCCGCGGCCGACAACTATCGCTTGGCACTTAAGCAGCAGCCGGGTAATCCTCAAATCCCCGTCTTGCTCGGGAACTGTCTCGTTCTTCGGGGCTCCTACGACGAAGCGATCCAATTGCTTGGGCCTTTCGAAAAAAGCCATCCGCAAAATCTCGACATAGCATTTGTTCTCGGAGAAGCCCTCATTCATGCAGAGAATCTGCAAGAAGGTCTGAAACTTATGCAGCGGGTCGCGACCGCCCGCAATGATGCCAGTGCATGGATGCTCGCCGGAATGGCGCAATTGAAACTTGGGAAATATACCGAAGCACGAGACAGCCTCGACCGCGGATTGCATTTGGATCCCTCCATGCCCGGCGCTTACACGTTGAGCGGTATAGCAAAGCTCCGCACGGGTGATGAAGAGGGGGCAAAGGCGGCTTATCGCAAAGCGATCGAACTCGATCCTAATGACTTCGACGCCAACCTGCGTTTGGGTACTCTTTTGCGCGCCGACGGAAATTTGGAGAGCGCGAAGACTTATCTCGAGAGATCGCTGCAAATCAACCCACGTTCGCTGATGGCGCGATATCAGAGGGCCGTGACTGTGATGGCCGCTGGCGATAACGCGCAGGCAGCGACTGACTTCGAAACGATTATTCGCGATGCTCCGAACCTGCTCAAGGCGCATGTTCAACTGGCGGCAATTTATTACCGCTTGCATCGGCCAGATGATGGGTTGCGCGAGCGGCAGATTGTCGACGATCTGTTGGCGGAACCGCAAAAACAAGATCGCCAACTCGAAGGCGATTCCGCGCTCAACACCGACGATTCAGCCGTCAGCGCGGCTCCTTCACATTGAGTATGCGATCCGCCGCCACGTGTTCGATACGCTGCACCGTTCCCGAAGGCCAACGGATCTCGATCGTATCCGCGATCGCATCTGGCCCCAGGCCGAAGTGTACTGGTCCGTCGCTCGACGACGCGTAGCCGACGCTCGTGGTCATGTGGTTATATTGTGTTCCCGTTTTTGTTACCACCTTCACCAGGGCTCCAATGCCGTCGCGATTGCTGCGCGTGCCTTCCAGCGCGACATCAAGCCAGTGGCCGGAGTTCGGACTGCGGTTCATCCAGATCTCGGCATCCCTACCCAACGCTGTCGTGACCACATCGATGCGGCCATCGCCATCGAGATCGCCAAACGCAACACCACGATGCCGCGCCGGAGGAAAAGCGTCGAGGCCAGCCTCCTCCGTAAGCGGCAGCCATTGCCCCATTGCACCGGCATTCGCAATACCAGCGCTAGCAAAACCCGGATTGCGGAACACGGTGTTGTATTGCTCAATCTCCTCGTGCTGCGCCGGTATGGCATCGACGTGGCCGCGCGTTACAAATAAATCCTTCCAGCCATCGTTATCAAAATCGTAAAGTCCCGCGCCAAAACCCGCCATCGGCCGGCTCGCCCTAGTCATTCCGCTCTTGGCGGTGATTTCAACGAAATTTCCCTTCCCGGTATTTTCAAAGAGCGGAAAGGTTTCGTTATTCAGCGCGACAAAAGCTATGTCGGGATAACCGTCGTTGTCGAAATCGCGAAAGTCCAGACCCATGCCGCTGATGAAGTCGCCGACGTCGACCAGCGCCACACCCGCCTGAAAAGCGGCTTCCTCAAACTTTCCCCCGCCCAAATTGTGAAACAGAAAGTTGTAATAACCGTCGTTGGTGACAAACAGATCTTCTTTTCCATCGAGATCATAATCCGCCATACCGACGCCCATGCCCTTGCCGATATGAGCGCGAATTCCCGACTGCGCCGACACATCCGTGAATGTGCCGTCTCCGTTATTAAGAAATAGCTGGTTGGGGAGGCCTTTGTAAGATCGCGGATGACAATATTGCACCACGCCCGCATATTCACAGCGCGGCTCGTTCTCATAATTCCATTGCAGATAATTGACGATGAAAAGATCGAGCAGTCCGTCGTTGTTGACATCAACCCACACCGCCGCAATTGACCACAGCGCGCCGTGTTCCGTGTCTGGACGGCTAAGTCCCGCCTTCGCCGTGACATCGGTGAAAGTTCCATCCTTATTATTGTGGTAGAGAGTATTGCGATGCAGGCCCGCAACAAAAATGTCCGGATACCCGTCATTATCGTAATCGCCGACGGCCACGCCGAAATCATATCCTGTCCCCGCCAAACCCGCGCCTTTCGTCACATCGGTAAAAACACCGCGACCATCGTTGCGGAAAAGCCGGTTTGAATATTTCGGCGAATCTTTCTTCAACGTGGCCAGGTTGGCTCCATTCGTAAAGAAAATGTCCGGACGTCCATCCTTGTTGTAGTCGAGAATTGCGACTCCTCCCGCCATCGCCGCGGGCACGTGCCGAACCGGAGTTTCATCATTCTCCAAACGAAATGGAATCGCCTGAAATGAAAAGCGAATTGGGCTTATGGGCGGCGGCGCAGCCTGCAAGAGAAGAAAGCTACCGACGAACGCAACCACGGCAAACGAAGCGAGGACAGGAGCAAAAGAATTCATCGCACAGGCGCGCTGTCGCGATCGCGACGGCATCGCGCGTGCTTTACTCTCGTTTCTATTTGCGAATAGCACCCTCAAGTTTTCTTTTCCTCTACGGGGCAGTTGTCAACTGTTCTCGCTGCAACCGAAACATAATGTCCTGCGGATTCCACTTCAGGAAACTGTCGATCACGTCCAGCATTTCTTGTCGCCGCCCCTGGCTCTTATACAAAATGACGAGCCTCTCGTGAGCCGGTTTCAACGATACATCCAATTCGATAGCTCGCTTGAATTGCCGCTCAGCCTCCGCCAAGTCTCCCGAACGCTGCAAAACGATCCCATAATTTATTGCGGCCTTCGCGCTCTGCGGACGCAACTCCACCGTGCGTCGCCCGAGTTGCACCGCCGCGGCCAAGTTTCCCCGCTGCAGCATCAAGCCCTCCAGAGCGGACAACGCGTCGAAATCTACATTCCGCAATTCCTCGGGCAGTGCCTCAAGCAAACGACCTCCCTCTTCTTCTAAGGCGGGCTGATTCTTCGATACCGCCGCCAGAATCTCGCCCAGCGCCAGATCGCGATCGCGGAATTCGGAAGGCGGTTCACGCCATGCTGTGATTCTAGGCGGAGCACTCTGCTTCTCCGCCGAGTCTCGCGCGGCCTCTAATGGCCGGCGCAGGATGCGATGATCGGTGAGAGCGGCATGCGTGACATTCGTCGTGGGCGTGCTCGGCATGTGACAACTTGTGCACTCAATTTGATCGGCAGGGTGCGCCATTGGAGATAACTTCGTATGACACGAAGTGCAAATCCGGCGAACTTCATGCTGGCGTTCGATTTTCACGCCAGATGCCGCTCCAGTCGCGCCATGCGGATCATGGCAAGTGACGCACCATAGCTTACCACCAGACTTGCGGGCGCATTCGCTCTCAGCAAGTTCCTCCACCTGACTGACAGCAATAACATCCTTATTGTCGCCGCCGCTCAGAATGTAAGTAGCAAGAGTTCGTTCTGCCGCGTCTCCGGGATGAAAGTCTGCCCATGTTTTCCCAGGATTTAAAATGCGGCCTGCGGCCTCGAGGTGACATTGCTCGCAAATACTGTCGCGCTCCGCGCCGGCTAATTTCGCGGGATTGATGATGTTTTTAGTGGAAGGGTGCCGCGCGTGCTCTTCGCCGGCTCCATGACATCTTTCGCAGGTGATGGAGCCGAGCGGCGTCTGGAGCCGCCGTCCGTCAGCATCTACGAACCGCGCGGCTCCGGCATGACAAAAAAGACAGGCATCGCTCATCGCGCGATCGAAATCGATTACCGAAGCCGCGGCATAGCCCGGCGATACATCCCATCCATAACTCTTAAACCACGAAGCGGGCGACTCAAACAGATAATCGCCAATCTGCACCAGGAAACTGGCGCCCATCAGTCCGCCGCCCACTTGATATCGCACTGTATATTCCGCCGTAAGCCCGCTTTCCGAGATACCGTGGACCATGCGCTGATTTGGATATTCAATGGTAATTATGCTATGCGAACGCTCGTGTGTGATTTTGCCGGGAGACTTTGTCTCGGGTGGAATAAGAGACTTGGCCATCGGCGTAGCCAGAAAGTGCGCACTCTGTTTCTTGTGGCAGGAGGCGCAGTCTGCCGCTTGCGCGGTTGCGCCAAAGCAACCCACCGTCCCGACGATCCCTATGAGCAACAGGCGAAGTTGAGTTTGCAGAGTCATCTTCATCGCGTGTCACGACCGTAACCGTCTCGACCGCGACCGATCGCTCTTTTCATCGCGCACTATTATGGCTTATTGATGACTTGAAAAAAACGATATTGTACTCGTCCAGTAGATGGG
>PKXQ01000155.1 GCA_003132405.1 Acidobacteriaceae bacterium | reverse complement strand
AGAGCCGCTCATCTTCTTATTAGTCGGCTGAATCCGATCATACGGGGATGGACCAACTACCATCGCTATGTCGTCTCCAAACGGGTCTTCGCGCGCGTCGATGCTGCGATATTCAGGATGCTATGGCACTGGGCGCAAGCCCGTCATCCCCGAAAAGGGGCTGGCTGGATCAAGCAGAAGTATTTCGACCGCGTGAAAATGCGTGATTGGTGTTTCTTCGGTGACACTGCGGACACGAAGGGCTTACCTCTTCGTCTCCGCTTGTTTCATGCAGCTTCGGTGAGAATCGTAAGGCACGTTAAGGTTCGGTTCGGCCTAAATCCTTATGATCCCAGTTGGGCACCTTATCTCTCCAGACGCCGTGCGTTCGCTCCGCACCGTGCGCGTTCATGATTTGAGCGTTCCCGGAAGCTTGAGCCGTGTGAGTTGGAAACTCTCACGCACGGTTCTTAGAGGGGGGCCAACCGCAACGTTGGCCCCCTACTCGACATGCGAGACGGGAAAACCAAGCAGGCATTCTGCTTTGAGGTAAATGATGGCGAGTTGTTTGCGTTTGCGGGATTATGGGATCGTTGGAAAGACCCCAGTGGCAATTGGATCAAGACCTGCTCGATCCTCACCACGATCCCGAATGTCGTGACGTTAGGCGTCCATGACCGTATGCCAGTCATCCTTGATCCGGACGGCTACGACCTGTGGCTCGATCCGTGGATGACGGACATGGGTGCGGCGTCCGAACTGCTGAAGCCCTGCGATGCTCGGCTGATGCGGTGCTATCCGGTGAGCACTCGTGTGAACCGCGTGGCTAACGACGACGAAGGATGCTCCGTGCCCGTGGAACTCGCGGAGATTCAGGATCGGCTCTTCTCCTAGTCAGACGGCGAGGCTAGCTGCGAAAGGTCGGCTGCAGCCGGTCGGTAGGCCGTCATGCTTCCGCCGGAACACACTGGAAAATGAACACTGAAATGCTGAAGTACTCGCGGTTGATGGGTGCCCCGCCGGCTTGACGCTGGTGTTTCATGCCCGAGACGCGCAACACACGGCTGGCAAAAAGTGAAAGCCACGGCGCGCCTGGATTGTGGAGGAGTTGCGCTCCATCCGCCCGTAGTCGGCGGCAAGTCGGGCAAAGTTTCTTGTCGATTCCGTTTTTCCAACGATGTAAACAAAACGCGAATGTGTCTCGAAGTGAACAGATATCCGTTTCCGTCTCCTTTTACCATGCGGGAGGAGGAAGTAGGCGAGTCAACCAGCTTCTTTTGAGGAGTGAGGTGTAGACATGGAAACCATCGCAGAAACGAGAGCAGTCAGATACACAGATATAGTTCCAGCCAAGAAGACGGTGATCGGCAGTAAAGTCGTCAACGCACAGAATGAGGACCTCGGAAAAATCGAAGACCTCGTAATCGACGCTGGAGCCGGCCGGATCGCTTACGCGGTCTTATCCTTTGGAGGCTTTCTTGGGATGGGTGACAAGTATTTCGCCATTCCGTGGAACGCGTTCCGCTTCAATTTGGCGGAAAAGCACGCCGTCCTGAACCTTGACAAGAAACAACTGGAGAATGCTCCTGGCTTCGATAAAGACAACTGGCCGAACATGGCCGATTCGACCTGGGGAACCAACATCTATAAGCACTATGGTTACACGCCTTACTGGGAAGAAGTGCCCGTCAAGACGAAAACCGCCGCTTAAGTAGGGAATCGGGCCGTCTGGACTTAACCGGGCGGCCCATTTTTCATCAGCGGACTGCAATCATCTGCGAGAGTTGGATGAGCTTCTGGGATCCATCGAACTCCTATCCCCGCTTCCAGCGCCTACCCCGCCGTTATGAACTTCCCGCAATAGGCCCGGCCTATTGGGAAGGCCCGTGCCCATCAATCGTGGCCAGTGGATAGTCAAACTGACTGGTACCGATGCACCTGCTAGAACGCGTAAAGTCGTCGATTCGCTCGCTCGGAGTGAACTTCGGCTGGAGAATGGTCTTGGCCGGATCGTTCGGCTTACCTTCAACGTGCTCTACTGCTTCTTCATCGCCAGCCACGACCGGAAACGCATCTTGCACTTCAATGTCACGCGGCATCCGACCAGCAGTTGGATCGTCCAGCAGCTGCGCGAGGCTTTTCCTCATCAGTCGACTCACAGGTTCATCGTCTTTGACCACGACGCAAAGTATGGTTTCGAGGTGCCCGCCGGAATCCATTCGATGAAGATCACACCGGTGCAGACGTCGATTGGAAGTCCCTGGCAGAATGGAGTGGCTGAGCGCTGGGTTGGAAGCTGTCGGCGTGAGTTGCTCGACAACGTGATTGCGTTAAACGAGCGACATCTGAAGCGACTCCTCTCGGACTACATTTCCTACTATCACGAGGATCGAACCCATCTCGGACTCGGCAAGAAGACGCCCAGCGGCAGAACTCCAGACTTTCCTCGCGGCCGCGTCATTGCGCGGCAACGACTCGGAGGCCTGCACCACCGTTACGACCGCGCTGCCTGAGCCAGGGGTGTCGAAAAGCTAGCCTCGTTGAAGGTGTAGTGGGGCGGGAGTGCGCCCCATGGAGCCCGTGCGACGAAATACATTGGGATACGAGGTCAGTACCCGGGCAAACGTCACATCTGAACAATAGCAATGCTGTTTGAATGTGCACCGTCCGCAATGCGTTTTGAGTGGTGACGAGGCACAATCCACGCCTCGCCGACAGGGCCGCTCGGCAGAGGTGCGGTGAGCAGGTCGCCCAAACGCCAGGCCGCCCCAAAGCCGATACTGATAAATCGGTTCGAATCGCAGGGGATACAGAAGTACTTGACTAATGCCATTCCTCATTCCTGTCATTCCTCGCCGGCAGCCCCTTTTTCTTCCGAGATGTGCAAAAGTGACGATAGAAGGCGGCTGCCCTTGCTAATCGGGTATGTGATGCGACTGCGTCGCACACGTGCAAAAGAAGTCAGACGGTGCAACGTAGAGCGGTTTTTGCTCATGATGTCCTCAACGCGGATCCCGAGCACAGTCAGCGCATCCGCGATGAGGGAACGGTGGCAACGCCAAGGCACCGCTTCCGCGCACATCAATGCATTCCGTTTTTGCCGAGCCAACTTGATCAGCCTCTGTAACCCGGCGTCGAATTCCGAGGTTTGCATGTAGTCGGCAAATCCACGAAACGAGCTATTACGCCACCCCATATTCGAAGAATCGCGTCGCGCGTGGCGCAAGCCTCCGAGCTTTCGCAAGTGCACGTAGCCGATCCTCGCGGCCCGCAGCTTTGTGCGCAGGGTCTCCTGGTTGAACTGCGGATTGTGTCGTGAACGCGGGATACTACGCACATCTATGACACGCTCTACTCGGTGTGCTCGCAGAAGGTCGAGAAAGACTTTCCACGTGCGCGTAGAATGCCCAATCGTCAAGACAGTGCTGGTACAAACCTTTTGAATCAGATCCCCGCCTCCTGGCTGAAATACTGGTAATCCTCTCGCCAGCCGCCTTGGCCCTGGCCAATGGTTTTGTAGTCCTCAATAAACTCGATGGCGCGAATGTACTTCACCATGGTGAATCCGAGCTGCGTTTCGACTCGAAGTCGGAGAGGTGCTCCGTGCAAAATCGGTAGGGTTTGGCCGTTCATTTCGTAGGCAAGAATCGTCTGCGGATCTTCCGCCAGCTCCAAGCGAATGGTGCCATAGAAGTACCCCGGCCCTTGGGCATGTGGCTCCGATGTGGATTTGTTGTCGAACGCGTAGAAAACGATGTAGCGGGCGGTTGGAAGCGGATGGCAAAGTCCGACGATGTGATGCAGCGATACGCCGCCCCACTCCGCAATGCCTGACCAGCCCTGGATGCAGCAATGCTTTGTAATTTGAACCTGTTTCGGCATTGCGCGGAGGCCAGCTAGCGTCAGGCACAGGGGCCTATCAACCAATCCGGTGACTTTCAGGTTGTAGTTTGCGAATTGGTCGCGTGCCATTGCCAAATAACTTTCTTCTTTTGGTGGGCGACCGTTCACCCAGAAGTAAGGCGATATGTCCGCAGGTAAGTAGCGCTGCGCGGAGATTTCATGGCCGAAAAGTAGCGTGCGTAGCGGATCGGTGATCGACTGGGTAGCTTTCTGGATAAAGCGCGGGCGGCGACGCGAACACACGGTGGTCACGACGTGGATCGCGGCGATGCCCGTCAACCCAGAAAGCCAGACCACGAGAGCCAGCGTCAGGTGTGGATTGCGTGTCTGGCCCAGAACAATCAGCGCCAACTCTCTCCGAAAACCGTGCAGAGCCACGATCGTGACGTGTCCAATGAAGAATAAGATGAACGCGCAAAGAGCTAAGAAATGCAGACTCCGTGCGCCCTGCCGTCCGTGAAAGATTTTGATATACCACGGGAAACGAGCTGCAACCGCTGGGGACATCGCTACTCCCGTCGCTATGCTGAACGGAGCGAGCAAGAATATGACTGCCGCGTAGCTCAATTGCTGTAATGCGTTATATGCTCCCGGTGTTTCCACGACGTGGAAGCTTAGATAGCTCAGCATGGCGTGCCAGGCGTCCGGGACAATCTGCCAGGAAGTCGGAATCAGTCGTCGCCACTCCGGCGTGACGAAGAGCATCACCACGTATACCAAACCCGTCAACAGCCACGCGAAATCCGCAAGAAAGTGCCAGTGCCGTCCGAGGCCTAGATTTTCGTGGCCCGGCAGGGCGATCGCGGACGGGAATGAACTTTCCTCGTCACTCGCCGTCCAGAGCCGGTCCTTAGGTCGCTGTTTCTTCGTGAACTTGAGCCATTCGCTACCCGGTGTGCAGTGATCGTTCCAATAAAACCTTGGATGTGCGCTCAAGATCTCGAAACCACTCCGGATGAGAAGCGAGAGGAGCAGAAAGTTGAAGAAATGCGCCGCGCGGAGCCACAACGGAAAGTCCAGAATCTGCACTAGGACACGCTCCCGAATCCGAATCTATAGGGTTCTCACGCAGAGCCTCTCCCAGAAATGTTGAGTGCTGGCTCAGGCAACTCGCCGCGCACTTCTCTTGGGATGCTCACGCAGGATTCTTTCGATATGCACTTGTAATTCAGTTGCCATGTTCTTTTTGGCATCTTCGAAACTACTGCCACGGACCGTGACCGAAGGGCTTTTCCAGAGCCCCTTCCATCCGTCATCTTCCGACCAGAAATCGCAGTCAATCGGTATGCTCGCGGTCACCTGGAGGTTCACCACTTGAGAAGTCATAATCACTCCGCTCGAATCTTGGTTGTGCGAATCGATCATCAAGAGAAAGCACGGTGGCCTCACGCGCTGAAAGACCCCGCTATCCCTTTTATCCCGGCGCAGGTCACGCAATGCGAGCGCTCCGAATTTCGCTCTTTCGGGCTGCCTGACTTTCAAGCAGTACTCTGCGTTTCTCTTTCAACGAAGCCAGCAGTTCGTCCAAAGAATGCGTAAAGGCGGTGATGCCGTCGGCAAGCAGTTTTTCTGTGATTGCCCCCAGGTCGATACCCAGCTTGGCCAAGCGTGACAGCGCCTGTCCGGCGTCTTGCTCTTTCGCTTCGAGTGTCGGCTGCACCCGGCCGTGATCGCGGAATGCATTCAGCGTCGCAGGTGGAATGGTGTTGACGGTGTGTGGTCCGATTAACTCCTCGACGTATAAAACATCCGAAAAAGCGGGGTTCTTGGTCCCGGTGCTTGCCCACAATGGTCGCTGCAGCCGTGCCCCTCGACGCCTAAATTCCTCGAAGGGAGTTCCCAGAAAGATTTCGCGGAAGCGCCGATAAACAACTCTGGCATTCGCAATCGCTATCTTTCCGCGGAGTGACAATGCCTCTGGAGTTCCGATCGCCTCTAGCGCCCGGTCCACTTCGGTATCCACGCGGCTGACAAAGAAGGAGGCCACCGACGAGACTTGGTGCGGCTTCGCATTCCGCATCAGGCCACGCAGGTAGGCTTGCGCTACGGCTTCGTAGTGGGCGAGCGAAAACATCAGCGTGATATTGACGTTGATCCCCTCGGCAATCAAGATCTCAACGGCCTGAACCCCCGGCAGGGTAGAGGGGATCTTCACCATCAGGTTGGGCCGGTTTACGGCCTTCCACAAACGCCGGGCTTCCGCGATGCTTCCCGCGGTGTCATAAGCCAGTCGCGGGGAGACCTCGATGCTGACGAAGCCATCCGCACCCTTAGTTTGATCGTAAACAGGCCCCAAGATGTCCGCGGCCATTTGGAGATCTTCGACTTCGAGCTCTTCGAACAGCGTCAGGGCGTCGCGGTCAGGATCCGCTGCCAGCAGCAAGCGCAGTGCATCGTCGTAGGCGGTCCCCGCTGCAATGGCTTTGTCGAAGATGGTGGGATTGCTGGTTACCCCATGCACCCCATCTTGCTCCACCAGTCGCTGGAACTCACCGCTCGTGATCAGATCGCGCCGAATGTAATCCAGCCAGATGGACTGTCCACAGTCTTGGAGTTGTTTTAGTGAGTTCATAGTTTGTCCCCGGGCGCCAGTGAACTAATCAATGGCCGCGCCTCTAGGCAGAGTTGGCCGCGGCGGTTCGCCATCCCGATCGCTCAGTAGCCGGCAAACTCTTCTGCACGAATGTCGTCCTCTTCGACCCCGGCGCCCACCAGCGTTTGCCGTATAGCCGCGACCATGGTCGGCGGGCCGGCAACATAGTAGATGGGTCCCTGCAGGATGGCCAGATGCCTGGACAGCATCTCCTTGTCTATCAGAACTGTCTCGCCTTTCCACCCTTTTTTTGATTTCGACATTTCTGTCATCGTGCAGATCAAGCGGAAATTGGGATTGGTCTTCTCCAAGGTCCGCAGAGTATCCAAGAAAGCTGCGTCCTCGGGCCGCCGATTGGAATAGAAAAGATACAACTTGTGCGGGAGGCGGTCGTGATCGGCTTGCCGCACGATGCTGAGAAAGGGCGTAATTCCGATTCCGCCTGCCAGGAACACAGCTGGCTTGGCCCGATTCTTGTGTAGGGTGAAGGAGCCTGTGGCTGAACCTATCTTCACTTCCGTGGCCAGCGGCACCTTCTTCAGCGAGCGCTTGAAAGCGGTGTCGCGCATCCGGGTGGTGAACACTAGCTCGTTTTCAAACAGGGGACTCGCGATGGAAAAGGTGCGTGTGTTTCCCTCGGTGTCAGTTTCCGGTGGGTCGGTGAGTGTCACATCGGCGGACTGTCCTGCTTTGAAGGTGAATCCAGACGGCTTTTCGAAGTGAAAGGCCATCGTACCTTCTGCAACTTCTTCCCGGCGCATCAGCCTGGCCTGAACCGCCACCAAGACCGCATTGGTAGCCATGGTTACCTCCTTAGACAAAGTCCTAAATCGTCCGTGATTACATCCACCGGGCCCCCCCGTCTAGCTGCGAGGGCCGGCCTTCCTTGCTACACGAGGCGGGTTCACGGCAGCGTCAGGGGCACCACCTTCATCATCCATTCGCGACACCGCCTCTTCGTCCAAGTGCTGCTGAGTAGATGAAAAGGATTCTGAGGCCTCACTCTTCTCTCTTCGCCAAGAGATGGTCAGTAACAAGGCACTCTCTTCCAGCGCTTCAACGTCGTGCAGTACGCCGCAGTCCAGCACCAACAAATGTCCCGCCGAGACATTCACTTTTCGATCGGCCAAATGGACACAGACCTGTCCCTCCAACTGTTGAATGGAGACCCTCCCCTCTGCTCTGTGCTGGCGCATTCGAGTGCCGCTCTTCATCAGAATTAGAACGATTCGGAAATCTGGATACTTCGCGAGCGTTTTGGAACTCCGCCCCGTTTCCCGCTGCCAGGAGTCTTGTTGCCGCAGTTGCTGCAGCTCTCGTTCTAAGTCGATTTGCAACAGAGGTTCCGCTAAACCGGGCAATCGATTCAATGCCTGAATGCCATCGCCGGGATGGCAGGTGCTGAGATTCATAGCCATGATGAACACCTTCTCCCCGTGCATCTCCGTCGTGATTACGGGCTAACCATTGACCTTGAATTACGGAGCGGGCGCCTACGTCCGAAACGTCGGCAAGCCCCAGATGACGATGATCGACGATGTGTTGCGGCAAAACTGGTCAACATTGCACAGTCTCTCGTCAGATCTAAAGCTACGGCGAATTGGAGATGGGAGATTGCCGATCACACCCGACCTCGTCGACTTTAGGTCAACGCCGGCTCTTCGTGTTGCGGCAGCCTGCTCCTCCTGCACCGTACAGAGTGTCACTGCATGCTTGGCGCGGAGTTGTCCATTTTCGAATTGTGCTTCTGAATTCTTTCAAACACGTTCTTCACAACTCGATCACACCGCACGGCATGAAAGTTGAATGCTTCTTTCCGTTCCATGCCAGCACGCGCGTAAAGACTCTTGCGTAACAACGCCCGCGCTCGATGGAGGCGGACTTTGACGTTGTCCTCGGTGATTTCGAGGACCTCCGCGGCATCGGTCGTGCTCATGTCTTCTTCGTCGCGCAGCATGAAAATGGTTCGGTAAGCGTCCGGCAGCTTTTCGACCGCTTCTTCCAGCAACCTACGAATCTCCGAGTTTGACGCTTGCTGTTCTGGATCCGGCGTCAAAGAGGCAAACCTATCCATGCGGTCTCCCTCCCGTTCTGATGGTGGTTCTAACTCCTGATACCGGTTTCCGCGATGCTGTCGCGCTAAAGCTTCGTGCACCGCAATCCGTGTCAACCAGGTGGAAAACTTTGCCTTCCCGGCAAACTGGTCCAGATGTTCATACGCGCGCACGTAGGCGTCCTGCATTACATCCTCAGCTTCGCCATCGTTTCGCAGAATAGCCCGAGCCACGCGGTAGAGCCGCTGGTTATGACGGCGCATGACGATTTCAAACAGCCCGGTCTCGCCCGCCAACACTCGGGTCACAACTTCCTCGTCGCTCAAGGGCTCTTGCGAAGTAGCCACTTCCGCTGGGCTGACCATACAGACCCGAAGCCGGTGCTGATGTATAGCATGAGCGGGCGGGACAGCGTGGTCTCGCGGGCCGCGGTGATGTCGAAAATCGCCTGCGGTGTCAGCGGCCGGCCAGCCTCTTTCTCAATATGCGTCGCTAGTGTGGACATGGCTTCCAGCTTCGGTTAGTGCGCCTTTTCCATTGCAATCGCTCGGGGGAACAGGATGTTGTTCTCCAAGTGGATGTGCTGATGGAGGTCGGCTTCAAAGTCTGTCAGGGCTTTGTACAAAGTCTGGAAGCTGATGCAGGCATCGCCCGGGGGCGTATAATCCGCGCTGGCCTTACGCATCGAGCGCAAGGCTTCGCCTGCGGAATCATGCTCGTGCATCATCATCGTCACCGGGTTCTGCACGCTGCCGAAAGGCGGCGGCAACACCGGTTCCTTCTGGATGACCGACTCTTCCATCCTTACTATGTAGGGGAACAGGACCCTCTCTTCTTTCATCATGTGCACGGTCAATTCCTGCTCCATCCCCTGAAAACTGACTCGAACCTGCAGCAGTTCCGGATGGTTTTTCCCGTGCACGGAGCAGACCTTGTCGAACAACGGACCGAGGCGAGCCATCTCCTCGCGCGTGTACTTGTGATGAGTACTGATGATGTGCGCAACCAGGTCAGCCAGCATCTCCGTTGTCCAGTTACGGTCCTTTTGAACGGCGCGTACCGACTGCTCGGCCATTTCGAGCGAGTCCAGTACCTCGTCCATCGGGAGATTCGCGGTGCGGCACGCTTCTTCGAGGGATTTGCTGCCGCCGCAGCAGTAGTCGATGCCCAACTTTTCAAACACTCGGGTCGCAGCGGGGTTTTCCAGGGCCACTTCCCGAACAGTTTTCTCAGCGGTAATGCTCATTCCCATCCTCCTCGTGGCCCGGCTCCATGCCTAATGGCCACGCTTCCTTTTCCGAAGTTAGCGGAAAAGCGTGGCCGTGCCGATGACTTTTGTCACAGCGATCGGAAAACACGGAGCGGACGCGGGCAGGCGGAGGACCCCGATGCCACTCTGGTTACTCGGTAGACTGGAGTTCGGATTCCAGGGCTTTCAAATTGCGGACAACCACGCTGCGGCCATCGATCTTGATCATTCCCTCCGCTTGCAGCCGGGAGAGATTGCGGGATACAAGCTCGCGCACTGTGCCGATTTGCGATGCCAATTCCTGGTTGCTGACTGGCATGATGATTTCCACGCCTTCGGGGGTGCGTTTGCCTTCCTTCTGGGCAAGACGTAAGAGAAAGGAAGCCAGACGGTGTCGCACTGTGGTGAAGGAAAGTTCTTCGATAATTCCAACCAGACGCCGGAGGCGCGCCCCAACTACCCGCAAGACCTTGAGGGCAACCTGGGGGTGCGCCACACACAGGGCCTGAAAATCCTGTTTGCTGACGAACAGCAGAGTTGCATCGTCAACCGCGGTGGCCGATGCCGGATAGTTCCCGCCATCGAACACAGGTAGTTCAGCAATTGAGCTGCCGGGCCCGTCGATCGAAAGCACTTGCTCGCGGCCACCAGACGAACTCTTGAAGATGCGCACATTGCCCGACTGAACAACGTACAGGCCGGCGCAAGGATCGCCTTCGCTGAAGATCAGTTCGCCGACAGCGTATTTGCGCTGCAGAAGGTGCGAAGTCAGGAACGCGAATTCCTGTTCCGACAAACCGGAGAAGATAGATACACCTTTCAGTACAGCGAGCGAGGCAGATTCCTGCTCTGTCGGCATGGCGTCGATTTTACGCGATCACTGTGTGAAGGCGAAGAAGACGATTCAAGTACGGCACAGAAATCATCACTCAATGTAAATGTTGGCTGGGCGAGTCTCTACGATCAGCGCTGCGCATCGAGATCTTCTCGGGACGAACTCCCGAACAAAAGGTACCCAAAGCGTTCAGCAGCCCCGCAGCCGCGTCCTCGGCAGCCAAATACCTTAGGACAATGCGCGGCAGTGTGACAAAAGTCATGTGCTGGGCTCATTTGCATCCGTAACCTTGGAATATTCAGGAGGGTGTCATGAGCGAAGTGATCGACAACAAGGCGAACCGGATTCGAGTACTGAAGGACATCATCAAGCACCTACACGCTGGGAATCCCCCCGAGCAAGTGCAGCGACAAATGCAGGAAATCGTCAGGCAAACCGACGCCTCCGAAATCATGGCCATGGAGCAGGAATTGATATCCGAAGGAATGCCCGTGGAAGAGGTCCGATCCATGTGCGACCTCCACTCCAAGGTGACGCGCGACGTCCTGGTTCAACTCCCTATCCGCAAGGCAATTGCCCCGGGACACCCCGTGGATACCTTCCGTCGTGAAAACGAAGCATTACGCGGTACGATTGCGGCCATGACGCAGACTCTGGCTGAATTGCAGAGTACGAAGGACGCCGCCGAAGCGGCGGCGATTCTTTTGCGCTTTCGCCAGTCGTTCAACGACTTGATGGATATCGACAAGCACTACCAACGCAAAGAACACGCATTGTTTTCTTGCTTGGAGCGGCACGGCATTACCGGCCCGTCAAAAGTGATGTGGGCCAAGGATGATGACGTGCGCAATTTGCTCAAACGCCTTGGGGAGTGCGTACACTTTGACCCGGACGACATCGAGAAATGGAAGGTGAATCTGGTGGAGGCCGCGAACGCCGCCTTCAAGAGCGTGCAGGAGATGATTTACAAGGAGGAGAACATATTGCTTCCGATGTCTCTGGAGACGCTGTCGGAAGATGAGTGGGCCGAAATATGGTCGGTGTCTCCGAGGTATGGTTGGTGCATCGTGGAGCCGCAGCAAGGCTATACGCCCGCTGTCGGTACGACACCTGAATCCATAAAAATTCCGCCGTCGTGTGCTCTCATGCTGCCCACTGGGAATGTAAGCTTGGAACAACTCGCTGCTGTGTTTTCAACCCTTCCGCTAGATCTTACGTTTGTGGATGCCGATGACCGGGCGGCCTTTTTCACCGAGGGCCCAGATCGCATCTTCGCTCGCAGCAAGGCCATCATCGGACGCAAGGTGCAGCACTGCCATCCTCCCAGAAGTGTCGAGACGGTTGACCAGATTCTGACTGATTTCCGCTCCGGGAAGCAGAGTGTCGCTGAATTCTGGATCAACTTCCATGAAAAATTCGTACACGTCCGTTATTTTGCCGTCCGCAGTTCCGACGGAGGCTATCTGGGGACCGTGGAGTTGACCCAGGACTTGACTCCGCTCCGGGCGCTTCAAGGCGAAAGGCGTTTGCTGGAATACGATAGTCCTCGCGTGGCCAGCTAAGCAGGATTTTCAGGTTGTACTGGGCTATGAAACAAGATCCGGTCCCGAACTATGAAAGAGCTATGACCGAGAATAGTGAAGCTGTCCGTGCAACCCAGCGAGCCCGCAGGCGGGCCCTGATAATCCCGCGTGAGCATGGTGCCTGGGGGCTGCTGCTTGTTCCCTTGTTTACCGGCGTTGCCGCGGGGTTTGCCTCGGCCCATCGGGCTTGGCCGCTGCTTGTGTTCACGATGGCCACGCTGTTTTTGTTTTGGTTGCGGACACCACTCGAAAGCCTCATCGGTTCGGGTTCGCTGACCGCCCATACCTCAGGAGAACGCTGGACGGCGCTGATTGCGTCCGTTTGTCTTGGCGCTGTGTCCGTCGCTTGTCTGACCGGGCTGATGTGGAAAGGTCGAAATTCAGAGCTGTTGTTTCTCGGAGCGGCAACGGCATTAGCATTTGCGGCCCAGGCAGTTCTTCGGATGTTTGGTCGTAGGGCGCGAATGGCGGCGCAACTGGTGGGCACAGTTGGCCTCACCTGCACTGCTCCGGCTGCTTACTACATCGGCACCGGACGGCTAGATGAGCGCGCTTTCGTTTTGTGGGTGGCGAACTGGATCTTCGCGGGCAATCAGATTCATTTCGTCCAACTGCGTATTCGTACTGCCCGTGCCGCTACCTTCTCCGAGAAATTTGATCGAGGCAGGTTCTTCTTCCTAGCTCAGCCCGTATTATTGGCGGCGCTGATTTTCGCGTCGCGATGGCGGGTGCTTCCTCCCTTGGTGATCATCGCTTTTGCTCCCGCCCTTGTGCGGGGAACACAATGGTTCGTTCGACAACCTGAATCCCTGGATGTCAAGAAACTCGGGTGGTCTGAGATGAAGCATGGAGTGGCGTTCGGAGTTTTGCTGGCCCTGGCTTTCATTTATTCGTAAGTACGCTTCAGGGTGGACTGCGCTGAATAGCGCATGCAGGGTCGGCTACGCTGTGTATCAGAAGGTATACCTGTGCACCAGCGACCAATCTGCCGAAACAGGGGGCGAAAGGCCGCATAAAATGAAGTCGCCGCAGACACCCTTTCGAACCACCTGATTGGCGAGGGCTTGGGAAAGCCTGAAACCACGGGATTTGCCTCTTCCTGCGTCTATCAGTGTGCCGTCCTCGTTGACTCGTCTTCCTCACATCCTTAGTATTGCAGCCTGAGTCCATGCGCACTTCATGATTGGTCAGACCATCTCGCACTACCGCATCGTCGAGAAGCTCGGCGGCGGGATGGGCGTCGTTTACAAGGCTGAGGACACCCAGCTTGGGCGCTTCGTCGCCTTGAAATTCCTGCCCGAAGACGTAGCCCAAGACCCGCAATCTTTGGAGCGGTTCCGACGCGAGGCGCGAGCCGCTTCAGCGCTGAACCATCCCAACATTTGCACGATCTACGAAATCGGACAGCACGACGGGCGGCCCTTCATTGTCATGGAATTTCTGGACGGCATGACGCTGAAGCATCGGATCGGCGGAAAACCGTTGGAGATCGAAGCGGTACTCGATATTGCCATCCAGATCGCTGATGGTTTGGACGCCGCCCACTTCGCTGGTATAGTCCATCGCGACATCAAGCCCGCAAACATCTTCGTAACCAAGCGGGGACACACAAAGATTCTGGATTTTGGGCTGGCTAAGGTTGGGCTTCCTGCCAGTTCTGCCAGCCAAATAGCCACGCAGAATACCCAGACCGCTACAACTCTCGTCGAGGAACATCTCACTAGTCCGGGGACGACGCTGGGAACGGTCGCCTATATGTCTCCAGAGCAAGTCCGTGCCAAGGAGTTAGACGAACGCACGGATTTGTTCTCGTTCGGCGCTGTGCTGTACGAGATGGCGACGGGTACTCTGCCATTCCGTGGGGAAAGCTCAGGAGTCATCTTCAAAGCCATTCTGGACGCGGCTCCCACGCCTGCCGTGCGGCTGAATCCCGACCTGCCGCTAAAGCTGGAAGACATCATCAACAAGGCTCTGGAGAAAGACCGCAACCTGCGCTACCAGAATGCAGCCGATATCAGAACCGACCTGCAACGTCTGAAGCGGGACACGGACTCTGGTAAGTCGCCGGCGGCCGCGACCGAGTCGGCACCAACTTCTCGCAAAAGACGACTCCAATGGATCGCTGCATTAGTTGTTGGCGTCATCGCCGCTATCGTGATCACACTTTTCCTCTGGGAGTCTCAACATCCCCAAGCCTCGCACGTTGATTCTGGAAACCCGAGGGAGATCGCGGTGTTGCCGTTCCAGAATGCGGGCTCCGACAAGGACACTGATTTTCTACGGCTCGCCCTGCCCGATGAAATTGCGAATACGCTGAGCTATGTGCCGTCGTTCTCGATCCGTCCATTTGCCACAACGCGCAAGTACAACGGGTCGAACTTGGACTTGCAACAAGCTGGTCGGGAGATGGGAGTAACCTCCATCGTAACGGGACACTACCACACTGAAGGTAACCAGTTGGAGGTCACACTGGAAGCGGTGGATGTTGCGAATAATCGAAGTGTTTGGCGGGACACCATCAGTGTTGCAACGTCGGATAAGCTGGCGATGCGGGAGCAAGTTACGGCGAGGATTAGGCAAGGCCTTGTCCCCCTGCTGGGAGGATCGTCGGCCGCTGGCGGGGAGGGGACTCGACCCAAGAGCGAGGAGGCCTACGACTTGTATTTGCGCAGCATCGCGATTCCGCATGATGTTGCTCCTAACAAGGATGCGATTACGATGTTGGAGCACTGTGTAGGCATTGACCCAAGCTACGCGCCTGCTTGGGAGGCTCTGGGGCTACGCTATTACTACGACGCCTCCTTTGGAGGTGGCGGGGAACCAATGCTCAAGCGTTCGGTCTCGGCTACCCAACGAGCACTGGCGCTTGATCCGAACTTGATCGATGCGGCCGCACGGTTGATCATTAACCGGACAGAGCGAGGCGAGGTTGCAAACGCTTATGCGGAAGCGTTAGCCTTGGTCAAGCGCAGACCGGATAGTGCTCGCGCACATTTCGTTCTAGGGTTCGTTTTGCGCTATACGGGATCGTTGGAGGAATCCGTCCACGAGTGCAACTCCGCGCTCGCATTGGATCGGGGTAACTACCAACTCCGATCGTGCTCTTGGTCATTCATGCAGTTAGATCGGCCACAGAGGGCAATGGAGTTTGTCCGCCTCGACGCAGGCTCAGAATGGGCAGCAAGGCAAACAGCTTTTATTCTCATGGGCCAAGGCAAGCTGGCCGAGGCACGCCAAACGATTCAGAGAACTTCGGACGTTCCTTTAATGGGTCGTGATCTGCTTCAAGCCTGTCTTGACCCCCAGCAGACATCACAATTGAACGAAGCCGCTCAGAGGATCGAAACGGTTGCGCTTGCGGGAGCGGACCCAGAGCCTCGGTATTGGGTCGGAGCAGTGCTCTCGTACTGTGGACAGAAGGATGCCGCTCTGCGATTGCTGAGAAGCGCCGTTGAAAACAATTATTGTGCCTACACCGGTTTGCAAACCGACCCGTTGCTTGGGAAGTTCCGAGGAACTCCTGAGTTCAGCAAATTGTTATCGGCAGCGAAGGATTGCCAGAGCACATTTTTGGAGCAGCGAGAACAGAGTCCACATTGAAAGACGCCGACCACGACATCCCCATACTGAAGCAAGCCAAAGCAGAGCACGCGAAGTTGCAATAGCAGGGCAAAGTCCTGCCTCTTCGCTTGCTCAATCCGAACCAGTCAGGTGCAGCTACTATAAGATAACCGCTCCATAGGATTGCTGGGCGTTGCCGCCTTCGCCTGCAAGCAGGAATTGAGCAACGAAGATCTGCTCACAGCGCTGTCGTCCACCGTGCCGCTATCAATCACGCGAGCGGAAGAGATTGCTGACTTGCGCAGGTGGGCTAAGGATCGGGCAGTATGTGCGTCGCCGGAAATCCCGCGCGAAAAAGCGTAAGTGCAGGCCTCGGCTTGACCCGAAGAATGCGGTCAGCCAAGCCAAGTCGTGAGCGCAAAACGCCTGTTTACAACAGTTATACGCGAGGAACCAACCAGATGTTTTGGGTGGCCCAGCCCATCGTGCAGTTGTGCCACTGAAAGGCCCACCTTCTACGGCTGATAAATCTGCACGTTGTTGTAAACCACTCCATCAATAGGAATATCGGGCGACGATCCGCCACCAAAGCAGTAGAGCAACCCTTTGTAAACGGCGGAGCCCGGCGCGATCACCGCTTGAGGAATGGAAGCCTTGGTGGTCCACTTGTTCTTCGACAGACTAAAGGCCTCGGAAATGTTGATCGGGTTTAAGTTGCTATCGAAGCCAGCCGCAGAGTACAGGTTCGCACCGACGCTCCCGTAGCAGGTCGCGGACCGCGCATCGGGGTCCGCAGCGAGCGACGTCCATGAGTTCGTGGAGGCATCGTAGCCTTCATTGTCCCCGGTAATATCTGAGTTACTGGTCCCATCTGCTGCCACAATCGTGGACTTCAGAAGGCCGCCGCCGGGCTTGGACTTACCGACAAGCAGAGGCGCCTCCTCACTCCAGCTGTCAGTCGCGGAATCGTAGCTATCCACGGTAGTGAGCTTATGCCCATTTTTGTTCGCGCCACCGATGACATAGATGATATTGTTCTCCACCACGGCCAACGCGCTCTGTCTCTTGGTGGGCATCGCTGTTTTCATAGCCCATACGTTTGTCGTCGGATTGTACGCCCACACTTGGTCGGTTATTCCTGAAAAATTACCGTTGGTGTTTCCTCCAAAGACGTAGAGGACATTCTTTACTACTGCGCTGGCCGAAAGCGAGAGAGGCGTCGGCATGGACGCGCCAGCACTCCATGTGTCGGTAGCCGGCTCGTAGATTTGGTTGTCACCTACGACCGCTGAGTTTGCAGTAACCCCGCCGACATTGTAGATCTTGCCTTTGATCACGCCGGTCGTCGACCATGCAACCGCAGTTGGCAATGGCACGCCGCTGCTCCACGAGTTGTGTATCACCGCTGGACTCTGTCCGGCTGCCACTCGGCTGATGCCGACTGACAACATCAATAACACCAGAAATGTTGCTTTCATTTTTCCTCCTTAGGCGAGAACACCTTTTCGACGCGGCTTGTCGTTCAGGAGCTCACGCATGTCGTGGCGTCAAAAGCCCTTCGTTGGGGGAGGAGTGGCAGAAAGGATGGTGCGTTCCCGACCTTGGGTGCCAATGATGCGACTTTCCATCTGTCTTGTCAATGTGAAGGAGGAGCACGCTGACAGAGTCGGCGGAGCCGCAGCCTGGGCGGTCAGCCGCAAGACCCGATTGTGATCACGACCCAGGAAGGATGTCACGTAAGACTTCTCTTCGGGCGATCTTGGTCCAAGGAAAAGCCGCTGGCTGGCAATCTGGAGCTACAAGATCGACCGTGATCTGGCCGTCGCGAGGCCCCAAAATACCAGGCGCAATTTTGACAACTCCAGAGAAGGCAGTCGGGTCGCAAATCGCCCCAACGCTTTTCGGACCATAGCCAGCAAACGTTACAAGGTTCTCCGTTCCCCCGAACGTGCCCGTCAACGGCTGACACTTGGTGGGCGGAAGGACCTTACGGTCATAACTCTTCATGTGCCGAGTGCCGTCGAGGTGATAACTTGCGTGAACGTCCCAGTCTGGGTCAAGGCGCGGCAACATGACGAAAAACTCGCCCTTCTCCGAGTGCCGAACCCACAACGTCAGCCAGAGATCGGAGCCCTATCGGACCGCCACCGCATATCGATGTTCGTCGGGGACTGGTTGGGGCTTCATCAGCCCAACCTTCGGCTTCTCTGAACTGCGCTTCTAGCCTCATTGAAAAGGCCTTGCCACATCTCCAGCTCCTCGGGCGCAGTCGTAGCGTCAACGCGCTGATACCTCAGCCATCCCTCGAAAGTCTCAAGATCGTCCTCGCTAACGAACTCCTGCACCACATCCCTCCGATGCCGACTGCGATCTTTACATTCTACGGATTGTTTCCGGACCTTGCCTGCTGGCTATGGAGCCAGGTCCTTCGCCTCCCCCGCATGTTCTGCCGGTTCCAGGCAATGTCCTTGCGCCGCATCCTCACCATGATCCTGCTCCGCAGCAGCGCCTGAACCTCCGCGTCATCGGCGCGCTCAACCACCGCGATCCCGCGGCCGAGGACCGCCACGCGGTCGCCCTTCATCAGGGTTCTGTCGCGTTGGCGGCGGACGTAGTACTGCGTGCGGTTCCCGATGAGATAGTCCAGCCCCGCCGCGTCGAAGCCCAAGCCCCTGCGGCAGAGGGGAATCTTCCGTCCGCCGCCGAGCATAAAGATGTCGATGTCATAGGCGGCGAGGGCCCCCAGGCGGGCCTCCATTTCCTTCGTGTCGGATGGAATCAAGTCGGGCGGCAGGACGAGGCTCTTGGGGTATGCGAACTGGGCGCGCCAACCTCGTTCGTGCTCCACGACTGTGCCCCACAGGTGGACCTCGCCGCGGATGCCGCGCCCCTCGTAGCCTAACTGGCGCAGATGCTCAATGTTCTTCGCCGCGTAGACGCCGCAGGTGCAGTCGGTCTGCGGAGGCTCGTGGGCGTCATGCACAGCCTCCGCACGCCCAGCGATGGGTCCGACGACAACAGAAGCCCTGCATCTCGCCGCCAGCAACTGGCTGGGCTTCCACCGCTCCCCGCAGAGCGACTTCAAGCCCGTCTTTTCCCATTTCCAAACACGGTAGCCGACAATGGGCGAGATGTAATCGGGGATGCTCATTGCTTGGCTGGCACCTGCTCGGGCTCCGACTCTGGCTGCTGAACCGGCTCGGGCTCAGGTTCGCGGGTCGGCTGTTCCACTGGAAGTTCCAGCGGCTCCACGACGATGGTTCGCAACGGCTTACCGATTTGCATCATTTGCCCCCAGTTTTCACGTTGCCTTTAGAGCCGAGCCTCTAGCCCAGCTTCCCCACTCGAAATTGCAATGGCGAGATTGCAATCGCTGTTCGCCTCTTTCATCAGGCGGCACACTGAAGCTCTCGAAATGTTGTGGCGCTTGGCGACCTGCGTGAGCGACATCCCCGAGCGGCGGTCTTGGACGACCTGCTCCCGATTCACATCCAAACGTGATCTCCCGATCTGACGACCCTCCAACTTTGCCCTTCGCATTCCACTTTTGACCAACTATTTGCAGGAAGTTCCGAGTGCTCCTCGCAATGCGGTCGAATGCCGCCACCAGCACGACCGAGAACTTTTTACGCCGTGCATCAGCGGTTCTTCACGTTCCCACGCGGAGTGAGAGATTCAAAGATCGAAGGGGCGGCGAATTCGAAAGACGGAGGCGCGTGACGGCAATAGGTTATACCGATAGAGTTTTGGCGAACTACAGGAGAATCGCAACGGACTGATCGTTGATGCGGAAGTGTTCCAGGCGAACGGGACAGCGGAACGCGATGCGGCGCTGATCATGTTGGAGAAACTTTCCGGCAGGCAGAAGGTGACGGTGGGCGGCGACAAAGGATTCGACACGTTCGGGTTTGTGGAGGAGTGCCGCCATCTGCAGGTCGTGCCGCACGTAGCGCAGAACTTGGGGCGGCGCGGCGGCAGTGCGATTGATGGTCGGACGACACGACACTCCGGTTACACCATCAGCCAGAAGAAGAGAAAACGAATCGAGGAATGTTTCGGCTGGCTGAAAACGATTGCACTGATACGGAAGGTGCGCCATCGCGGGGTGTGCAAAGTGCACTGGATATTTACTCTCGCCTGCGCCGCCTACAATCTGGTGCGCATGCGAAACCTAGCCACCGCAGTTGCGGCGGCCTAACTCGGGGATGACGTGTGTCTCTAGGCAGCATCGAGTTAGAACCAGAGGCCACAAAAACACCGGAAGTCAAACCGTTCAACATCATCAACGATGAACAACAGAAACAAAAACACGCTGCGAGTCAATTTTTCAGCAGCCTGTTAGACCCTCTGACGCTCCTAGCCATTCGAGAACTCTTTGACTTGCTCGGCGCCATCCTGATAAAGCAGTTGTTCAACTTCAGCGCGACAATCGCTATCCAGCTCCGAAACGCCCACAAGAATTTTCCCGTTCGTGACTTCCGGATCATAGAGCCGCTTTTTGTAGTTGGGAAGCCCGGTGGCGATCACGAAAGCCACAATCGTGGTTACGATCGCTCCCAGCATCGTCAATTCATACATGATGATTCCCGTGGGCCACATGGCGACAATCGGCATGCCTCCGGTGGGCAGGGGATAGCTGCGTTGCGTAAAGGCGGAAAGTGCGTATCCCACTGCTCCTCCTGCAAGAGCGCCCAGAGGAGCCAGCCACGGCATCATTGTCCGCTCTTCTTCCCATCCGAAGCCCTCCTCCTCTAACGGCACGGAAGACATGACGACGATCGCTTTCGGGTTGAGATGAAAGCGCGAACTCGCTCCGCGCAGCGCCATCAACGCTCGGCGCGCGGAGTTGGTATCGGGAAAAAGTCCGTAGATGGCATTCATAGGTTCGTTCACCCAAACCATTCCTCACACTCAGCCATTGGTCGAGGGCAAGGTATTGTCCAAACGTATAGCCGGATTTACAGTGGCATTCGCCGCCGCTTCCGCAATTGGCTGCGAATGTTGCGGACCTTTCAATTCCCAGATCGAAATGATGGGAACGAATTTTGCGAAGAGAACGTAGAGCAGAATCATTCCCATGAACGTTCCAAACGTAATCGTGATTTCCACCCACGTAGGGCTGTAGCTTCCCCAGTCATAAGGCAAATATTTGTGCTCCAGGGGCGGCACCACAATCAGGAACCGCTCCAGCCACATTCCTACCACGATGGTGGACGAGGCGATCACCGTGCCGGCGATGGTTCGCAGTTTCTTGATCGCCAGTATGGGGAAGGGAATCAGAAAATTGCAGCTGATCATGGTCCAGAAGAGCACGGCAAATCTCCCTCGCTGGATAGACCAGAACGCCGCCATCTCGGCGGGTTGGTTGCCGTACCAGACGGTGAGGCGTTCCGCGAAGATGAAGTAGATCCAGAGCAGGCTCATCACCAACAGCAGTTTGCCGAGGTTGTCGAAGTGCACTGGTTTCAGGTACTCCTCGAGATGGAGCGCCTTGCGCACCAAAGCCATCACAATAATCAGCGCGGCGATCCCGCTGAAAATGGCTCCCGCCACGAAGTACGGCCCGAACACCGTGGAATGCCACATCGGCACCGGCGCCATGGCGAAGTCCCAGGAGACAATCGTGTGCACGGAGACGGCAACGGGGAGGATAATGACCGCCATGATGCGCATCGCCACTTCCAGCCGATGCCATTCCCGCGGCGTTCCGCGCCAGCCCAGAGCAAGCACGGTGTAGATGCGTTGGCGCAAGCCAGTCGCGCGATCGCGCACCATGGCCCAATCCGGGATAATCGGAAGAAGAAGGAAAGTCAGGCTGCCGGTAAGGTAGGTGCTGATGGCAAAAAAGTCCCATACCAGAGGAGAACGGAAATTCGGCCAGATGCCGCGTTCGCTGGGATACGGAATCAGCCAGAAAAACAGCCACGCGCGGCCCAGATGAATGATCGGGTATTGAGCGCCTATCGCCAGGGCGAACACCGTAATCGCTTCGGCGCATCTCGTCACCGGGCGACGCCAGGTCGCATTGACCAGACGAAGAATCGCCGAAATCAGCGTGCCGGCATGACTGATTCCAATCCAGAATACGAAGTTCGTGATATAGAAGCCCCAGAAGACCGGCCGCGTGATTCCTGCTACCCCCATCCCCTCCGTTATCTGGTATAGGTAGACGGCCATACCGGGAAGACCGAGGGCCACCAGCGCGATTACAAGTGCGTAGTAACGCCGCGACGTGTGGAACACCGGCAGCAGAAGATCCTTGCGGATTTTCTCCGGCGCAAAATCGATCACGTTGGCCTGCGCGGCATCATTCATTGCCATGCGATGACTCTCTTTCGAGATAGATAACTTTCGGCAGTGTCCCAACTTCTTCCAGCAGTATCGTGGCTCGCACGGAACCTGCCATCCGCGAGACCTGACTGTTCGCATCGTTCAGATCTCCAAAAACCATCGCCGTCGGCGGGCAAGACTGTACGCAGGCTGGCTTGACCTCGCCGTCCTGCAGTTCACGGTTCTCTGCTTTGGCTTTGATCTCCGCTGCGAGAATGCGCTGGTTGCAGAACGTACATTTTTCCATCACCCCTACTTCGCGCACCGAAACGTCCGGGTTCAGTTGCAGTTGTAGCGGCTTATCCCACGCTGGATTGAACCAGTTGAAGTAACGAACTGAGTACGGGCAGGCATTGGCACAATAACGAGTGCCGATGCAGCGGTTATAAACCTGGGCATTAAGACCTTCCGGATTGTGATAGCTGGCATAGGTGGGACACACGGGTTCGCAGGGAGCCGCATCGCACTGTTGGCATAGAACTGGCTGAAACCGTGCTCGGATATTGGGAAATTCGCCCTCCCAATAGCGTTCCACATGAATCCAGTGCATCGTTCGGCCTTTGGCGGCTTGATCGGCGTTTACGGTGGCGATGTTGTTTTCCGCGTGGCACGCCGCAACGCAGGCCTCGCAGCCGGTGCAGCGGTCGAGGTCAATTGCCATTCCCCATCTGTGCGCCATCCGTCTTCCTCCTGATCGCCGCTCACAAAGACTCTGTCTTTCCCGGTTATGGTTACCGGGCGATCTTTTCCTGGCTCCACTGCGTGGGGCCGCCCGACAGCAGAATCAGTTCGCCTTTTCCCACCTTTGTAATACTCACCCGCGTTCCCGCCCATGCCAGCGCTCCGGTCGTGGGTTCCACCTGTGGCGCGAGCACCTTGATCGGGTTCGCGCCGCGGCCGCTGGCGTAGCGCCCATATTCTTCATGCCCTTGTCCCACCGGAATCGCAATCAAGTCGGGCGCGATTCCCGGCGACAGCAAAACCGGAGCACGAACCTTCCCGTGCGGAGACGCCACTTCCACCAGGTCGCCTTGTTCGATCTGCAGAGTGGCGGCCGCCCGCGGATTGATTTCCACCCACGTCCCCCACATTCCCGTCGATAAAACCTCCGGAATTTCCTGCATCCAGGGCAGATTCGCATGCCGTCCGTCATAAAACAGCTGCGAAGCGTAGGGGAGGAAATAAAACGGATACTCTCCAGCCGATCCCGCGAATTCCGCCTCCTGATATTTCATCGCGTTGAAGTGACTCGCGGCCGCCTTTGCTTTCGGCGCAGCCGTCGCCTCCGCACTCCACCAACCGCCCTGCTCCTGAATTTTGTTCCAGAATTCGCCGCCGTCTTTCGTCTTGATCGAACCGTCATGATGCGCGAGAGGCGCAAGTGTCGCTTGCAGCATTTCCTCGTAACTCTTCCACGGCAGAACTTCACTTATATGTCCGCCCAGGCGATGGCCCAGGTCAAGCAGCACGTCGGGCAGCGAACGCGTATCGTAAAGCGGTCGCATCGCCGGCGGCGCAACGCTGACTACCGACTGCGTTGTTCCCGACTCCGGAACGTCATCGACCCACGATTCGAGAAACGAGTGGTCGGGAAGAATCAGATCTGCCAGTCGGCTCGTCTCGTCGAGAAAGCTGCCGAAACTGGCGATGAACGGGACTTTTTCCAGTGCCTCTTTGACGCGCCATCCGAGGGGCGTAGCGAAAACTGGATTCGCTTCGTGGAGTAGCAGCGCTTCGACGGGCCGCGGCTGGCCCGAAAGGATCTGTTGGGCAAGGGCGCGCACCGAACCGGACTTGCCCTCTCCAGAATTATCGCGACCCGCCTTGGCCGCGGGCAGTGGCGCTTCCGGCGTGAACTCAAGTCCGCCCGGTTTCCCGACGCTTCCGAGAAGCGCATTCAGTGCATTGACCGCGAGAGCGGTGAACAATCCATTGGTCTGGGCTAGCGGCGCGCCGCCCACGATTGCCACGGCCGGTGATCGTGCCGCCATCTCGCGCGCTAATCGGGTGATCGTTTCAGGCGGCACTCCAGTCTTCCACGCGATTGCCTCGGGCGAGGATGCGGGCAGGCCCTCGCGCCATCCCTCAATCAGCGCGCCCGCCGCGCCTGCCGTTTCCGCATGCGCAAGCTTTTCCTTCAAAATAACGTGGGCAATTCCCAGCGCCAGCAGGCCTTCCGTGCCCGGATGCGCTGCCACCCACTCGTCCGCGTTCGCTCCCGTTTGCGATACGCGGGACTCGACCTGGACAAACTTTCCGCGTACGCCCGAACGGTTCTGGCGCATTTTCCCATATCCCGCGCTTTGCGCCACGGGGGAATTCCAAGTGCCGAGGAAGTCGGCACCAAAGGAGGTGACGTAACCCGAGTGGCCGAGGTCGACCGTCGGCAATTGCTCGTAACCGAAACTCAGTTGATTCGCTTTACGCAACACCCCGTCGTCAAAAAATTCGAACCGCACCCACGCCGCTCCATCGAAGCCGGACAGAAATCGTTCGATCAACACTGCGCGCTGCCCGCGCTGCGGTCTCGTCAGGAAGGCAATCGACTTGGATTCGTGGGCGGAGGCGAGCGGCCGGAGATGTGTTAATAGCTCCTCGATCGCCTCGTCCCAGCTCACCTGCGTAAATTTTCCCGAGCCGCGCTGCCCGCTGCGCTTCAGAGGATGCTGAATGCGATCCGGGTTATAAGCGACTTGCAGCCCAGCTTCGCCCCGCGCGCACAACTTTCCCCGGCTCACCGGGTGTTCAGGATTACCCGCCAGTTTCTTGGCCAAGCCCATCTTGACGATTCCGAACTGCCCGTTCCGGACAACCTCAGCCTCGCCTTCCATGACGCGCACCTGGATGCCGCAGCCGGCCGAGCACATCGCACAAACGCTCGGCTTCAAGACGGCGACACCGGGTACCAGATCTTCTTCGGGTATGAAGCGAACTAATTGCGTTCCTGGATTGCCGCACCCCTCCAGCGCCAATGCCGCACCGCTCAGGATTGTGAAATTCAAAAACGTTCGCCGTTCCATGGTCTGAAACTCCTCTAACCCCGACGCTGCAGCGGCCCCCAGCAGCCAGGTTCATCTTCCCAGTAATGACAGCTAGTAATGACAGGTTATGCAATCGGCCGATGCGCCCTTCGCCCTATGGCAACTAATGCAGAAATTCATGTTCAGATTTTTTGAGCGCACGGCGACCGTCTGCTGAGTCATATCCCCGTGGCACTCCTGGCAATCCACGGCCGCACCAATATGCGGACTATGCCGAAATCGCACGTGTTCCGAAGAGTAAAACCAGTACACCGGCTTCCAGGGGACATCCTGTCCTTTGTCCGCGTAAGCGGTGAGTTTCTTGATCTCGGGATTGTTCGTGGCCACCGCTTGATGACAGGCCATGCAGAATGTGACGTTGGGAATTCCAGCGTCCGGACCTTCCGCCGCACCTGCGTGACAGCTCGTACACTGCATCCCGTTCTGAAGATGAAGCCGATGATTGAACGCGATGGGCTGCACCGGAGTGGATTGCCATTGGAAGTACTCTCGCACCGCATCGATGAAAGGTTCACGGCCCGGTTTGAAGACGGGGGAGAAATCTGCGGGCATGGAGACAGCCGCGGTTACGACAGCCGGAAAGGCGGTGGCACGTGCTTCTACCTTTCTCTCATGGAGGCCTACCCACAAGAGTGCAACCGCGCTGGATGCAACTGTTAGGAGCGCCGCCAGCCGTTGGCAGCGGCGCCGGCGAGCCTTGGAGCGCAGAATTTCTCCGTCGCCAGCCGCAGCGTCCGTGGATTTCAATCGAGCTCGTGGAGTTTTCATTGCGGTTTGAGCGCCACCCGCGTCTACTGCCTACTTCTTTGCTTCCGGCTGCTTCTTGCCAATTTCCCGGACGTAGGCAATCACATCGTTGATTTGCGTCTTGTCGAGGCTTGTTCCAAACGGGGGCATGTTCTTCTTGCCCTTTTCAATTTGGGTGTAGAAATCCGCATCGGTCTTCTTTTGAACATCGCTGGAGCGGAGGTCCGCGGCTCTCAGAGCTTTACCGAAATTTGTGTTGCCGCTGCCATCTTTACCGTGACACTTTTCGCATTTATCCTGGAAGACTTTTTGGCCGTTGGCGGCGCTTCCTGTCTGCGCCTGGGCCGGGCTGGCGATCGCAAAAGGGAATGCCAGCAATAGGACAACGCCGACTTTGTGCCAATTCCTCACCAGCGAGATTCGCTCCATGTTCTCTCCTGACCGTTTCCGGCTTGGGCAATCGTTACTCTGGCTGGACACTACGTCCGTTTGACACCCCTTGCCGTGACGTTAGATACCCGTCGCTGTGTCCACAGTCACAAAACGGTCCCGCGGCGATCCCGCGCACCTGCGGAATGTTCCCACACCTCTGTTCGTATCCTGGAAAGCCTCTTCGCCATCGGAAGCGGCCTCCAGTGCCGCGGCGAACAGCATGATCTGTGCTCGATCTTCTGACCACAAGGGCGTTTGACCACCGGGGGAGCAGGGGGCTTGGGAAAGCCTGAAATGGTGGGACTTTGGGTCCCAACCACATTTACAACGCCATCGGAGGCTGCGCTCGCGGCAAAGTCCACTGGGAGTCCCAGCCTCACTCACGAGCGAGTCAATGAGCGTTATTGATTCCATGACAAT
>PKXQ01000051.1 GCA_003132405.1 Acidobacteriaceae bacterium | reverse complement strand
AATCCCTCTCTCTCCGCCAGTTCTTTTGTTTGCCGCTAGATAGGACATGGTGATACCTCGCATGATACCATTTTTGAGAGGAATCACCTTATGAACCGTGAATGCAGCGTCACCAAGCGAGTCCAAACCAGCAAGGGAATGCGCTACTGCCCGGTCGTCCTCGCGGCCAATGGTCGCTCCGCCCCGATGTGGTGCTGGTGAATGGAGCGCCCGAACGCCACGCCGAAGGGGCCTACTACCTGGAATGGCGCGAGGGGTCGAAGCGCGTCCGGCTGTCCGTGGGCAAGGATGCGGCGGACGCCGGGGCCCGACGCCAGCGCAAGGAAGCGGAACTCAACGCGGTCAATAGCGGCGCGGCCATCGTACCTGAGAACGGCAATGATCGGTCGGTTGCGGCGGCGGTTGCAGACTACCTGGACGAAACCAAGCTAACGAAAAAGCCCAAGACCCTAGCGGCCTACAGCACGGCCTTGAGCTACTTCACTGAATCCTGCCACAAACTCAACATCGAAGACATTGACCGCAAGGACTTGCTCAAGTTCCATGCGTTCCTGCGGGATGACAAAGAGCAGGCACCGCGTAGCTGCTGGAACAAGTTTGCGAACGTTATGAGCTTCCTCAAGGCGAACGGGATTCGCGGCTTGGTGGGGAAAAATGATTGGCCGCGTTTTACAGAAGAGGAGCCTGAGGTCTATGAGACAAAGGAACTCGACAAGCTCTTCGCAAAGTGTGACGCAGAAGAGCGACTCTGGTATGAATTTTTCCTCATGACCGGGATGCGCGAGCAGGAAGTCATGTACACGTATTGGTCGGACATTAACCTCGCGGCCTCCACAGTTCGAGTGAGCCACAAGCCGGACCGAGGCTGGACGCCGAAGGCATACAAGGAGCGAGAGATTCCCATTCCTACGAAGCTCGTAAAGAGCCTCAAGGCGTGGAAGGCGAAGGCGAACAGGGATTGCAATCTGCTGTTCCCAACCGGGGGATGCAGGCCGAAGCTGGATTTCTTGGACTGTCTCAAGGCCGTAGCGGAACGTGCGAAGCTCGACGCGGATGGTTTCTGGCTGCACAAATTCAGAGCGACGTTCGCAACGAAATGCCTTTGGGCCGGAGTTGACCTTCGCACCGTTCAGCAGTGGCTGGGTCACTCCGACATGGAATCGACCATGCGGTACTTGAAACCATCACGAAGTCAGCAGACGCGGGATAAGGTGAACGAGATTTTCGCCTAGGTGCCTTTGGTCTGGTTTTGAGTGGAATCGGGACTTCTTTGGAGACTATCTCCAACCGCCTCGGCGTTATTGGTGAAAAATCGCGCCTCTAACAATGTCGGCGGTGTGAAAAACTTTTAGAGCACACTTGTCCGTGCACTGCGGACAGCGCGCCATCTCGCTCTTCATTGAAGGTTCGTGCCATCGCAACTAAGGCTCGATCGTAATCGGTTTCAGGTCAGGGGTTTGTTCCTCTTCAAGGTGTTCAGCGCGATGTTGCGACGGAGCAGCGCTCGCAGCGCAAAGGAATGCGCTCCACCTCTTTATTGCGGCGCGATCTTGAACACCATTCCGTAGCCGTTCACGCCACCGTAATAGGTGGTCCCGTACGGGTTGCCTTGGGAATCCAGTAGCAACCCACCGTAGGGAGAGACTCCGTCAACGCCGGCGGTAAATGTATAAAGAATCGTCTCCTGCCCGTTCGCGATTTCGAACACTGTTCCAGCACCATAAGCGCCGCCGCTTGAAGTGGTTCCGTACAAATTACCCTGGGAGTCCCTCACCAGACGTGCGTCGGGATTGCCATCTTCCGGCCCGGTAAAGTTGTAAAGGATGGTCTCTTGCCCCGCAGGGGTCAATATGAATACAGTTCCACCATACAAGCCTCCATATTGGGTAGTGCCATACAGATTGCCCTTCGAGTCGCGCACCAACCCCGCCGGCGGGGAACAGCCATCGTTTGGAGGCCCAGCAAAGTTGTAAAATACGCTTTGTTGGCCGGCGGAATTCACCGTGAACACAGTCCCGCAGTAATCAGCCCCGCCACCTTGTGTAGTGCCATACAAGCTACCTTGTGAGTCTGGCGTTGTTAGGCCAAAGGGGTAATATCCGTCACTGCCCCCAGCAAAGCCGTAAACCCAGGCTTCCTGTCCTGAGGGGGTAAGCATGAAGACCGTCCCATGACCGTAGGATCCGCCGGCTTGTGTGCTGCCGTAAAGGTTGCCTTGCGAGTCTTGTACCAGTCCTACCCAGGGATACTCGCCATCGCCTCCGGTCCCCGTAAAGGCGTGGAGCACGGTTTCGCTCCACACAGTTTCGCTCCCCGCGGGAGGGCTCAATTCGAAGACGGTTCCGCAGCCGACATCTGGGCAGCTTAAGTAGTCCCCGCCGGAATACGTCGTGCCATACAAATTGCCCTGCTGGTCGAGTATCGGACGGGCGACGGGGTATTCGCCGTCACCGTCACCATTTGCGCCCGTGAAGCTGTAGAGCACGGTCTCTTGGTTGCTGGCACTCACTTTGAACACCGTCCCGGAACCGCTAGAGCCACCACGTGCTGTCGTGCCATACAAGTTGCCCTGCGAGTCCTGTGATACACCCGCTTCCGGGTTGGCACCGTCATTTCCCCCCGCAAAATTGTAGAGCACCGAAAAATTGGAAGGGAACTGCGCTACCTGGTTGAGGGGCTGCGATGTGCTGCCCAAGAGATCTGGGTTTCCGCTGTAAACGGCCGTCATTGCATCGGTACCCACCGGCAGGAGCGTTGTGGTGTATTGTGCCGAACCGGAACTTAGCGTCAGGGTTGGCACCGGAAAATGGATGCCGGGAATCTCTATATATACTGTGCCTGTTGGCGTTTCGATCGCTGAGGTTACCGTGACTGTGAAGGTAACCGGCGATCCGTTCTGCGAGGGGTTCTGGGATGACACAATTGTGGTTGTGGTGGGAGCTAGTACAGTTTGGGATAAAGTGTTCGATACGCTGGGCTCGTAAAAACGGTTACCGCTGTAAGACGCGGTAATCAAGTCGGTACCAACGCTTCCAAAACTGACCGTCAGGCTCGCGCTATTGCCGCTCACCACAGCAGTTCCCAAGGTGGTTTTTCCATTCACGAGCTTAACCGTGCCTGACGCCTCTCCGCTGGGTTGTGTCGCTATCATTGCAGTGAAGGTCACGGGCTGACCAGAAGCGACTGGGTCCACGCTTGCACTCAGTGTTGTTATTGTGCCCCCAGCGTACACAGTTTGTTTTTCCGAAGCCGAACTGCCCAGGAAATAGGAATCTCCACTGTAGTCGGCTGTAATCAGGTTCTTGCCTATCGCGAGCACGGTATTCAAACTTGCTTGTCCGCTGGCGTCGAGCGAAGATGTGCCGAGAACCGTCCCTGCCTCACTGAAGGTGACGATGCCAGTGGGCGTGCCCGGGAGCTTCGGTGTCACCGTAGCCGTGAAGGTAACCCCTTGCCCGGAAAACGAGGGATTGGGAGAGGAACTCAACTTAGTTGTAGTAGTAGTCGAAACGGTCGTCTCGAATTTCAAGCTGAAGTACAGTGTGCCGTCCACACTAAGTGGATATGCGTAACCCGTTCCCACGAACGGTGGCGTCTCATACACCACAATCTCGTACGCCGCGCCTTGTGTGACGCTAAATGTCGTGACAGCCTGCAACGCCCCAGTCTCGGTATCGTCGTCGCACGCGGTTGTAGTCGCCGGATTGGCTTGGGGAAATACATAAAGGAGGGTGTCGTAGCGGCTGCCGGCGGTATTGATAGTGACGCTGCCATCACCCGGAGCGGTATAGGTGTACCAAAGCGTGCGGAATGTCCTGGCTTCATTTGCGGGATAACAAGACGGAAATGAAGAAGATGACTGCGGCGGCACTGGGGCCAGAGCAAAACTCGGCGCATAATTCATGCTGCCATCGGGGTTGATCTCTGGATAAGCCTGCGCTGTGTTGGTGTAATCCTTGAAACTTGTGCCGGTAATCGCCTTGGCAGTGGCTTGCGTATTATTCTGCGCCAGTTTGGTGGGCGATTTTGGAAGAGTGAAACCGCCCAGCTGCGTTCCATCGATCAGGGTAACAAGATAGTTGCTCGCACTGGTGCTGAGCTTGTTCTGGGCAACTGAATTTGCAACGACGAGTACCGCCTCTCCTAACGGCGAACCTGTGCAGGGATAGGGTTTAGCGTAGAAGCCCGGCTCGCACTGGAGCTGGTCAAAGGGAACCGCTGGCGGGGCAGGGTCCAATGGTGGGACCCCGCCAAAATCCCAGCGGGTATTGACGCCGGCGCCGGTGTCAGCGCTGGATATGGGAGTGGGTTCTTGAACGTCTGAATTACTGTCAGGCTCAGGGTATATAACGCACCCGATGCCATCACCCTCGTAGTCAGCGCCGCAAGAGACATAGCTAGGATTTGGCAACACTCCCTTGACCACCAGCGATTCAATTCCCGCCGGTTCGGTCCCGGTCAGCACCAAGTCGAGCACAGCGTAGTTGATCAAGGGTTCGGACTGACACCAATACTCTGTGCAGGGATAGTATCCCCAGTCATATAAAGAAATAGTGACGGTAACAGGGTTCCCGTACGTATCCGTTCCCGTGAGAGTTGCGGTTCCATCAAAATTCAAAAACGGACAAACGCCGCTGCCTCCTTCGGCTGGCGGGACGGCTGGGCAATTGCCAAAAAGGCCGTTCTGTGAGCTTCCGGTATCTCCTCTACTGCGGGCAAACAGCGGCAACGAAGCCAAAATAAGGAACAATACAAGTCCACGAACTGCTCTGCGAGTGAGCGCCATGCGAAATCCACTTTTGCATCTTGGGTACGAATAGGACGACAGGTCTGGATTGTCCTTGAGGAGGGTTAATACAGGTCAATACAGGGTCAATAGTGGGCCCAATACACCGTAGCGACTTTTGGCAGTTTGGTCAAGGCGTTTTGGTAGTGGTGCAGTTTGAATCGGTTTTGAAAGGACGCGGCTTCACGGCTTGCGGAAAAACTCCGGTTTCGTATCAGGGTATCGCTTTAGCGATACCGTAACGTTCGAAATCAGATGCTCCTTTAGGGGCTGCGCAGCCAAAATTCACTTTTTCCGCAGTCTCTTCAGCCATGCCGTAAACTGAGCCGCTAACGGCGTTTTCTCGGACAGATTATGTCCCGGCAAAAGTGTCAACCTTCGGTAGGCCCGTGCCTACAAGTCGCCCGTAGCGTCCCGCACCACCGAGCCTGGATAAGGATTGGCCCCCTCCATCCCACTCCCAAGCGAATGCAAGATACTGATTTTCGGATCGGCGGGCTTGAACTGGAAGCTGAAATACAGCGTGCCGTCGACACTGAGGGGATAACCGGTCAGTGATTCCGGGTCATTGGTCTGGAAAGTAGGAGTTTCACCTACGACGATGTAATAGGTCATCCCTTTGGTCGCGGTGAAGGTTGTATAAGCCTGCAGAGTGTGGCCGTTCGGAGGATCGTCGTCGCAACTGACAACAGTTGGTTCGGAGGCGCTTCCAGTAAATACGTAAATGAGGGTGTCGTAGCGGCTGCTCGCGGTGGCGACGATTATACTGCCATCGGACGGTGCGGTGTACGTGTACCAGGCGGTGCGAAACGTTCTGTTATCGGTTTCGCCGGTCACGCCATTGATCGGGTTGCAAGGTGGCGGATTCGTCAGTGGGAGCGGGGTAAAACCTCCGGGGTATTGCTCCGAGCCGTCCGCATTGATCTGTGGGTAGGCTTGCGACGAGTCAGTGTAATCCTTATAGTGTGTCTTGGTAATCACGGTCGCCGTGGCCTGCGTGTTATTCGTGTTAGCCACCTGCTTTGTCGGCGCTTTTGGAACCGATAAAGTTCCAAGCTGCGTTCCGTCGATCAGGGTGACAAGGTAGTCGCTCTCAGCGGTGCCCAGCTTATTGCTGGCGACTGAATTTGTAACGGCGAGTATCGCTTCGCCTAATGGGGAACCTTCACAGATAGGACTGATGCCGTCCGCATAACAAAGGAGTTGGTCAAATGGGATCCCGGGCGGTGGGGGATCTGAGGGCGGGACTCCGCCAAAATCCCATCGGGTATTGGTGGCAGCGTCCGCGGCGTTAATGGGTGTGGGCTCTTGCACGTCTGAATGGTCTGGCTCGGGAGCATAAATACAACCGATACCGACGGCGCCAAAGGGTCCCCCGCATGAAACATAGCTGGGAAACGACAGCACTCCCTTCACCACCACCGATTCGATTCCCGCCGCGTCACTCCCTGTCAGTACCACGTCGAGCACAGCGTGGTCGATTGTCGGTTTCGCCTGACATGTCTTCGTCGAGCATTTATAGAATCCCCAGTCGTAGAGACTAATCGTCACCGTAACCGGGTTCCCGCTCTTATCGGTTCCATTCAGTGTTGCGGTTCCTTGCGGATTCAAAACAGCGCAGGTGCCGCCACTTGGGGTGGGTGGGCAATTGGAGAGAAAACCGTTCTGTGAGGCGCCGACATCTCCTCTACTGCGGGCAAACAGCGGCAACGAAGCCAAAATAAGGAACAATACAAGTCCACGAACTGCTCTGTGAGTGAGCACCATGCGAAACCCCTTTTTGCGTCTTGAGTAAGAGCAGGACGACAACTCTGGATTGCCTTGGGGGGGGTCGGTACAGTGTAGCGGTTTTGGCAGAGTGGTCAAGGGGTTTATTTGGCAGATTATGTCCCGGCAAAGTGTCAGCGGCCCTGGTAAAGTCGGCGCCAGCCTGGTCGACAACTATTTGCAAACGGTTTCGCTTCGGCAGGAAAGCCTGGACACACTAGATGCGGAGGCTTTTCGCTTGCTGGACCAGTAGGCCGAACCCTGCGCGCTGGGCTTCGGCTCGGATGGAAGAGAGTTCTCTACGTAATTCGGCGGGCGGACGCTGCCCAATTTTGAACCGCACCAGTTCGAGACGCGCTCTCAGAGATATAAAATTCATCCCCGCATTTTTGGCCTCGGCTGGGAGCGAGGCAAGGCGCTGAATTGCCTCATCACGTTTTCCTGTCGCACCCAAGTACTCCGCTACGCTCAAACGGCCTTCGAATTCGGTTTCCGGGTCTTTACTTGCTATCTCCTGAATCCGCTGCACGTGAGCCACGGCGTCCGGCGTGTCTTTCTCCGCGATGAGCACTCTCACCAGGATGGAAGTGGCCTCCGCTTCATTATCCGCATCCTGATTCTCCTGAAAATCTTTGATAGCTTGTGACGCCTTGTCCTGGGCATCGCGCAGGTTGCCGCGTTCAAGGTCAACCTCGGCGAGTGAGATCAAGTCCATCGCGATGTCATCTTTATCCTTCAATTGGGTATCGATTCCAAGCGCTTCCCGGTAGTTTCCCTGAGCGGCACTGAGATTGCCACTGCGCAAAAACACATTCCCCATGTTCATAAGGCATGTGGCCGTGGCTGGTTGGTCGCCCTTTTCTCGCCTCAAGCGCAGCACCACACGGTAAGTGGCCAGCGCCCGCTCAGAATCTGTCTCCGCTTGATATCCTGCCAAATTGCTTAAGGCGATTGCTTCCATCGACTGGTTCTGGGTGTCGCGAGCGAGTGTTAGTGCGCGCTGGACCTCGTGCTCCGCCTCTGTAGGATGTCCCTGCCTGGCCAGAATTTTTCCGCGAAGGATACGCGCGAGAGCCTCATCATTCTTATCTCCAATTGGAAGTGCCGCTTCCAGGGCCCGGTTGATGTAGTCTTCAGCGTCCTCAGGTTTTCCCATGAGGTCGAGCACCCGAGCCATGTTGACGCATGCTCCGGCGAGGTCCATTTGAGCGCCCGCTGCCTGGTTCACTTGGATCACGCGATCGTAGAGTTGCTTCGCGTCGGCGTAGCGGCCCCGATCGGAAAGCCATGTGGCTTCGTCATTCAGAGCCACAGCCGCACTGACATTGTCACCGAAGGCCGAAAACAGATTCTGCGCCTCATTGCAGGCCGAGTAGGCTTCCTCCACGTGTCCCAAATTGCGATGGGCCCAGCAGAGCTCCAGTTGCGCCCGCGCTTGCATCAATCGGGCGTTGCGCTTTTGGGCTTCTTGCAGGCCGGTCTGCGCGGCACGCAGTTCAGAAATGTAGTCGTTCATCGTTCCGTAAGCTTTTGCCTTGGTCATTTCAATGCGCGGATCGGTTCCCATCGGCGGCGGAAGCTTAGCCAGTTTGTCGAGCGTAGCTAGAGCATCGGTGGCCTTGGAACCTTCAATCTGTACCGAGGCCAGACTGAGACCATAATTCAGATGTTGTGGAAACAATGCGGACAGGGATTTGTAGTTATCGATCGCGACGTCCCACTGCTTGTTCATTTCCGCCGCCCGAGCCTGGGCAAGCACAACGTATTCCTGCGGAAGAGAGGCCTTCTCGGCCAGCGTGGATGCTTTTTGCGCTTCCCGAGCGGCCTCGGCATCGTGCTTCAACTGCCCCCAGGCATCGGAAAGTCCCCAATGGATGGAGACGTTATCGGGATCAAGATCGGACGCCTTTTTCAGGAGCGGAAGAGCCGTCGTCGGGTCGAAGGAACGAAGCTTGTCGAGCGCCTCGAAGTAGAGATGGGACGCCTCCGGGACAGATGGGTATAGATTCTGTAGTTCGCTGAGTTGAGTGCCGGACAATCGCTCACGGCCCAGCTTCTCGCGAATCTGCGAGGCGGCGTCGGCGATAAGCTTGCGGTAGTTGGCAGCAGAACCGCTTTCATGGATGTCATCGACCGTTCTTCCACGCGAGTCTTGCAGCAGAACATTCATCTCGAGTTTCATATCGGTTTTCATGTCGACGTTCGGGCTCGGAGAAACGACCGCGTACCGTCCCAGCAAGAGATAATTGGCCCCCAGCGCCTGGCGTACGCTCGACAGGTCTTCGCGCTCCAAGCTTTGGCTCTGGTCCACCGAGAACTCGGTCTTAACGCTGGAAATTTCGTCAGTGGGGACCGCGTGAATACCTTTGGATCCGCCGAGTTCAGTGGTCAGACTTTCACTCAGTTCTGTGCCCAGCCAGTTGTAGCTCGGATCCCCCGAGTTATTTCTGAAACCGATCACCGCTAAACTGGGCTCACCCGCCATCGCGCCTGTTTTTCGCCACTCATATCCGGCGATGGTCCCCAGTGCGGCCAGGATGAGTCCGACGGCTACAAAAGCCGGCCAACGCCGGCGCGGAGGAGCAAGCGCTGCCACCACCTCGAGAGTGCTGCCGAACCTGTCCTCGGATTGCCTTGCGAGGCAGCGAAGCAGCGCGCGCTCCACGCGAATCGGCAAATCCTGAATGTACTTCGAAGGTGCGACCGGCGCCTGGCTGAGTTTCTTCGCTTGCAGCTCTTCCAGGGTCCGGGCGTTGTATGGCCAGTGGCCAGTAATCAGCTCGTAGAGCACAACACCAAGGGCATAAACATCCGTGGCAACCGAGATGGCTCCGCCCTCAATCTGTTCGGGAGCCATGTAGGCGGGAGTGCCAACGCTTCTGCCACTCTCCTGCTCGACGGCGCGGACATTATGGGCCAGGCCAAAGTCTGTAATCACCGCGCGAATAGGGGAGCCATCGCCGGCATCCATGAGGATCACATTGCTCGGCTTGAAATCCTGATGAATCACGCCCGCGCGGTGGGCGGCATTCAGTCCTTCCGCCATTTGGTCCGCTAAGGTCAAAGATTCATTGAGTGGAAGGCTCCCTTTGTTCTCGATGTAAGTGGAGAGCGTAATTCCATCGAGCAGTTCCATGGTCAGGAACGCAACTGGTCCGGAAGGCCGCGGGTCGTAAACGAGATCGAAAATGCGGCAGACATTGGGGTGAGTGACTCTGCGCGCCAACTGGATTTCACGCTTGAACCGTTCAATGGCGACAGGACTGGTGGCAATCGACGCCAGGACAGTTTTCACCGCAACGTGCTCACCCAACTCCAGGTCTTCCGCTTCGTAGACTTCCCCCATCCCCCCTTTTGAGATGAAGCGGATAATGCGGAAACGGTTGGCGAGCAAATCGCCGGGAGCAAAAGTAGGCCCGTCCCGCACAGACGGGAGCTGGACCTCGCCGCTGTAACTAAGCTCGGCTAAGCCAGTGGATGGCGGAAGAGAGTCTTCCAAATTCCGCTTGGAGTCGTCCGGGCCGCCTGTTCGCGGGGGTTTAGAGTCCTGGTTCGCCATTGGCCTCGTGACGCCCTTAACAGGCATTATCCCATAGCGCATGCGCAGCCCGAGGATGGGCACTCGATTCCATTGGGTAATAAGGCATGTTTTGGTTCAGGAAGTGTGCGAAATTAGTGGCATGACAAATTTGGCCCTGTCTCCGGGCGTCAAACTGGCGTGGCAACTGGCCGGTGATCTGGCGGTTCGGGAGACGTCGCAGATTCTGCCGCGGCACGTGTTGTATGGAATCTGTTCACTCGAAAAACTGCTGAATGGGCAGGAAAAGGAGAGTAACGATGATGATGCGGTACTGCTGGCCAAGCCCGAAGTGGATCGGTTAAACGAAATTTCTGGACGGCACGGGCTGGACGTTATTTTATTAAGGCGGGCGCTCCGGCTGTCTACCAACACAGTAACGAATGCCCCCCTCATCGCTCCCAGCCAACGCGTAAGCCGAAGTCCTGCGGCCAAACAGATTTTTGAGGCCGCCGCGCAAATCTCGGTTCAGTCAGGATTGTCCCAGCTGGACTTGTCCTGTCTTTTTCGCGCTGCGCTGCAAGCTCGTGATCCTGAAATCGAAAATGCTGCCGTCCACCAGAAGCAAGCCTTGTTGCATGTCGCGCGCGAGTTAGCCGCATCCCAGCCGCAGCAGCCACAATTTTCCATTAGCCTAAATAGTAGTTTGAGGGATCTGGATGCGGTTCTTTCCCGAGAGGCCAGTCGGCTGCAGATCGCGGAGACCCTTGATGCCAGCGTTGCGATTGAGACGCAGCCCCGTCCGGACGCCCTTGAACGACTGGCTGCCTTGAGTGAACTAACCTGGGAGTACGGCACTCGCAGTGTTCTGGATGCAATGCTGCAGAAGGCGGTAGATATGCTGCTTCGCATCGTGGGCAAGGGCGAGCGCGGGGTCATCCTGGTTCGTGATTCGAAAGACAGCCAACTCCTGCTTAAGGCTTGCGGTCCCTCGGGCGCGGTTCCCATGATCAGTATGACTTCGGCGAAACGAGCCATTGCCGATCGAAAAGGCTTCATCTGGAAGCGGGGCGAAGATCTAACGCTGAGTCAAAAGGAATCGAACGTCGAGTCGGGAATGTATGTGCCCCTGGTGGTCAATGGCCAGGCCATTGGCGTGATTTGTATGGATTGCTTTTGCCTACAGCAGTCTTTTGGACGGGACGATCTACTGCTGGTCACTTCGTTCGCGCATCAGTTAGCGCTGGCCATCGCCAACCACGAACTGCAACTCACGCTGAAACAGAATGCCGACGTTCTTGAAAGGCTGTTAACCAATTTCTCGCCGAAAGTACGGACCCATTTGTTGCAACGAGCCCAGATGGGCCGCTTGCGCTTGGGCGGCGAGAAGTCGATCGTATCGGTGTTGTGCGCCGACATTCGGGGATTTGCTCGGTTGACCGCCGAAATGCCAACCGATGAGGTCGTTACCTTGCTGAACGAATATTTCGCCGCGCTGACGGATTGCATTTTTCGCCATGACGGTACCGTCGACAAGTTTGTGGGCGATGCCATTCTGGCGGTTTTCGGAAGTCCCGAGGAAGACCCCCAACATTGCCGGAAAGCCGTGTTGGCAGGCATGAACATGCAAGCGGCGGCGAAGGAGGTAAGCCGCCTGCGCGCAGCGAGAGGGGAGGTTTCCTGTGAAATCGGAATCGGAATCCACACCGGAGAAGTCTTGCATGGTTTCATCGGATCGCCCGATCGGATGGAATACACGGTTATTGGAGACGCCGTGAATCGGGCCTCGCGCTACTGCGATGGGGCAAAAGGCCGCGAGGTACTGATTAGCCCGGAAATCCATCAGCGCACGTGGAACGCGGTCGAGGCGCAGCAGATTTCAATTCCCACTAAACACGAAGGCGATCTGGTCGCCTATCGCGTGGATCGCGTCCGGGAGCGCAGCTGAGCGTGACTGCGCAGAATTGTCGCCATCCCCGTAGTCATCCCGACGGACTACGACGTAAGGTGGGTCACTCTTCTGAATGCTGCTTCCGGAGTGGTCAATTCGTAATTAACGAATTGGAAAATAGCAAAATGTTATCTAAGAGGAGGTGGCGGTGGTTTCCAGCGAAGATTTTGATCTCGTCGTGATCGGTTGCGGCCCTGCAGGAGAGAAGGCTGGAGCGCAAGCTGCCTATTTTGGCAAACGGGTGGTGGTGATCGAGGGCGCCGAGCATGTGGGCGGGAGTTGTATCAACACCGGCACGGTCCCCAGTAAAACACTGCGAGAATCCGCACTCTACTTTTCCGGTCTCAAACAGCGCGGTCTCTACGGCATCGATTATTCGCTCAAAGAGAATCTTACCGTCCATGACTTCATGCACCATGAGCGAGAAGTGGTGGAAATGGAGCGGCAGCGCGTGCTGAAAAATCTCGCACTTCATCAAATCGAACTCGTCCGCGGTCGGGCTTGTTTCGATAACGCCCACACTGTGTCCGTTTCCGGCGCGAACGGAAAGCGCCAACTGCGCGGCGATGTGATTCTTATTTCCACCGGAAGCAAGCCACACCGTCCGTCAGAGATAGCTTTCGACGACGTAAGGGTTTTTGACTCCGACACATTCTTGCGGATGGATCGCATCCCACAAAGCCTGGCGGTGATCGGCGGCGGCGTCATTGGGTGTGAGTACGCGTCGATTTTCGTCGCACTGGGTGTGAAGGTCACGCTAGTGGATGGGCGGGAACGCCTGCTGCCATTTCTTGATGCGGAAATTTCCGAGAGGCTGCGCGTGCGGCTCGCCGCGCTGGGCATGCAGTTCTGGTTCAACGAACGGCCAGCGAAGGTGCAAATTGCTGAGTCCGGCGTGCAACTAGTGATGAAGAGCGGTAAGACGCTGGAAACTGAATCAGTGCTGTTCGCTGCCGGACGCCGCGCGGCAGTAGACGGCTTGTCTCTCGACAAGGCGGGTTTAGCCGTCAACCAGCACGGATACATCTCCGTCGACGAGCATTATCGTACGGCGATGCCACATATCTATGCGGCAGGAGACGTCATCGGGTTTCCCGCGCTGGCTTCGACATCGATGGAACAAGGCCGCGTTGCCGTCTGCCATGCTTTCGGTTTCCAATACAAGCAGCGAGTCGCCTCGATGCTGCCGATTGGGATTTATACCATCCCGGAGATCTCCAGCGCGGGCGAGACGGAAGAATCCTGCCAAGAGAAAAAGATCGACTACTGCGTCGGGCGGGCTCTCTATGCCAACAATGCCCGAGGCCATATCATCGGTGACACCGCGGGAATGCTGAAGCTCGTCTTCGCGCGCGCCGACAAAAAGCTCCTCGGAGTGAGCATTATCGGCGAGAGCGCTACCGAGCTGATTCACATCGGAATGATGGTTCTCGACCACAACCAAACGATTGACGAGTTTATCGAACAGGTCTTCAACTACCCCACGCTTAGCGAGACCTATAAGTACGCTGCGTATGAAGGACTAGGCAATCTGGCCGGCCACAAGGTACGCGAAGGCTAGTTGCTTTCGTCAATTGTGCTCCGTTGACTCTTTCGCCGGGCGATTAACGGTCGAATCAGGTGTGACCAGCAATTCCGCGCTGGTAAAAGCCCGGTTACATCGTTACATCGGCTTAGTGAAGAAGATATGCGCGGATAGCGTGAAGACTAGATGAAATCAATCCGTTCTTTCGCTCAGTTTCTCAGAGACGGCGCAGCCTGATCTGCGGTGCGCGGTCTGAACGAGAAAGAACCTCGCTTTCCGGTCGAGGTCGAAGTTTTTTCTTGACACCCCTTTTGATAGAACTCATTGACCCGCAAAAAGACGAACAAACGGCGCAAAGTTGTGAAATCGCCTGTGGCTGTTGAAAAACTCCTTTTCTCAAAATCGGCAAAAATAAAATTGCGTCAGGAAGCCCCACAATCGATTCTCTCGGGTCGCCCAGACATTTTCTATCCCCCATTTCTCGGCTGATTGGGGAGAAAAGGGAGTTTTTCAACAGCCACTCCCGATTACACTCATTGACCAGGGCAAGCCGATAGAATTTTTGGGTAGTGGGCCAGTTTTTGCCGATGGTCATTGCGTCCCAATCATGTCATAGACGGGATGCTAAAGCGAGCCTGTGGAAATTGAAACTGGCCCACTACCCAATTTTTGGCTTAATTTGACTTAGCGCCCTGTTTTATGCACAACTGGCGCAACAAGACCATGCAATAGAATCAATTAGTTGCTTTGTTTTCAATATCATACGAGGTTCGAGTCCTACCGCCGCCACCAGATTCAAACGACAGTAAACAGAGGTGTTTACTGGATTGCAGCAGCGTCGGCGTCAGCCGCTTCTGTTGCCACTTCGAAATTCTCGTGCTGTTCTGTTTCGGCTGATGCCTCGTTGCCAATCACAAGCCGTTCTAGCTTCGCCATCGCTGCGCGGGTGTCATCCGCTGCACTCTTGATGTAGTACGTGTTGGTTGTGGACACGTTTGCATGGCGAAGCGTCAACCCGTCTACGAGCGGTAGCAGCAAATTTGAGAGTACAAGGTTGATTCTAGTTCCTGCGGCCAACCGTTCTATTGCTGCTCCACCGTCTGCTGCTTCCCGGCGATCGAACCCGTCTCTAAACAGCCAAGGAACTATGATGTCCCGGATGGGCTGCTCATCCTCGACCAGCAGGACTCGTGGGAGGTCGGGGTTGGGTCGTGCCTCGGCGAGAATTCCGGTTTCGTTTTTGACTGAACTGATCAACCTGCTGAATCTATCACGGGTGATTCTCTGGCACGCTTGAGACAGGCCACCTGCTATCAATATCGCCAATGAAATCAAAACGTCTTAGGCATCGGACGCGCCCCTCATCTGGGGGTTATCGTCCTTATAGGTTTCAAGTGTAATCGCCCTGAGTTCGGACAGTGCTTCGTCCATGGTCTTGCCTCCGGGCAGGGTCAAAGTTATGAACGGCTTGCCATCATGCCGTTGTAGAATGGTCTTGCCATCTCTCGACGGCTCGAAGCTTGTTACCATGTGAGTTTCCTTACCATTGGTGGATTTCAGCACTTATGATCCGCTAATCCGTTCACCCGCGCTGTATCACTTTGCACAGGCGCGGCATTTCCTATTTTCGGATCACCTGCCAAGAACGACGGAATTCGCATTGTGTGGAATGGAGCGATATGCACTGTAAAGCAAACGACTGGATCGAGCATTCGGCCTTCGGCTTGGGACGTGTGAGCGAAGACCGGGGTGACAGGCTAGACATTCAGTTCATTAACTCCGGTGTGAAGACAATCCTAAAGACCGCCGAATTCAGGCCCGCCGTGTCGCCACCGGATTTTAAGTTCCCTCGGGGGTCGGGAAACTCTCGCGCTCCTCGGGTCAAGGTGGGACGTGCCCCTAGCCGACCTCGATTGGATTTCGACTATCACGTTAGCTGCTTCCTCAACCATTTCGCCGAGGGCTTCGAGGGACAAGGCTTTCACATCGCTGAGCGCGAGTACAAAGGAATCGCGGCGAGCATACTCAAGGACAAGCTGGGCAGGGATGCGTTTGAAGGTCTGCTCCGTGACGGACATTACGCGGAGGTCTGCGCAGTTGCCAAAACCATCTTGCAGGGCACCAATCTTGTCTTCCGTATCGAGAAGGCAAAGTTTGTCGATGGCATTGACAACGCTGCCAATCAAGAGTGTTTTGCGAATGCCCTATACGACCTGCTATACGGCTCCGGTGACATGGACGAACGGTTCACGAAGTTTTGCGTTCTCCTCTCGGAGATGCGTGCAAGCACGTGGCCGATAGCCACCTACTATCAGTTTCTTGCGACCGATGGCAGGTGGATGTTCATGAAGCCTTCGATCATGAAACGCATGGCTGAATCGCTCAAGATTTCGCTGAACTACAAGGCGGAACCGAATTGGCCCACCTATTCAAAACTTCAGGAATTGGCTGATCGTGTGGAACTGGAGTTACAGAACCGAGGGCTGAAGCCACGTTCCCGGATCGATGTGCAGGGGTTCATCTGGACATGCATCCAAATTGAGGGAGGTAAGTACGATAAGGGCGAATAGCGTCTGCGCCAAACCCCGCACCCACTGCCGCAAGTCACTCCACTCCTATACAATCATCCCGCTGTCAAAATACCCGAGGGGGTAACAATGTCGAATTTAGAGAATGCACTAAGGGAGCTTCGCGAGAAACGAAGCCAAGCACAGATAGAAATTGAGAAGTTAGACCAAATAATTTCTGGAATTGAGTCTCTGAACGGAACGGGAGCAGCAGTACCCAGCAAGACAACCCAACCGAAACGAATTATATCGGCAGCTTCGCGGCGAAAGATGGCGCTGGCGCAGAAGGCGCGATGGGCGAGCATACGGAAACAGTCGCAGCCGGTTGTTTTTCCCACCAGTATCGTTTCCGTTCCTGCGAAACGCACCATGTCAGCGTCAGCCCGCAAGAAGATCGCCGCCGCCCAGAAGGCACGGTGGGCAAAGGTTAAGGCGCAGCAGAAGAAGGCGGCATAGGTCTACATTTGCAAGCCGGGCTGGCTGCTGCCTAAGCCGTTGCTGCTCATTGTCTCCTTATGAGCGTTTCATCGGCTGGTTGCTGTAACCAGATGGGATG
>PKXQ01000008.1 GCA_003132405.1 Acidobacteriaceae bacterium | reverse complement strand
AGCGGGCCCCTATGCAGGCCAAGCACGTGCAGTGGGTACGTGATCCACGCGGCGTCGTCGATCATTCGCTCTAATTGTGTGTTTGATGTGCTTGAGAGCCCGAGATTGTTGGTGTTCATATCCATAAGAAGGCTGAAGAGCTTTCCTGATCTCCTCCTGAATGAAAAGTCACTGGATCGGTCGCACGAGAGAGAACGGCCTTGGGGCCATCAGGGTCGTCCGTGAGGTACACCTCGAAGTAGCACAGACCATCTCGGACGCCCCGATATACGCAGATGCAGATGGGATCGTCGATCCCGAACTGGGCGAGTGGCGATGCCCCAATGGGCACGATTCATCAATCCCGCCAAAGCTGCCCGAGTTGATGTTCAAAGCGTGCGGCCATTACGCTACCGAGGTTACTTGGAATGAGTTCTGCATTACCTGTGGCGTTCGGCACACTGCACTGGCGATCTATTGGCGTGCTGATCGCATCGCTGGTCGTGTCCAAAACCCAAAGAACTACTGTGGATACTGCGGAGCGAAGATGGTTAATCTGAGGGTGTCTCGGTGACCACGGGTGATCGCATTCCCTTGGCATCGCCGGGGGTATCACTCGAAATCGGCTTCATGCCAGTTTATTGGGGCCAAGGATATTCCCCAAATATTCCGTGGTACCGCCAACTCGATTCCGCTGAGCATGGGCTTCTCGGGATCGACGTAGACGACCTTGGCGTCAGCACGTTTGCCCGTCAGGTAGACGTGAATTTCGATCTTCATCCCCACGGTCAGTGCGACCGAAGTCGAGATCAATGCCCCGTGAAGGTTGACGATGATTGTCTCACCTGCACAAGTCAGATGCTCAGCAATGCCCTGAGCCTCGATCACGAGCGTTAGAGAAACACGGATGCTTCTTCTGGATTCACCAGACGCCCAGCCCTGAGGAAATACTCCGTCGTCCGTCGTCGTGCTACCCCGATTCGTCACCGACCTGCTTGTCCTGAATACCGACCGCGAGAAGACTACTCCTGAACGGAGGGTGTGTCTGTGAGCGAATCCCCAAGAACCATTTCGGATACTGGGGCGAGCATCAATCTGAGGGTGTCTCGGTGACCACGGGTGATCCACAACGCCTCCGCCCAGAGGATTCTGGACTTATGCCGAGCAGCAGATCTGCAAGCTGCTTCCCTCATCGAGTTGGGGCAAATCGGGTTCGTGATGAACATTTCCTGCCTCTATCCGCTGTATGTACGCGGAGAGGCATACTTGGCAGCCGGACGGGGCAACGCTGCCGCCACCGAGTTTCAGAAGATCATTGACCACACCGGCATCGTCTGGAACTGTTGGACGGGAGCGTTGGCGCATCTGGGAGTGGCTCGTGCCAATGCTTTGCAGTCGAGTACGTCGAAGGGCGCGGATGCCGATGCCGCCCGAGTCCGGGCGCTCACTGCTTACAAAGATTTCCTCACCCTCTGGAAAGACGCCGACCCCGACATCCCCATCCTGAAGGAAGCCAAGCGGAGTACGCGAAGTTGCAATAGCCGCTTCCGTGTTGCGATTGACCTTCCCCTCCAGCCGACCTAACATTCGCGTCATGCGTGGATACTTTGGCCACGGCCTGATTATCAACTTCACACCCGCAAGTCGAGAAGTCGGTATAATTTTCTGATGCGAGAGAAACGCGAGAGATGGATGGAACTGGCGGCACAAGCTGCCGATGAGCAAGACCCTCATAAGCTCACCGAGCTTGTCCTTGAGATTGACCGACTGCTCGCTGAGAAGTTGGATCGCCTTAATCGTGCCCGGATTCCAATAAAGCCTTCGGAATGAGACGCTAATAGTGCGTTGAGGGAAACATACTTCATGGGAGAGTTGTGCCCGGTTTCGGTATCCTTACACACATAGGTCGAAAGTCGCGCAGAGTCTACCGCACGCCAGTGAATGTTTTTCGAGCGCACGAGGGATTCCTAATTGCGCTCACCTACGGTCGCGACAGCGAATGGGTCCAGAACGTAGTAGCCGCTGGGGGCTGCGAGCTTGAGACTCGGGGCGTACTGTATCAATTAACCGCGCCTACCATCGCGCATGACCCCACTCGGCGACGGTTCCCGAATCCCGTGCGGATCATGCTGCGGCTCATTGGTGCGAACGATTTCATGCAGCTTTCAACTTCTCGCTCGCGGGGCGTTGCGTCCTAGCTAGGCGTTAGACTCGCAAGAGAGGGAGAGCACCTTGGCCGCAAAAATTCTCATGGTTCTAGTCGGCACAGGTAGGTTTCTGGCACTCCTCGGGGCAGAGCTTGGACCACGGCACGTTTTCGTAATGAATTACCGGGTTGGCAAGGGTCGTCAACGCAGCCGTTCTTCGGCTGGCGTAAACGTGAATCACGATGAGCCTGTGACCGTTACCCTCAAGAAGAACCGAGTCATTGAGCCTCGGAACGTAATTATATGGTTCTTCTGCAATCGGCAGATTGCGTTCGATGAGGTCAACCAACGCTTCCACGCTCACCCCTGCTTGTAGAATCCGGAGCATGTCCTCGACGCTGATCCAGCCCGCTCGCCTGCACTCGTTAGCTTTTCGACGGCTCTCGTCAGCACTGGTTGTTGCGTCATCTTCCCCCCACACCTTGCATGAGTTTATGACACCGCAAGCGACTGGTATGTGCCCGGCGTCACAGACCATTGTGGGAGGGCTAGCCAGCCAAGTCGTGGTCGTCCGGCCGATCGTCGGCGGTTATTCATCAACCCGACCACGGGATAAACAACATCCAGCAGGAGGATTCGAAAAAACGGCGTTTACAATCACCGCTCTGTGTGTCCCGCGTCACAGGGGAGTGATCGAGCCTCGCGCATAATGAACGTCTCATGCATCTCATGCAAAATGCAGAAACTATAGATAGGCTGGTAATACAGGGCGAAATCCTTTTGAAGAACTTTCATGTCGAGTACGAGAAAAACCCCGTAGGGCGCAAGACCGAGTTTCTGTGTGGCAACCTCGCGGGCTGGCGCGATACTTTGCACACGTTGTACCACGGTTGCGCCGAAGAAATCGTTGACCGCGTTGTCGTCAAGACATGCTTGGCCATTCCTGATACCTTGGTTCACTCGTTCGCGCCACGGGGTTTTAGAGAGCAGAGTGCGAAATTGATTTTGCGAAATTGATTTGTTGACGTAAACACGATTAACCCTCGCAGCTAGGTCATTGGTGTAATCGCGACAGTACGCCGACTATTTCGAGGAGCGGCAGTTGTGCAGTTTGAATTTCCACAGGATAGCAAATCGGGTCCGTTCTCTGGGAAACTTGGGCATGGCGAAACGCAAGTTTAGGATCGTCAAACGAGAGAATGATATTTCGGTGCTTGGCGTGTGTGAATATTGCAATGCCGAGTTCGCGGCAGATCCCGAGACTATAGGCCGACCTAAGGATGCACACGCCCACGTCCAAAAACAATTCATCTCGCACAAATGCAAGCAGCTAGATGCTAGCCAAAAAAGCCAAAACGCGATGCGGGTCGTGAACGAAGGCGCGCCGAGTCGCACTGGCGCAATCCCGTATGTAAGCCACGCAGCTTCATCGATCATCCGCTCTAACTGCCCGTTCGCCATGGTGGAGCCCTAGATTGTTGGTGTTCATATCCATAAGAAAGCTGAACAGCTTTCCACAATCTCCTCGTGAATGAAAAGTCACTGGATCGGTTGCACAAGACATTCGAATGCCGCGTTGGCGTCCGTCTCCCACCGCATGTTGCCCTCGTCCCACACAATTTCCTTGCGCCCAATCCTGACCACATTCTTGTTCCACAACACGACCAAAGCTTCTTTGTCGCCAGCCTGCTCGACTACCGCGATCCCGCGCCCGAGGATCGCCACGCGGTCGCCCCTCTTTAGGTTTCTGTCTCGCTGGCGTCGGTCGTAATACCTTTTGCTCCTCTCGATCAGGTAATCGAGCCCAGCCGGGCTGTAGCCTGAATCCTTCGCCCATAGAGAAATAGTCTCGCCGTTGCCAATGACGAAGATGTCGCTACCGTAGAGAGTGAGAGCTTGGAGCCGAGACTGAATTTCCGCCAGCGTGGACGGTAGCATTTTAGGCGGCAGATACAGATTTTTCGGATATGCAAACTGAGCACGAAATCCTTGCTCGTGCTCGACGACCGTGCCCCACAGGTTGACCTCGCCGCAGATTCCGTACCTTTCGTATCCCGTCGTGTGCAGGTGCTCAAGGCTTTTCGACGCGTAAACGCCGCATGTGCACTTCTCTCGTGGGGCATCGTTGGCATCATGCGCTGCCTCCGCACGACCCGCCGTCGTCCCCCGATTCGATGCCATGCACGCCGCCGCAAGCGGCTTGCCCGGAGACCATGGCTCGCCGTTCAGCGACTTGAGCCCAGCAGCAACCCATTGCCAGACGCGGTAGCCGACAATCGGCGAGATGTAATCTGGGATGCTCACGGCGTGACTGGCACCTGCTCGGGCTCCGACTCTGGCGATTGAATCGGCTCGGGCTCGGGTTCGCGGGTTGGCTGTTCCACCGGAAGTTCCAGCGGTTCCACGACGATGGTTCGCAACGGCTCACCGATTTGCATCACTTTCCCCCAGTTTTCATGTTGCCTTTAGAGCCGAGTCTCTATCCCAGCTTCCCCACTCGAAATTGCAATGGCGAGATTGCAATCGTCGTTCGCCCCTTTCATCAGGCGGCATACTGAGGCTCTCGAAATGTTGTGGCGCTTGGCGACCTGCGTCAGCGACATCCCCGTGCGACGATCAATGACAACCTGCTCTCGGTTCACATCCAACCGCGATCTCCCGATCTGACGGCCCTCAAGTTTTGCCCTTCGCATGCCCGATTTGACTCGATCCACCACGAGTGACCTTTCCAGTTCTGCAATCGCCGAGATGATCGTCACGAAAAGACGCCCCATCGGCCCGCTTGTATCGACGTTTTCTCGCCGTGAGATGAACTCAATTCCCATACGGTCCAACTCGTCGATCGCTTGTAGAAAATTCCGAGTGCTCCGCGCAATGCGGTCGAAAGCCGCGACCAGCACGACGGAGAACTTCTTCTTGCGAGCGTCAGCCATCAGGGCATCAAGACCCGGACGGCGTGCCTTCTTTCCGCAAACACCACGATCTTCGTATTCGTGCACAACCTCGAAGCCTCGCTGTGCCGCTAGCTCTCGGAGATCGTAAAGTTGACTTTCGACGTGTTGGTCGGGTGTTGAGACTCGGACGTAGATTGCGGCATTCTTCATCTGGTGGGGTTCTCCTTTACGCTCTTGACCAGCACGGGGGAGGGATGGAGGAGCCTCTCGCTGGCAATTTCAACAATCACACTTTCGGGTCCCAGAAGATTCAGGTCGATCCAGACGTGATCGGTCATAAGTCGGCTAATGGTGCTGTTCGGCAACCCCATAAGTTGTTTCTTCAGAATCGCACCGACGCAGAGAGAGCCGACCACTCGCTCACAGAGGTTCTTGGAATGTGAGAGCCTGCGTTGTGCCTCGATGAGGCCCTCCACGCTGCTTGTTTCTTCTCCGCTGTAGTAGGGTACACGCATTCACCTGCATTGCTGTTATACCCAGTTGATCTCGAAAATCGATAGGAAATCAGGACAATATTTTGAGTAATCACCAGAAAGGATTACTGGTGTGCTACTTTCTGCAATCGGGTGTGCTACTCCTGAAAATTTTCTTGGGATTCCTAGCGATTTTGCGAACGCCGTTGGTATATATACGGGAGGGAGAAACATGTCACTCAAAAAAGAGTACGTTCGCGATGGCAAGCGGCAGATCATCGGGTCGGTCACCAGTGGATTCAGCGACGAGTCAGCCGTCGTCCGCGACGAAGACAACAAACTCTCGGGTCGTACCAGCGAACGGTACGACACTACCCGCGACGATCATGGCAATTTGGTCTCAATCAACGCCGCCGACCCCGGCCTGCTGATCGGCAGGAGAAAGTAATGGCTGATAGGGCAAAGGTTTCTGGGTCGGGAGACATGCCACTGCGAGTCACGGGCGAGGCGGTAATGTACCTGTCTTCGCTCCGCCAGTTCCACGGCATCCCCGACAGCGTCCTTGTTCGCCTCGCCGCACGCAAGACGAGACTGAGCGTGCGGGACCGCTGGGTTGCAATCGCACTGATCTTGAGCAATCGCATACCCATCCCGGTTCCGACACCGCACGGGCAAGTGCAAGGGAATTCGAGTGAAGATCCTGCTCTTGCCAAACTAGAAGTAATCATCGGGGGACGGGTTCCACGATAGCGACACCCATCTCTTGATCGGGAGTAAGAAGTAGCCTCACCGCCGCCTCCCCCGTAGCAGTTATTTTCAATACCTCACGACAGTTTGTCGTGAGGTACCGTGGCTTGCCGCAGCAAAATGCCATCGTGGATTGAGAAGCACCGGGAGGATCGCATGACCACGCAATTGTCTATGCCGACCGAAGCCATTGAGTGCCCGCTGTGTTTGGGCGAAGGCAAGCTGAAGCGCACCCAGGTCTTGGATCGCCTCGGGGTGAAGGACTTTGCCCGCGTTGCCCAGCTTAGTGCGGAAGAAGCCTTCCGCCTGCTCCTCCAAAAGCAGGACCATGACGAGCAGACGGTCTGGGCTCGCTTCGAGAACGAACTGACGAAGCGAACCGCCGAAATTGAACAGCGCCATCGAGATGAACTCCAGACACTCGGTGGTCGGCTCAAAGAATTTGAGTCTGCTGCACGAGTCGCCGACGAGCGAAAGGCGCTCGATGTCTAGCGGGTGCGAGCGGAACTGGAAACTAAGCTCCGCTCGGAGGAATCGCAAAGGGAAGACCTCAATCGTCGAGTCGAGGATTATTTCCGCGAGATCACACAGCTTCGAGAGCGCAATCAGGAATTGGAAACCGAGATGGCAAAGGTTGCCCGTGTCGGCAAGCTGGAAGAAGTGAGTTTCGCAGACGAGGCAAGAACATGGGCTGGCATCTGTGTCAGCGAAAAGCTTCCGAAGAACGGCGACTTCATCTTGGCATACCGCGATCCGAGCGGTGTCCCAGTGCAACCAAAGATGCTGCTCGATAACAAAGACAAAGCCGCTGTCGCCGAGAGCGACCTCGACAAACTTGTGCGTGACGCCAAAGAGCGTAACGTTCCTGTCGGGATCATCGTCGCTAAGGAGGAGAGCCAGCTTCGGCAGGTTGACAAGGAGACCCGCTGGGGACAGAAGGACGGAGTGTGGATACTCCGAACGACACGCCAATGGCTTCCCCGTGATCTCGACGTGCTCAAGCCCCTGTTCGAACGGATGCGGGTGCAAGGTTCCGATTTCTTGGATAAGAATGTCGCACTCTCCGAAGAAGTTCGGCGCACCTTTGCCGATCTTGATCGGGTCGAGGGTGAGTTGAAGAAGGCGGCAAAAGCGATTGGGGCGGCGACGGGGCTGGTTACGAAATACAGGGGAAGATTGCAAGAACTCTGTGACAATGCTCCCACACGGAAGATGCCGCCGACATCGGAGCGATCCGCTGCGAGGATCAACCAATGAAGAAATCGCATGAAGGCGGAAAGCGCAAGACATCCACACGGGCGACTGAGCCGCGAGTGGGTATCTTTTGGCTCGTTGATGGCAAGACGCTTATCGACAGCACGTCGCTCAGCGAAGCAGAGCCATACGGAAATCACCTGACCCATCCTCGGGGTCATCCCGAAATGTGGGGACAGTACCAGCGGGTTGGAGGAGTGCCCGCCGACATGGAGTATGAGGAATCCCCACGTGGGCGGGTGACGTTCGACACCAAGACCCAGCGATTCACGTTCCTTGCCGACCGCTGCATTCTTCGAGACAAGAACGTGGTTAGAAGAATCATGTCGGAACTGAAGTTGCCGAGGAACACGGAAACAGATACGGACAGCCATTATCGGTGCCCTGCCTGCTTGAGTCACAATTCAAACAATGAAGATTTCTAAATCCCGATACATGGCAGGCGTCCAGTGCCTCAAGCGTTTGTACTGGCAGGTTCACCAGCCGGAACCGGCTGCGGAGCCGGACGCTTCCGACTACGCCATCATGGAGCAAGGTCACGAAGTTGGGCTCCTTGCCCGTCAGATGTTTCCGGGTGGTGTCGAGGTTGGGGGCACGGGCGGGCTCGATGAGGCGATCCGCAGAAATCTTTCGCTGGGTGGACACTCACACGGCGCACAAATTTGTGAAGAGTAGGCGAGAACTCGGCGATATCTCTCCATTCCAGCGACCAATCTTCTTTCAATTTGTTTTGAACCATTAAATTTGCACATTGAGTTACAGCGGCCTTCGGAATCTTGCGCAGAAGACCTTCCTTGCCAAGACTGATACCTACTGTGCAATGCTGTAGTCCGCGTTCCGCAAAAGCAGTTGCCAAGCGGTTTCGGAGAAACTCGACGTTCTTAATGTGACTTCTCAACTCGAGGTGTTTGTTCGATGGAGCCGTGACAACCTGAATCCGATACGGTGGGTAGGCATCAGACTTGCTGAAGAGTTCGACATCTATCGGTTCATTTCTGTTTTCGAGGTAGTAGACGGGGTCTTTGGCGTAATAATCAGTGGCGTTTCTTCGGTTCATCTCTCCCGCGACATACAGGCAGATTCGGACTTCCTCCGCTTTTTCTTCAAGCTGTCTAGCATTGAATGTCTTTTGGGGCACGGTTTCTCCCGTCGGGTCTATTCCAGCAAAGCCGTAGTGGTATTGAGCCATTCCGCATCGAGCGGCTCTTTGCAAACGGGCTTGCCAGCGCGACTGTACCAATAGGCTGCGTTGCCCTGATCGCCTTCCTTTCGGTGCAGGTAAGCGTGAACCCACGAGCCATCCTTGCCTTCGTCCTGCTGGGCAGATTCGTGTGCTCGCGTCCAATCGCCCTTGGCATCCCACCACAGTCCGGCGAGGGCGAGTGTGAGTCCGGCTGGTGGATTGGTTGCGTTGAGAGATTTACGAAAATCGTCCAAGGTCAGGTCGCCGTAGGTTTTTCGAGCGCGATCAAGCTCGTCTACGATCTGCAACTCGCCGTGTGCTTCTTTCTTCTTATCGAAACTCGCCAGCACTTCCTGAACCCAATCTGGAATCTTCATCAAGGAAACTCCTCACTTCACCAGTGACGGCCATCTGCTATCGATCCTCGCCATGATTCGCTCTGCGATTGCGATGGCATCTGCGATGGCGGACTCCAGCGCCGGGGAAGGTCGCCCGTCCCAGTTCACCAGCTTACGTGCCGCAAGGATACTGGCGGCGATCACCAGCACGCGCTTGCGACCTTCGTCCATTTGCGGCGGCAAGCTCCTTCCAAGCCGAAGAGAAGTGTCGTCGCCAACGACACTTGTCGGAACCGCATTAACGGGGAGGTGGGTACGAGAACCTCAGTCACTTCGCAGTCCAGCGTCTATCGATTCTTTGGCATGATTTGTTCGGCCGCCGAACATCAGGCTTCCAAGCGTGCTTGCTGCACCATCTCGACCAGAACCTTTCTGGTTTCTGCCGGGTTGCTCACTTCTCGCAAGAATGCAATACGAGCGCCTCGCACGCCATCGTTCGTTTTCACACGCAGATGAAACCCAAGGCGATCAACTGCGATCATGGTTGCTTCTTGCACCTCAATGCGAGCAAATTTCCGGGCAAGGAGGACGGGCGTATCCTTGTGGTCGGTGTTCATGTGCTGACTGATTTCTGCCATCGAGTCAGCAAGAGGATCGGGTTGGCTGCGGCCATATTCGGAGGCAGATACCCACCCCATCACCCCGAAGCCGCCAACGTAGTAGATGTCCACCACATCCATACGGTAAAAAGAAAAGTCCTCGAAATCCACCCAATACTTGCTGTTGGCGTAGCGTGCTAAGTAAAGCGGGCGGGCATCGGCGACCTCGGCCTCAGGAATTGGCAGAACATTTCCCACCGGAGTAACTCTGGACGCTCCGAGTGGATCACTGCCAGCGTCACCCTGCGTCACAAGCAAGCTAGCGCGAAGATCCGCCTGCAAGTTTTGCGTATGCATGGCCATCGTGCTGATGAGGAAGATCGGACGCCCTTGATCGTCCAACCCGTAGGGCATAACTGATCCGAAAGGAAACCCCGGCTGTTTGCGCGAAAGAGTCGAGAGGCTTCCAATGCGGGAAATGTACACCAAAGTTCGTGCTCGCTCGGCGAATGAAGGTTCTGGGACGGGAGGCTTATCACTCGCCCCGCTAGTGCCCGCGTGTTTTCTGATAGATGAGGAAGACATCGCCGCCCCTTCTGGCAGTTTAAATAATCGTCTTGGGGTTGTATACGGAGGCAAGTCAGCCGGGAACTGACGGGTGGAAACGGTTAGGAAATGTGGTTACGGCAATTCACAATGCGAAGCGATACTTGTCGTGTCCCGCAGGGAAAACCCGGTAGTGGTGCAGTTTGAATTTATCTGAATACGCGATTGGCATCAATCTTGCCTGCCACTCTTTCTTCGCGGCTTCAACACGGTCACTTTATTTTTGGGCTGTTCTGGAATTGGTTCTGGAAATCGCGCCTCGATTTCCTTCCGTCGCACATCATAGCGTTCACCAAGTAACCAAATAGCGTCGGCGACTATTTCGCTGGAGCTATCTCTTTCCTCTTTTCTATGTCTGCGTTCATGCTCGATTGTCACCAAGGCGTGCTCCTGTGCCGTGGTGAGGTAAATCGAAGTGCGTTTTGCATTCGGCGAGACGCGCTGCTTTCGGGACAAGACTCAACTTCCTTATTGACGGCATTTCAGCGATTGTGCATTATAGCGCTATAATGCAATTACGCAGAAACGACAAAATGTCGTGGCGATGCGGTTACCGATGTTATGCGAGGTTGGTTTATGAAGGGTTATACTTGGATTCGCCGGGTTGACGATTCCGTCAAGTGTCGAGTATGATTCCCGTTCTGCTAGGACTTTCCTTCATCGCCTCAGGCCAGAGGAAGTTGGCTGTAATCGCTAGGCGAAACCGGAATTTTTTAAAGTTTGAAAAGATTGGCCGCCAGTCTCACGATTTGGCGGCCAATTGGTAAGGGGTAGTTGATTGGTAAGGGCGGCAGGAATCGAACCTGCAACCAACCGTTTAGTAAACGGCTGCTCTATCCAGTTGAGCTACGCCCCCAGTGGGTCGGGTGAGGAGAGCGCTTTCCGAACGTTTACTCCTCACTCGGCCTGACTACCATTGAAGCATATGGAACTAATTTTTAAAGTCAACAACTTACCTAAAGTTTCTCAATCAATTCCTCGATACTCCAAACATGATCCGTCAGGCCAGCTTCCATTGCCGGGGTGACCCTGAGCGTTTTGTGTATCCGATAGAAATTGAAGTGCATAAAGTACAGGGCAACCATGTGACCGTGGTTTTCCACTTTCTTGCTGAAACCATTTGTTAACCGCGTAAATCGGCGCATCCCCATTCTCATCGAAAGGTTGCTGCGCTCCACGAATGAAGTGGAGATGTAGTCAGGATCGGGACTTCCGCTGAGAACTCCAGTGCGGCATCCAATGCAAGTTGCTGGACTGTAGCGCGATTCGGGATTCTCATTCGATGCACCGTAAATCTTGACGAGCATCGCATAGTCAATGTCCGCGCCAAAGGCATCTTCCACGGCATCCGCGTAGACGCGATGGCCATCTGTGGTTAACTGAATCCGATTACTGATCCGCGAAGCAACGTCCTGCATGAAGGCTTTTGCTGTGTCCGCTCCACGATCCCCGATTGTGTACGAGATAACGAGCTTAGTGTCAGCGTCAATCGCTTTCCACGTCCAAACACTTCCGAGGCCGCTTTGGACCTGCTCTAGTGTGAGGTTTTTATCCTTGCCATACACGAAGCTCCAAATCTCGTCGGCCTGTACGCGGCGCACGCGCAGATTGCGCACGTTAGCATTGTGATAAGCTGCGCACGCACAGCCGATGTCTCTGAGCAGATTTAGGACCGTATGCTTAGAAACCCCGGTCATCCGACATGTAGCGTTTATCGAAGTACCCTCGACTAAAGCTGCCACAACTTGGGAGCGGCGGTCTAAAGCTAGGCGATTCATGAATTAAGTCCTTGTAATACATCAATCATATATATATGATTTAATCCAGTCAAGGTAATTCTCTTGCCAAATCATAAAAACGTGATACCATTCAGCTCGATAGGACAGCCGGAAATAAAGCCCACGCTGTGGGTGTTTTTCGACTTCAAGGAGGGACAAAACAACGTTATCCAACCTTGGTACGACGAGCTAGAGGAGGAGGAACAGGACGTTTTCGAGTCTCTGCTTAAGGTGAATGGGAAAGAATCTTTGCCAATCTCTTGGCAAGGTTGCAAAGTCCTACAGGGTGACGCGAAAAGCGAAAAAGTATGGGAATGGAGATTTGGTTGCGGTCGTATTCAGCAACGACTTTTAGGAATATTTGGTCCTAAGCGCAGAGAAGCAATATTCCTAATTGGCTGCAATCATAAGCAGAAGGTCTACCAGCCGAAAGATTGCATAACGACCGCTATTAAGCGTGCAAGGCTCGTTAAAGAGGGGAGAGTGGAGCTAGATGGGCGAACGGCTAGATCGAATCGGCAAACTGCTACAAAGCCAGAAATCAAGAGCGTCATACATTAGGGCGAAATTGGCGGTGCTTGTTCCTGCCCAAATTCGTGCGGCTCGACTGAAATCTGAGAACCCTTCGATGCCATACCAGCGCGATCTAGCACGCGAGGCCGGATTGCACCAGTCCAGAATTTCGATGTTTGAGACGCCAGGAGCCGCAAATATCACGCTTGAAACTCTTGCGAAAATCGCTTCTGGTCTTAGGGTTGGCGTGATCGTAAAACTAGTCCCCTTTCACGAAATGCTGAGGTGGGAAGACTCGTTTTCGGCAGAGTCTTTCGATGTGCTGCCAAGACTAGCGGAGGATGAACTATTTCTCAATCCTTCTGCGGATGAACAAGCCGATTCTAATTCTTTATTCCAAGACGGCGGCAATGTGGCCGCAGCGCAGCGTGAACCAGAATTCAATGCTGCTGGTACCGAAAGAAAGCCCATGGGCACCGTCGAGGGTCAAGAGGAGATGATGGCCGCAGCCGCAGCGGGAAATGGAGGCAGATAGCAATGGCTGATGAAGCGAAGCGTCACACTAGATGGATACCATCAAAAAACGGGAGTATCCCGGAACTTTATACGAACTATACTCACGCAAGTTGGACCCTCTTCGATGTCAGAGTTCGATTTGGTCACTTAGTTTCAGGGGATACTTCGGACGAAACAGCCAAAGAATTTGTTGCAGAAGAGGTAGGAGCTGTTACGTTTTCATGGCCACAAGCCAAACTCATCCGTGACATGCTTAATAAGCTCGTAGCCAGTTACGAGGAGACGAATGGGGAAATAAAGCCTCTCAAGCTGCCACACGATCCAACAGTGCCAAAGCCCGAGCCGGATAGCGTTACTGATTCTCGGTAGCTTCTCTCACGACCCGCAGGGCGTTCTGGCTCTCGTCCAATTCGTCAAGGAAGGTCAATGCGCCCCAAGGGATAGATATGAGTCTAAGATCGTCTCCAATCATCCTCAGCTCTACGGTCAGAAGGTCGCTATCCACGCTGGATACAATGAAGGCGCCGTGCTGTCTACGCGCTGCTACGCGATCTCCTTTTTGGGGGATTCGCTTCTTTGGTTTTGCCATGCCGACAGTTTCCCACAGGCCGGTGCTAAACGCTAGCCTGTGGGAATCCAAACTGCACCACTACCGAAAACCCGCGCCCTTCGCCGCATCTTACTCTCCTCTTATACAATTGAGCCGTTGTCAAAATACGCGAGGAGGTTAACCATGTCGAATTTAGATAATGCACTACGGGAGCTTCGCGAGAAGCGCAGCCACGCACAGGTAGAAATTGACAAGCTAAACCAATTAATTTCTGGAATAGAGTCCTTGAACGGTGCGGGGGGAGCAGCACCCGACAACACAGTTCAACCGAAGCGAATTATATCCGCAGCTTCGCGGCGGAAAATGGCACTGGCACAGAAAGCACGATGGGCGAGTCTTCGGAAACAGTCGCAGCCAATAGCTGTGGTAGCGAAATCCACGATCTCGGCTCCTGCCAAGCGCACCATGTCGGCATCAGCACGCCGGAAGATCGCGGCGGCACAAAAGGCACGGTGGGCGAAGATACGGGCTGCGAAGAAGGATTAATAGGATGCTTACTTGCCGCGCTTGTCGAGTTGAGACTCCTGCGTGAGCGTAGAGCGCCTTTGAGGCTCCGCAGATTCCGACGCGGAGCCTCAAATTCTTTCATGCTGGTTTCCTGCTTTTACCTGATTATCACTTCCAAGCTGTTACGAAATCTTCCTCCAAACGGTCTGCAATTGGCTGCAACTTAGGTCGTGCCATCGCGATGTATTCTGATGTCGCTCGAACAAAAGCACCGTGGGCTGCCATCAATGCCAACCCGACGAACTTCTCAGACGGAGCGATGTCAACATCCAAAACCCCCGGCTCTGGGTCGGACTGAGCAGCAACTCCACTAATGTCTCCATGATGCGTTTGACAACCTGATTTG
>PKXQ01000015.1 GCA_003132405.1 Acidobacteriaceae bacterium | reverse complement strand
GGGAACTAGTCCAGCTTGGGAATTGCGGGTCCCCCATTGAAACTGAAGCAGGCTGGCTAGTCCTCAGCCATGGTGTCGGTCCCCTCCGAACGTACTGCATCGGCGCGTTCCTCCTCGATCGCGACAACCCTAGCAAAGTGATCGGTCGCCTCCATGAACCCTTGCTCAAGCCGAATCAAAACGAGCGTCAGGGATACGTTCCGAATGTCGTTTATACCTGTGGTGCTCTCGTGCACGGCAGCGAACTGATCATTCCCTATGCCATGGCCGATCACGCCACCGGTTTCGCTACCGTTCACCTCGATGAAGTGCTGGCTGCTATGGACTAGGAAGTGCCGTCGAATAGCATGAGAGACCCCAACAAAAGAGTGGCGATCCTGTCGCCAATAGCCTGGCGAACGCCTCCTCGGCAATATGGCGCTTGGGAAACGGTGGCTAGCAACGTCACCGAAGGGCTCATCGCCCGCGGCTGGGACGTGACGTTGTTCGCTAGCGGGGATTCTGTCACCCGCGCTCACTTGCATGCCGTGCTGGACAAGGGGTATGAAGAGGACTCTACTCTTGATTCCAAAGTAGCCGAATGCCTTCATATCTCCGAAGTGTTCGAGCACGCTTCTGAGTTTGATCTCATCCACAGCCACTACGACTTCATGCCCTTGAGCTACACGCGGCTGATCAAAACACCGGTCCTCACCACGATCCACGGATTCTCGTCAGCCAAAATCATGCCGATCTATCAGAAGTATCGCGATGGGTATTTCGTTTCCGTCAGCGACTCCGACCGAGCGAGAGGGCTCAATTACCTAGCGACCGTCTACAACGGCATTGATCTGTCGTTGTACCCGCTTCAGGAATACGGCGGGGATGACCTGATTTTCCTTGGTCGGATCCACCCGGATAAAGGTGTTCATCTGGCCATCGAGGTTGCTGGCTTGTGCGGAATGCGTTTGATCATCGCTGGTATTATCCAGGACAAAGCCTATTTCCGGGAGCAGGTCCAACCCCATCTCGACGATCAGAACATCGTTTATATAGGACCGGTGGGCGTGACAGGAAAGAACGACCTGTTTGCTCGAGCCCGAGCGTTGCTCCACCTGAACACCATCCCGGAACGGTTCGGGCTTGTGCTGGTCGAAGCCAATGCCGCCGGCGTGCCCGTCGTCGCTATGGACCTCGGCTCTTGCCGTGAGGTGATCAAAACTGGGCAGACCGGTTTTCTGGTTGACAACGTCAATGAAGCAGTTCGGGCCGTTGGACGAATTTCTGAAATCGACCGACCTGCTTGCCGAAGACGAGTCCAACAACACTTCTCGATCGAAACCATGGTGGAGGGATACGAGCGAGTTTACTCAACGATTTTTGATCTGGAGGCGAAGAAACGATCGTGAAGACTGAAATTGTCAAGCGGTACAGCCACAACCCCATCCTCACCAAGGCCGAGATCCCCTATCCCGTGGAGACTGTTCACAACGCGGCGGTCGTGAAGCAGGGGAACGAATACATCATGCTTTTCCGCTCCCATCTCCGCACCGGACGGTCCATCATCGGCTTGGCACGCAGTGCCGACGGGTTCCGCTTTACCGCAGATCCACAGCCTTTTCTGACTCCCGACCAGGAAGGCCCTTTCGCTGCCTATGAAGAGTTCGGGGTGGAGGATCCGCGCGTTACCCTGGTGGAGGGAGAGTTCATCATCACCTACAGTGCCTACTCGCGAAATGGAGTGCGGATCGCCCTGGCTAAGACGAAGGACTTCAATCAAGTGGACAGAGTTTCCTTGATTACGGAGGCGGATTATCGGAATGTAGTCATCTTTCCCGAGAAGTTTGATGGGCTATATGCCCGGCTTGACCGTCCTCATTCTGAAATCGCCCCCTGGTCAATCTGGATTTCCTATTCTCCGGATCTCTGTTATTGGGGCCAATCACAGCTCATCATGAGGCCTGTGCAATATCACTGGGATGAAATGAAGATCGGTCCTGGCGCACCTCCGATCAAAACGGACAAGGGATGGCTGTCTATCTATCATGGAGTCTTCCGAACTATGGATGGATCTGTTTATCGTCTGGGGGTTGCTCTTCACGACCTCAGCGACCCGGCAAAGATCATTGGTGTGGGCGACTCGTGGATTTTGCAACCGGAAGATCCTTGGGAGGTCACTGGCTATGTGCACAACGTCGTCTTCACCTGTGGCGCTGTTGCGGAGCCGGATGGAACCGTAAAAATCTACTGGGGGGGCGCGGACACGGTCATGTGCGTGGGCGAAGCGAATATCTCCGAACTGGTCGCACTGTGCCTCGATCATGGCAGACCGGCCAAATAAGTACGGCGTAAGATTTTGGCACTTCGTGCGGGTGGCTGCGACGGATAGGCCGCCGACATCTCCCAGGGCTCTATTGTGGTTTGCGTTTCAGCGCCTTGCCAATCGCAAGCAGGAAGGTGGCACTTTTGTTTCTTGCGTGCGGGGAAAAGAAATTAGTCACGTCATCGTCGAAGAAAGTCAGCCCAGTCGCACCCAGGCGCTGTGCATATGTCGCCAGGTACATCCTGCCGCCGATGGCGCCCGCCTCCAACTGGACCGCCCGGTAGCCGCGATTCCCGTATCGCTCCAGAATGCGATTCAAATCGGCGAGAAAGAAGATGTCCACGCAGGCGTCGGCCGGCAGCTGCTGCTCCAGTCCGAGATGGTACGCTTCGGCGCGGAATTCTCCCTCCTTCAAAAGCTCTAGCGTGTTCCGCTCACGCTGGAAGAAGTAAGCGCCCGGTTTGAGCCCCTCGACCGAATGCACGATCAGGTAAAGATCGTTTAGTTGCGTGCCGGGAGGCTTAAGCAAGTCAGCTGGAAGACCTCGCGTGGCGCACTCAAGAATGGTTGAAAGTTGTGCCAATGTAATGGATGCTGTCTTATCGAACGATCGGGAAGAACCGCGGCGCAGGATCACCTGCTCGATCGTGTCCTTCGGTTGTTCCTCTTCCGGCAGACTCTGCAATTGAACTTCCTCGCCCGCCGGAGCGGAAGGGGAAAGGACCAGTTGCTTCCCGCGCCACTGAACTACCTCCTCTTCGGACTCAAGTGAAGACGCCTCGTGCATCTCAAGCATGGCGGGATACTCGACCTCACACTGCGAAAGTGGGATCGTCTCCAGGCCGAGCGCCTGACTCTCTCTCACGACTGGCAGAGGACTTTCCGATTTGCGCCCGATCGGTACGAGACACAAGGAAACCTCGCGCCGCGTATCGAGATCAAGTAGACGGTTTACCTCGCCGTCCACGAACCCGAGCACGATCTCGGCCAGCATCCCCGAAGCCGCAGAAACGGCCATCATATTCGCCAGCAGCGTGCCGTTGTCCCAACCGAAATGGCGATAGGTGCGCGCCTGGTACTTCCAGGCGTTCCGCCAGTATGTTCCGGTACAGATGATTGTCGCGGGCGCGTGAGCCACAGCGGGTTCCATCGCCGTCGCCTGAGCCAAGTTTCTTCGAAAATCACCTTTTCTTAACAGCCGTAGCGATACATCCCCCGGATTGAAGTGATATACGCCGGCATCCAGACCCTCAAGATTGCCAGTCACGACGTACAGCTCGATCTCGTAGAGAGCGCCGGTGCAAGCAGCCGCACGAAAATAGATTGGTCCACTTGCGGATAAGCGCTGTCTGGTAATCCCCGCCGAGAAATAGAGAATGCGCGCCAGATCATGAAGGTTAGGCACCAAATCGGCTCGCGATGAGGACACTAGCTCAGAGATCGCAGAGCACGCGGCCACGCCCGTTTGCCGCACGTCTCGCGGTAGCGGAAACGGCTCTATCTTCGGATAGATTTTGAAAGGATGCGGTCGATTCGCCCAGTCCAGGAAGTGAGGATTGCTACGAATACTCCAGGGAGAGTGTTTCGTGCCATCGTGATATTTCCAAGCCGCCTGGATGTCGCGGTTGCTCATCGTTGCTACGTAAGACTAGCACCCGCGGTGGATCACGGGTGTAAGCACTGAACCTGCGACTGCGAATTATGCCCGAATCACGAGCAAACGGGCAGTTACGTTCCGCCGCTGACTCCGACGACTTTGTCCCGAAGTCCGCTTGGGGGAGATCGCCATTGATTTCCTCCAAGCCCGTTTCTGGATAGTTTCCGAATAGCCGACAAACCACCTAGGATCGTTGGATTCTTCTCCGATGTGCTGCGCGACTATAATTACGCGCACCGCATGGCCACCACCTCTGGCACGCCACTGAGTCGCCATGAGATTCAACCACTGGATGGAATGGCTCTGCTTACCAAAATCGCGCTCGTTCTCGTGAGAGTGCTGTTTTTGAGTACGATGCTCGCGGGACAGCAGAAGCCGTTTCCGGTGACTTCGGTGGTGGATGCGCCCACGATCGCGGGTCATCCAGTGCAGTTGGATGAACGGGGGAAATTGCTGCCGTGGCCAATGCCCTACGATATCGGCTACTCGTATTCTTCGCACTTCCTTACGCAGTGGACAATCCTGTGGGACCAGCACAATCGGCAATTGAACTGGAACGATATCGAATTCTATTTTCACTTCGTCTTTGACCTTAACGGTTCCGCCGGCGATTCGGAGGGTAAACCCACTGGCATGAAGTCTTCTAGCTCGGCGATTCCATCCCGCAAAAAGAAGCGCGTAACCAAGACGTTGGTGGAAGACCAATAGACCTGCTTGTGCCGGACACCGTCAGCGCCGGCGGAGATTTGGAATCGCCCCCCTTTTTGTCATCCAAGATCGCTCCGAAAATGCTGGACGAGTCAAACCGTGGATAGCAGTACCAGTCGATCGAACCGGTCATGCCCACCAAGGCAACCGTGCGCATGTTGCCGATGATTCCGTAATTCTCGATAGGCTGATAGGACATCGTTGTGTTCCTTCCCTGCGTTCCGAAATGAGTTGATTCGCTCTCAACCGTTATCCGTATTCTTCGCGGAACCGCCAAGTTTTGCAAAGCCGAGGTGTGGCAAGCAATTCGCAGGTCTAAACTGTGCTGTGAAACGAAAGCCCGGATTCCAAAGCCTCGAAGCCGGGCGCGGCAGTGTCTCAGCTTGCCGGAACAAATGCAAAATGCTTGAGGGAAACATGCCTAGAAAATTTGATGTGATCGCAATCGGAACAGGATCAGGCGCCTCGGCGGTGGCGTCGCGCTGCAGCGAAGCAGGCTGGCAGGTTGCGATTGTGGATTCGAGGCCGTTCGGAGGTACCTGTGCCCTACGGGGATGCGACCCAAAGAAAGTGCTCGTCGGAGCTGCCGAAGCCGTTGACTGGATTCATCGAATGAAAGGAAAAGGAATTCAGGCCGCGAAGCTTCAGATTGATTGGCCCGAGTTAATGCGTTTCAAGCGTTCTTTCACTGAGCCCGTTCCAAAACGGCGCGAAGACGGATTCGCGAAAGCCGGCATCGCGGCGTTCCATGGTCTGGCGCGCTTCGCCGGTCCAACTACAGTACAAGTAGGAGAAGAGACGTTGGAGGGACGGCACGTCGTTATCGCGACCGGGGAGGTACCGACAGATTTGGGGATTCCTGGGGCTGAGTACCTTACGACAAGCGATCAGTTCCTGGAGTTGAATGAACTCCCGCGGCGGATTCTCTTTATCGGAGGCGGGTATATCGCGTTTGAGTTTGCGCATGTAGCCGCGCTTGCGGGATCGCAGGTCACAATCCTCCACCGTGGCCCGCGCCCTCTTGCGCTTTTTGACCCGGATCTCGTTGATCAACTGGTTGAGCGAACTCGCGACCTTGGCATTGACGTTCATCTGGGAACCGAAGCGATAGGGATCGAAAAGAGCTCGGGTCAGTTGATTGTCCGGGCAGTCGCTTCTGAGAAGACGGGCGTGTTTCAGACGGATATGGCTGTGCATGCTGCGGGTCGCGTGCCCGAGATCAAGGGCCTGAATCTGGATGCTGCGGGGATCGAATGGGAGAAGCGGGGAGTGCGAGTCAACGAATTCTTGCAAAGTGTGTCGATTCCAGCTGTGTATGCGGCGGGAGATGCTGCCGCCAGTGGAGGCCCGCCGCTGGCTCCTGTGGCGAGCTATGAAGGGCTGATCGTGGCCGCAAACCTCTTGCAGGGAAATCATCAGAGACCAAATTACCTCGGCATTCCGTCGGTCGTCTTCTCGATCCCCTCGCTCGCTGCTGTCGGTCTCAGTGAACGCGGGGCAAGTGAGCAAAAGCTTAAGTTCAGGGTCAAGAAAGAGATGACCTCGACTTGGTATTCGTCTCGACGGGTCGGGGAATCATACTCCGGCTACAAAGTGCTCGTGGAGGAAGGCACAGACCGCATTCTGGGCGCTCATATTCTAGGGAGCGAGGCCGGTGAAGTCATCAATCTCTTCGCACTTGCCATTCGTTCCGGAATGCGCGCCACCGATCTAAAGCACATGATATTTGCGTATCCGACGAGTGGCTCAAATATGACGCGCATGCTTTAGAAAAGGTCGTAAGGAGAGATGTCTAGAATCACCTCGTCTTGGTATCGGCGAAAGGAAGTCTCGGGCTATTTGTGATCGTACTCGAGCTTCGGGTACCAGTCGGTGCCGCGACCCTCCGGCGTCAGATCCAACATCAGCCAAAGAGGGTCGGGGTCGGGGGCACCGCGCGGATCCCGTCCGGGGTCGGCCATCGCAGCGCTCACCTCGCCACTGTAGAAGTGATAAACCGTTCCGTTACGCCGGGTGAAAACACTGAAGCCTGGTACGTCGGCGTCGCTGGGATTGACGTAGGTGCGTGTGTAATAGCTCCCGGGCGGGTGAAAGCGTCTGAGCGACGGACATAATACCTCCCGGTCATATTCTAAGTTATTTCATACGCGCGAAGAGCCGCTTAGCGGGATCAATCACGTATCTCGTCGTAGTCGTTGTGTTTCCTATCAGCGCGCTCTCGGTGGAGAAGAGAAGCCGCCCTGCGTCAATGCATTCCTAATAGGGGCAAGTGCAAAGCCGTGGACTCGGAGTCGGATTGGTAACGGCAAACGATAGATCCCTATCGAAACTGCCCCGACGACACCGACCTGTCATCCCCGCACTTCTGCTTCGGGGCAGTCCCGATAGGGAGCTATCGTTTTTCAGGACCTATAATGTTCATACTGGCTGAATGATCATCCACACGGAGGAATATGTGGCAAACACACAGACGCTCATAGCCGAGGTCTACTCTGCTTTCAACCAACGGAACATCGATGGTGCGTTGGCGCTGATGAGGGAGAGCGTCAGTTGGCCCAAGGCATCGGAAGGCGGGCGTGTAGTCGGGAAAGAAGAGATTCGTGCCTACTGGAGCCGCCAGTGGAAAGAGTTCGATCCTCATGTCGAACCGATTGAGGTGATCGACCGTGGAGCGGGCAAGATCGATGTCCGAGTCCATCAGCTTGTGAAGAGCCTTGGTGGCGATGTGCTTTCAGACAGCGAGGTCTGGCATGCTTATACCATCGCAGACGGTCTAATCGAACGGATGGACCTCGGAGGAAGCGAAGCAGACTCTGAGCAGAGCCCGTCCTCAGCGTTCTCCCATCGCTAAGCGTAGGCGGGATAGCCGGTCTGACTTGCATATGCGTCTTTGCGGATCGCAGGCCGATTGATCTCGCAAAGTCGACTTGCAGGGAGTGATCGCGATTGCTCCCGGTTGACGGGCTAACCGGAGAGCGCCGGGATAAACCGGCATGTGTAGGGGATGAAAGAGCCCTACAGGAAAGGAGAGCAGCGAATCCATCCTGGCCTTGAGTCTTGCATGCGA